>NZ_JBNGOT010000006.1:0-353495 GCF_050589705.1 Sunxiuqinia rutila
TTACTGCCCGAACAGTCAATTCGGCAGATGGGAATTGAACCCATTGAAGAAAATACGCCTCACGGCGTACTAACGGTTACGTGTATGAAACGTTGGGGATTGCGGGCTTCGTTCCTATCCACCGACACAAAGGTTGATGCGGGGAAGAAACTTCGGTTAACCACTTAAACCCCAATGTTTTATACACGATGTTAGGTTTTCGTGCATTTATTTGAATCTAAAATTAGAAATCTTCCCCGAAATTCATCAGGGAAGATTCTAAAATTATTCTGTATTTATTAATGATATCATTTCAATGTTTGTGTGCTGAGTGTCCACCTCCTTGTTCAACTATATCATGAATAGCTTCTATCGTATGGGTGTAATCAACATAAGCTTCCACAAATTCACGGCCTTTTTCCGGAGAATCATTTTTAACTTTTTCAAGTGCAGCTACTTTTTCGTATTTCTCCTTTATCACTTTTCCAATATGGTTGTTTAACTTTCCAAGCAGGTCTTCAATATCTTTACTTACAATTGCCTGGTCGCTCAGTTGAATAATTGGCTTAGTAGTTCCGGCAGGTTTTAACCCTGTGTATGGAGCGCCTTCTGTTTCTCGGTGCAGTCGTACAAGGGTTTCAAAGAAATGTTTTTCAACAATAGCATATACTTCTTTGTCACCAGCTTTTAAAGCATAGGTTTTATTGAACAAAGGAATAATTTCCTTTTCTTGTTCAGGTGTAATCCATTTCAGAACTAAATTAACGTTGTTCGTTTCAAGGGATTTAGTAGCATCTTTAATTGTAGGACCATCGTAGGAGTCGCAATGGGCAGATGCCGGAAGTGAACCGAATATCATAAAGAATGATACAAATACAAGTGATAGGATTGTCTGTAAACTTGTTTTACGGTTTTTAAGAAGACTCATTGGAACTTCTGTTCTCAAATTCATTTTTGTTGTTCTCATGACACAAATTTTTTAATTGTTATTACTAAATTATCTTGGGACAAAAGTACGCTCAGAAATATCCTTGTGCGACCTACTTTGTAATGTAGTACCCATTTAGTAACAACTTGAAGTCCTATTCCTTAAAAAAGGACTCTAAAAGACAGCTCAATTATTGGAGTGTTGCGTCTGATATTTTATTCTTGTATTCACTCGGGGTAAATCCTGTCATTTTTTTAAATACCCTGTTAAAAGCCGATTTAGTATTAAAACCACTATCGAAGGCAATTCCTAAAAGGGATAGATTATCAAACTCAGGATTACCTATCCTTGATTTCACTTCTTCTATCCTATATTGATTAACAAAATCAAAGAAGTTAACGTCAAATTGTTCATTTATTATCCGTGAAAGATGATGTGAAGGTATTTCAAGTTTATTTGCCAATTCAGGTAGTGAAAGGTCAGCCTCCAGATAAGGTTTTTTGGTAGCCATAAAATGTTTTAATTTACTAACATAATGCTCAATATCAGTTTCTTTCAAAAATATACCGGCATATTTCGTCTTTGGTTCAGTTACATCTTCGATATTCCGGTCAGGATATTGAATGAAAATTTCTTTTTGCTTTAAGCCATAATAACCAATCAGAATAATAAAAGCGGACAAAGAAAGAGATAAACCGTGAGCGCAAAAAATCCAAGAGAACATATGAAAAACATGATGGACAGTGGCAAAAATCATTAATACTGTCCAAATGCCCCCAAAAATATAGACAAGCTTTCTTAACCAGTTGAGGTTAACATTCTCAAACGATGAAAAATAATTGAAAATATTAATGTCCAATTTTTTAAAGAGTAGCATTGATAAAATAAAATAGAATGGCCCTGATAAAACTGTAAGAATTAGAAATAAATTAAACAACAAAGGAGCCCCATGTTCACTTTCCACATGGTCTAGTCTTATTCTTTCCGATATTTCCGGAAAGAAGGAAGCGATAACGATAAATAGGTTGAATAGGATAAAAGGAATAAAATGTAACAGTTTTTCTCTATTGAATTGAAACTTTTGGTCAATTAATGCAGAAATATACAAAAACAGGAATGGGCCATGAAGTAAGAGTAATGAAATAAAACTTGCTGAAAGAAGGTGAAATTCAATAAAGAGTTTATTTGAAAACAAAGCGTATATGCCTGTGTATAAACCTAAATAAATTAGCCAGCAAATCAGTATCTTATCATGTATAGCCTTTTTTTTCTGTAAAATCAAAAACGCAAAAAACAAAGCGTTGAAGGCAGCTATTAAAAATATATATTTCATGGTTTATTTCTATAAAATTCAACTATGCCAATTTTTTGCAGCATGTTTTTTTGCATGAAACCTAACGTGTGGCAATATAGTGCGTAGCGTATTCTTTGATAGTAAATTTCTTATCCACATAGGGCCACTGCCCTGAAACCAATTTGTTATCTATAAGCGAACAGCTATGCAATATATTGCGTGTTGGCACCTGTCATCAACCCTCCTCGCGTTTTGCTCTTCTTACAAGTCTGCGAACGACAATACTACCACTTCGCCACCACCCCGGAACTAATTCTTGTTCTTTAAATTCCGTTTGCCAATCCGTATGCAAACATTTGTCTTAACGAGATACTGGATTTACGTTTCTGCCAATCAATGTATAGAAGCTTCCAGATACATTAAACACGAGACCAGTACTTTGATGGCGACCGCTGCCCTTACGACACCTTATAAAGGTAGACTTTTCTAACCATGTGGATGCTGGGGTGCAACAATTGCTAAGCTGAAGACCCTAACCCCATTTTCACGTTTCTGCCAATCAATCATTTTGAACGTTTCGGGAAGCAAATAACGCTTTGCGAATCCCTTTCATCATTCAGCCAGTTTCTACCGGAGCCCGACACCGGTCTCCTAAACCTCACCTCCCTTCGAAAACTGCTAAATTCTGCGTGCCCTACTCTGCACAAACCTTTAAAAACACCTATCCGTTGTCTGCGCACCCCTCACCTACACGATACCTTTGATAAAGCAATCCGCGTAATCCGTTTTAGAAGTCCGTTTTGCTAGTCGGGTAGTTTCTACCGAAACCCAGCACCGGTCCGCGAATTTTCACATTCCTACGATAACCGCAGAATCCCCTGAATCCTTCTCTGCACAAATCTTTAAAATACCTACCCACTGTCTGAGCACCACCTTAACTTTGCGAAACCCTGGTCAAAGACGCTTGGAATTCAAGATTCCGTTTGCCAATCAATCTATTTTTTCATGCTACCGAGTGCAAAACCTTCTATCGGAAAATATGTGGTGCGAGGTTAATAGGCGCCAACGTTTTATGGTATGGTGTCGTGCGGGAGTTCGAAGCGATAAATTATCAGTTTACACCGACCTTTTTTACGAGCCACAAACCTTCGAAAACCGCTGAAACCCGCATGCACTATACCATGTGTTAGCTGCTGGTGTTCATTCTCTATTAGTTAATTACCTGTCACTTACGAACACTAATGCTTTCAATCGAAGCACTACTACTCCCGAAAAAATTAGTTTTTAGGGGCGGCAAAAAAGCGGTGGCAAACAGACAAGCTCTATTGCAATTTTTGGGCATGCGTTGGCTCGTGCGAATTGCAATTGTGCTTGGCTGTGTGTAGTGGATTTCAATGATGATATTCTAAACTTCACTTTCGGATTCACATCTGTTTGTTATTTTAAACAACCTAAATGTACTGAGAATATTAGAAAGTATAAGTAGTAAAATATTATACTATTTGAACTCCTGTTTTTAAAAATATTTATCCTTTAATTCTTGTAATTTATTATTGACTTCCTTCTGTAAAGAATTAATTTTAATTTTCGCCTTTTTATTCGATTTCTCTATTAATATTTCAATGCGCTGAGTAATTAATTCATAATTATTTAAGTAGGTAAGAGCTATTTCTTTGCCTTCACTTGCAAACTCTTTTGAAGCATTAAATATTGACGTTTTTTCAAATTTTGTTGGATGCTTCAACTCTTTCATTAAAACATACTTTATTTTCTTTCCGTGTCTTTGAAAATACAAATTAATAAATGTCTCTACTCCGAACCTAATATCTCTTATGTCATTAAGAATGGGGGTAATATCCTTCTTTAGCATAGCTCTTTCACCTGTTAATGACCTAAAAGGATTAACTCGATAATCTATTAATGTTTCAGAAGGTTGTCCTAAAACCATATCTGCTTCATTGTTAATTATAGGGGTTAATAATAAATCAAAATGTTCTTTTTTGATGTTTGAAACGTCAGCATCAAAGAATAAAATTATTTCATTTGATGATTTCTCAACACCATGAACCATTGCCCAACTTTTACCTCTATTCTTATCCAATCGTTCATTTATGAATAAATAATCTTTAGACAATTCTTTTAAAATGTTTTGAGTATCGTCATTAGAACCATCATCAACTACAATAATCTCTGAATCAGGTAATAGATTGCAACATGAAATCAAGACATTTGCAATAGTTTTTTCCTCATTGTAAGCACATATTATAACACTTGCTTTCATAATAACCTCCCTGTTACTTTTAAATATTCTGCATATTTAATTTTATAGGCAGTCTTGGAATCAATTAGAGCATCTTTTGTTTGTTGATACATAGCTTGCGCTTCCAATAAGTCAGAAGTACTTACAACACCCGCATCAAAACTGTTTTTTACAACAGACAAGTGTTCTAAAGCTTGCTCAACTGAAGATTCTGCTACCTGAATTTGCATATAACTTTCAATAACATCTTTATATGCTTTGTCCATTTGAAGTTTTAATAGTTCCGTTTTTTCTTCCAAATTATTTTGGGCAATGTTTACCTTTAGCTTATGCTCCTTTATTTTATGTGAACCTCCCCACCATCCGGAGATTGGTACCGAAACTTTGGCAAAAACCATACTGTTGGTATTGTTAAAGCTCATCATGCCTCCATCAGGCTCGCTTACATCAAGATACAGCCCTGCAACACCAACGGCTACTGTTGGCAAGTATTCACCCATTGCCATTTTCTTCTGGAGTATTTCTGCGTCTATTGCTTTGTTTAGCATCTGATATTCATCTCTTTTAAGCAAAGCTTCTTCCGGACTCCAAAATGCTTCTACCGGATCGTGAACAAGAATAGCTGTATCAGCGATTTGTAAATTACCTGAATATGTAATACCAATGTGCTGAGCAAGGGTCATTTTTAATAAATCTATACCATTGTTAAGCTTTAATTTATTTGCATTGATATTATTTAATTCAAGTTGTATTTTTAACAAATCACTTTTTTGAATTAACCCGGCCTCGTAGGCAACACTTACATCATTTTTTAGGCTATTCAGTAGTTTTTCATACCCTTCAAGTGTTTTCTTCTTTTCTTCAAGTGCTAGAATAGTCCAATAATAAAACTCAGTCGCAACCAATACTTCATCTTGCGTAAGATTAAGTTGATGTTGTGAAAATTCGACACCAAGAGAGGCGAGTTTATTTCCATTCCGTATTCTACCTCCTACATATAAAGGTTGTACAGCAGTTAAATATCCTGCATTAACATAATCTAATAATTCCAAGCCCATCCCGGGAAAGTAAGTAAACTGAGTTGGAGCAGCCAGATTCGCTGGATTTCCGTCATATACTGGCAAATTCATTTCAGGTAATTCTGCTTCAACTAAACTTTTGTTTAGTTTTACAGCAACAGCACCAGCATCTATTTGAGGAAAGTAATTTGTAAAAGCATTCTTTTTTACTTCTTGCGAAGCCTCTAAACTAAGTTGTTTATTCTTAATATTTATATTGTTCTGTATTGCTGAATCTTTGCACATCTCAAGAGTAACGGTCTGTGCATTAATATTTAAAGACAACAGCAAAACTATTGGTGTTATTACATTTCTATACTTCATCTGATGAATATTTATTTTGGTTCGAAAGATTAATTTTATTGCTAAACTTTTTACTTATGTCCCTGATTTTTACTTTTTGAAATATCTTCCAATACATTGCTGGCAATGTTAAGACCAGTATTATCATGGATAGTATAGTTCCATAAAAGATGACTATACCCATTGGAGACCATAATGAAGAGTTCGACAATATCATCGGAATAATTCCGATTGCAGTTGTTGCAGATGTTAAAAATATGGGAACCATGCGTCTTTGACCTGCTTCGTAAGCAGCTTGTCGGGCAGTAGTTTTTTTATTTATCCGCAAATCTTCAGCATGTTCAAATATTAGTATCGTATTTCGGATTGTAATTCCAAATAAGCTTATTATCCCTAGAATAACAGTAAGGGTCAATGGTGTACCTGTTATCCATAAACCTAGTGAAGTACCGGGAAGTACAAAAGAAAGAGAAAGTAGGGCTGCCAGTGCTACATTTATTTTTTTAAATTTAAAGAGTAACAGCAGGAAGATTATAAGCACAGCGATTATAAGTACTTCAATTATAGAAGGTACAACTTCCATATCTCCTTCATGCATTCCTCCATAAGAATAACTAATATCT
Organism: Sunxiuqinia rutila; assembly: GCF_050589705.1. Classification (NCBI taxonomy): domain Bacteria; kingdom Pseudomonadati; phylum Bacteroidota; class Bacteroidia; order Marinilabiliales; family Prolixibacteraceae; genus Sunxiuqinia; species Sunxiuqinia rutila. The sequence continues at coordinate 6,446 of NZ_JBNGOT010000006.1, forward strand.
GATGGCAAGTTAGGAGCTATTTCATTTTCAATAATACCTTTTATTTCTTTAAAAGTAGCTGTCTCACTATATCCTCGCTTAACATCAGCCAAAACCGTAATTGTTCTTACTCCGTTTCTGCGAACAATTTGCCCTTCGTGCCAAACAGGTCTTACATCAGCAATTTGTCGTAATGGAACAGAAATCCCGGGCAAAAGTGTAGAAATGTATTTGTTATCAACATTATTTGGATTATCATTTACCTCATGTTTGTCTGTTTTCATTATTACCGACAAGGGATAATCAGCTTCCCACACAGTGCCTACAGGTATTCCTGTATAATAACCTGTTAATTCAAGCTCTGCTAAACTCTTCACTATTCCCAATCTTGATGCTTCTGCTGTGTTTAAATCAACCTGCAATGCTGGCAATGCTTCTTCATAATTTGTATGTAACCACACTAAACTTTCAACACCAGAAAGTGCGCTTATAAGCGTGTCACTATATTGTTTTAATTGTCCGATTTGGTTCCCTGTTAATCGAACCTCAATCGGATTTTGTGACAACTGATAATCCAGTTGTTTAAATCGCACATAGGCATTCGGGAAATAGTTTTGGTATAAGGGGGTATATTTATCAAGAAGTTCAATAGTACTTTGTTCCGATGTTGTATTTACAATAAACTGTGCGAAATTTTCACCACCAATATTAGGAGCATAAGTAGTTTGAAAACGTGGTGATGACATCCCAATAAAAGAAGTGATTGATACAATTTCTTCATCTCGTTTTAATAACTGATACAGACTGTCGGCGACTATTTTTGTTTTGCCAACTGGTGTTCCCTGTGGAAGATAAATCTCTACTGCAAACTGATCTCTGTCTGCATTCGGAAACATACGTTGGTCATTACTAAAAAAGAAAACAATAGAAACAACTATAAAGATTGCTGTCAAAGCAATAGTAATAAAGGGATAGCGAAATGTTGCATCCAGTCCTTTTACATAAAATTTCTGAATAATTGTATTTAGGTTAAATTTCTTCTCTTTTGTTTTTCGCTTAATTAGCAAGAATTCTAAAATAGGAATATAAAACATCGACAGTAAATACGAAACCACTAAAGCAATGCTAAATGTCCATGGGAAATGTTTTACAAAATCGGCCCAAATGCCAGTGAAAATAGCTAGTACAGGTAAAAAAATGCTGCACAAAGCAAAAGTTGCAAAAAAGATAGCTCCATTGTAATTTTTTGCACTAAGTACGGCTGCATGCCACTTGGATACTCCTTTCTCCAAGTATTCCATATAACCGTCAATAACAACAACGGAATTATCGACAACCATGCCCAGTATAACGATTAGAGCTGCTAATGTTACTGTATTGAGCGGGATGTTTAGTAGATACATTAACCCAAGTGTTATAAAAACGGTTATAGGAATGGTAGTTGAAGCAATTATTGCTGAACGTAATGGAAATAAAATAAGCATAATCAAGATGATGATTACAACCGCAATGACTAAGTCACGCAGGAAATTCTGAACTGAAGTTTCAACTACCTTTGGTTGGTCTGCGATACGTTGTACTGCAACATCATCAGGAATTAGCGTGTCGAACTCTTTAAGTATTTCATCAACGTCATTTCCATAGGCTATAATATTGTGTCCTTCTCGCATTTCCATTGATAAAATGATAGATTTTTTACCATTGTTTTGAGTAAAGCGTTTGGGTGTTTCATACTCTTTCGTGATGGTGGCAACATCCTTTAATTTTACAATTGTACCATCGGGTGAAGAATATATTATCTGTTCGGCTACTTCTGTTTCCGAATTATAAATTGATGAGAAGTGTAAAGGCATATTGGAATTACCCGTTTCTACTTTTCCCGAAACAGTAGTTAGCCCCTGTGAGAATAAATTCGCTGCTAAAGTTTTATAGTTGATTCCATATATGGCTAATTTCTCTCGGTTTAAATAAACGTTAATCTGTTCTTTTTGTGTTCCATAAAGGCGAAAATTAGAAGCAGACTTTAATAAGCGTAATTTAGTTTCCAATATCTCGGCATAGTCTTCTAGCTCCCTGTAAGAACGTGTATCTGATTCCAACGCAATTAAAAGCGCTGAGGTGTCCCCAAAATCATCGTTAGCAATTACTGCCAAGACACCACTTGGTAGCTGCATCTTAAATAATGATATGCCATGTTTAATTTTCGACCAAACTTCATCTTTGTTATGTACATTATTTTCAAGTTCAACCATAATATAAACAATTCCATCACGCGACATGGAATAAGTTTTTTCTCGATTAACTTCTTTATATGTAAATAAAAATTTTTCGAGTGCTTTTGCCAGTTGTTCTTCTACTTGAGCAGAAGTTGCTCCCGGGTATATACCTACAACTACCCCCTGACGAATAGTGAATGTTGGAAATTCCTGTTTTGGCATTTTAACCAGAGCGAATACTCCAAAAAGAACTAATACTCCTACAAAGAAGAACATTAATTTATGATGGCGCATAACCGCTTCAATTGCTCCTATATTTTTTTTCATAATACCTCTACTTTTTGTCCGTTTGAAACTTTTTGGTAACCATCGGTAATAATCACGTCATCATTAATTAGTCCGTTTAAAATCTCTACACCATTATGGTTTTGCGTACCAATTTTAACTACTTGTTTTGTTGCTTTCCCTTGCATGAGTTTCCAAACATAATAGTTGCCATCCCCATCTATTAAGATGCTGTTGTTTGGCACAACTACTTTTGAATTAGAGTTTCCACTATTTATTTGTGCCTCGCTCACCATTCCTGGCAGTAATAGAAACTCATTATTTTTTACTAATATTAACACGGGGTAGGTGTGTGATATAGCATCTGAAATTACACCTTTGCTTATCACTTTTCCTTGAAACAAATCGGTTGAAACAGCAGAGATACGAATGCTTGCAGTTTGCCCTACTTTAAGCTTATTGATTTCGTTTTCGGGTACGGCTACCTTGACATGTACATTACTAATTTTTAAAAGTGTAATTACAGGCTGGTTTGGCAGAATGTTTTCTCCGGCTTCTACTCTTATTTTACCAACAACACCACTAAAAGGAGCTTTTAGCCTACTATCGTTCATGTTTTTACGGGCAATAGCTTCAGCAGCACGAGCTTTTTCCAAATTAGTTTGCATTTCGATATACTGTATCTCAGGTAAACTTTTATTGTCATATAACATCTGAATTCTTTTCATAGCATCTTCAGCTTGATTTAACGTTGCTAAAGCCATTGAGTGAGCATTCTTTAGGCTATAATCATTTAACGTTGCCAATAAATCACCTTGTTTAATTTTCTGTCCTTCGGAAACTTTTATTGCATCTATATTTCCTGTTAAAGGAAAACTAATTGATGCCGAAATTTCTTCCTCTACAATACCCAGATAGTTGCTTGTAGTCTTTTCTTCTTGCAAACCTACCTTGTAGGTTTTTACATAAATTGTGTCTTTGTGTTGTTCAATTGTACCACCTTTTTGCGAACAGGCATTTAATATAAAAGTCAGAACAACTAACTGAAACAGAATCCTGATATTCATTCTAAATCGTTTTAATTTATTATTAATCATTTTCTGTTAGCAAAGATACCTGAGAGATGCTGTAGAATAAAGCTCTTAAATTCTTATAAATTGTTCTATAAGTCGAATAGTATGTTTTTGCAGAGAGTTTATTACAAATATTTAGGTATATTTGATAAAAAAAGGAATGAAAGAACAATTACTCTTTAGCGTTACCATAGAACAATTGCTTAAACAGAGAATTGGAACAGGACTAAATACCGAAATTGTCTTAATTAGAAGTATAAAAGAATATATACACCTGTTTAGTTTTCCGTTAAGAGTTGATGCTGCTATATTTCTTTTTTGCACAAAAGGAAATATTGATGTGAATATTAACCTTACAAATGTGAAGATAACGCCCAATAACTATGGTATTAGCGTACCTGAAAATGTTATTGGCTTAAATTCTGTAAGTGACGATTTTGAGGGATTTGTCCTTCTTTTATCAATTGATTATCTACGGAAAATCAGTATAGATTTAACAGACTTGCTTCCTTATTATATGCATGTTAGAAACAACCCTCTCTTTAAAGCGAGACCTGAGAATATTGAAATAATTATCAGTTATTTTAATTTATTCAGCTTTTTATTAGAGGCTGAAAATAGTGTACGTAAATCAAATATAATTAGTGGCTTTGCCATATCTTTTATAAATAAAATTGCAGAGGATGTTGATTTATATGAATTAGATGTTGGTGAGGTTAAAACCAAAAGTAAAGAATACTACTATATGCGATTTATGGAGCTTTTACAACAAAACTTTAGAGAACAACATAATATTAGCTTTTATTCTGAAAAACTAAGCCTTACTCCAAAATATTTATCATCTTTAATGAAAGATATTAGTGATCTGTCGGCATCAGAATGGATTAATAATTACATTGTAGTAGAAGCCAAAACATTATTAAAATTCTCAGATATGACTATTTGGGAAGTTGCTGATTATTTACACTTTTCTAATCAATCGTTTTTCAGCAAATACTTTAAGCATCATACTGGTCTTACTCCTAAGCAATACCGTAAAGATTAAATGTTTTATATCAAATCCTGTCCAACCAATGAGCAGTACTGCATATTTCTTGAAAAATCAAAATCTAATGTGATTAGCTAACATCAACTCTTTTTAGCGTTGGCAGAAATTGCACTCTTTTGCAAATTTCGGTCTGTGCGTCAGCCTGTGCGATTTGCAAATGTGTGCAATGTGCGTTGGCTTCCCCAACTGTCCCGAAGGGCAGAAGTGGGCGGGCAAAAACTAATTTTTTCTTGCACCAACCTTCAATCAAAGTGCTAATATTTTCTATCCGTTTTTTTAATTAATAATTAGGTTTCAATGTTGCAGTTTGGTTCTTTGCACTTGCAGCTAACGGTTAGTATATAAAAAGTAGGCGATTTTGAAGTGAGAAACTTTCAGATTGACACCAAGTTGGATGCGAGCCAAAAGCTTTATTTTTAGCACTATTTCGCCTATTTTTTATATACATTGTTAGCATTTCGTATTTTATCTTTTCCGTTTATAGTGTCTCTGTGATATTTGATTAAGAAATGTTTTTGTTTCAGTTAGTTCAAATTTCAGTTCATTCGGCAACTCTCCAAATAATGAAGAACCACCACCTAATAAAACCGGAATAGTCGTAAGAACCATTTCATCAATCAAGTCTTCTGTTAAAAAATTCCTGATTGTTGTTCCGCCATCAATGTATAATCTTCCATATCCTTTTCCGTGAATTTGCTCCAAAATTTCCGTTAGAGTTCCATTTACTAAAAAGGCTTTGTCTTTATGAGATTCAGGCATTTCTTTCAGTTTGTTACTCAATACGAAAACAGGTTTGCTATATGGCCAAGGAACATCAAATCCGACTACAGTTTCGAATGTTGTTCGTCCCATGACAAGAGCGTCAATTCCATTGTTGAATTCCGCATATCCCATATCGTCATTGTCTGGATTTGGAATGGAATGCAACCAATCGATTCCGCCATTTTTGTCCGCTATAAATCCGTCTAAACTTGTCGCGATAAATACGCTATTTTTCTTATCCATTTATTTTTTCGTCTTCTTTGTCTATATGAATGCTAACTTACTTATCTGTTCATATTTTTCAACTCTACACATCATATGTTGCTGGATATGTTCATGTTTTATGATTTTACAGTTCAAAGTCATTAAGCGGGTTTTTTATGTTTTTTAAACTTTTCATGCTTACGTGGGTGTATATTTCGGTTGTACGCGACGATTTGTGCCCCAAAAGCTCCTGTATATAACGTAAATCGGTGCCCGACTCCAGTAAATGGGTTGCAATGCTGTGTCGCAAACAATGCAAAGTAAAATTATGATTATTCTTCACATTGGTCATGTATTTATCAAAAATATTTTGCAAACTGGTTGTCGAGTAAGGATGTCCCTTTAAATTCCCCTCTATTAACCACGTTTGAGGCTCGGTAATACGAATGTAATTCTGCATCATCCGGGCCAGTTTTGGGGGCAATGGCAATACCCGGTCCTTTTTCCCCTTTCCGTTTAATATGGTAACCGATGCGCGCTGAAAATCAATGGACGAAAGCCTTAAATTAAGCAACTCGCTTCTTCTTAGTCCTAAACCATAAATGGTAGCTAAGGCCAGTTTGTGTTTTGGGTTAGCTATTCGTGCAAGCATTTCCTGTACCACCTCCAACGGAATTACTTTTGGCAGTGGCCTGCTTCGGCGGGGGCGTTCAAGCGCATCAACGTCTAACGATTTGGTGGTTAAAAACTCGAAAAATTGTTTTAGGGCGCTTACCGTTTGGTTTTGAAATGTATTGCTTAAGCCGTTTTTAATTATAAAATCCGAATTAAACCGTGTAACATCTTCTTTTGTAATTTCTTCCGGTGTACGACTGGCATAATACCCAAAAAATATTTCTAATTGGTGAACGTAAGTTTTTATTGTGTTTGTTGCGTATCGGCGTTGTTCCATCCATTTCTTAAAATGCCCTAATTGTACTTTTACATTCGCCGATAACCGAACCTTAACGGCATTAAGATTATAGCTGCGTTTTGTCTGGGCTGGTTCTTGTTGTGGATGCTTATTCTTGTTTGGCTTTAAAGCCGAATAATCGAGCCATATTTTCCCTCTGAGATGTTGAAAGAGGTGGTTTAAATCAAAATTTTCCCTTGCAATATACCAGCATCCATGAGTTCTGCTCCAACGCACTGGTAGTGTACTTTTTACCAGCTCGCTAATTTCCCGGTTAAACGCAAACCGTACAAAAACAACCTGCTGTTGGCGGTGTTCTCCGTATTCGAGCTTTATTTGCGGGCGCGTATTCAAAAGGTGGTAGTTTTAGTGCATTAAATGTAACGATTATTTTGCAATGTTAATGGCTTTAGTTTGTTATTTATTGATTGTTGCGTCCTGTAAATTGTCTTTTCTTGAATTTTGCAACTTGCTGAATGAATGCTCTTTGCATGTGATACTGAAGGATAAAAGTCTCGAATAGTATAATAAAGATAATCTGATATTCAATTTTGATTGAGTGGCACTATGTGGCTGGTTCATTGCATTAGTTTTTTTGTTAAAAATAATCATACAGCTAACAATATCAAACTTTTATGCCAAACTTCTACTAACAAGCTACTGAAGTCATTCATCCAACTTTTCCTCATAAAATATCTAGTGTCTTGACTTTACGCGGAACCAAAGAAGCAAACAGGATTAAACGATCAATTTACAGTTTCTGGTTGTCCGGTATTCCGATATGGCTGTCCCGTATTTCGATAATCGACATTTTCGATGTCCACTATTTCGATAAAAACGATTTTCAATGTCCGGCATTTCGATAACCCATTATTTGGGTGTCCGGTATTTCGATAGATTCCTATTTCGGTGTTCGGTATTTCGATGAAATAGCTTTTCGGTGTACACTATTTCGATAGATTAAGTTTCGGTGTCCGCTTTTTCGATGATGCACAGAAACGATATCGCTAATAATGAAAGTCTTACATTGTTGGGGTGTCCGCTTTTTCGATGATATATATATAACATATTTTCATATAAGGGAAAAGCCAAATTTTCGAGAAAGATTTCAGTTTATTTATAGACTATGACAACTAAAAGAAAAAGGTTAGATTTCAATTTTCGCCAAGTGATCTTATTTTTTTCCCAATCCACGCCTATCTTCATTCTTTTGCGGGTGGATTTCAGATTTTAATGCTTCTATTTCTTTCTTTAGCTGTTCAATTTCCTGCTGCTGAAATTTGATGAGCTTATCATTACTTTCCAGCAGTTTATCCATTAAACTTTTTTCGGTACCACTGAATTGTTCTTCGGGTCGTATAGACTCCTTGAGCATTTCACCTTTGCCAGTAAGAAGCCATTCGGCATTATACTGGGGATAATTTTCAACTATCTCTATGAGCCATTTTGCTTGAATATCCGTATTTTTCTTTACAGCCCTGCTCAGAACGCCCTTGCTTGCACCTATTTTTTGTTCTAAATAGGTCAGGCTTATCTTTTCGTTTTCAACCAGTTCCTGCAATCGCTTTAAAAGACTCATACTAAAAAGATGATAATTCTCTTCTTTAACTCTTGCATAGAAGATAATTTTCTTCTATGTTTGTGTTATTCATTTATGATTGTTCAAATATGCATAATTTAAGTGATAATACTTTCAAAAAGGCTTCCCAAGATGAATTAATATTCATCTGCCACAATATGCCACGCGGCATGGTTTCAATGATTCAGGCACGAACCGGTGCCACTCGCTCCGAAATTTTATATCAATTGAGAAATGGCGCAAAAGTTCAAAAAACCGAAATCATACGAGCCGCCAGAGAAATCCTTTTCGTTGTTACCGGCTTAAGTTACGAAAAAGAGAAACAACGCCAATGACCCCTGAATTGGACATAGAACTATTGACCCGTAATATCGCCAACCTGGTTAAGGATGAAGTTCGAAAGCAAACTTCTCCAAAAACCAAACGAGAAGAACCTGAGGCGAGAACAAAACTGAGAAGGGTAATAAGGACTATGATGAACGCAAAATTTGAAACGCTATGTGAAAAATATGCGGATGAACTAAAGTTTATCCAGGACCGGGATCCGGAATGGGTGCCGGACAATAACTTCTTCGATCTTTGAAATGATATAGTTCTGTGCGCATCCCCGATTTATGGTACAACAAGGGGGAGAAAAACATGGCGCGAACTTACCGGGTTGCAGACGCCGGGAGGCTGCAATAAGCTGAATTGACAAACACCAATAGTGGTTAAGGTCAACCAATTATTGAATGAAATTCTGCCGTGACCATTTATCCAGTGGTAGCGGATTCATTATAGATGGCATCTGGGTAAGCCCCCATTCCGGTCGTGCGGAGGATGCTCCCAATTTTAATAGTCATACTTATGAATGACATTTTCACACAATATGGTAGGCTTGATCGAGCCATCGCAGATAACCTTTCTGATATACGGAGCAGTTTTGATGATGATGCGACCTTGGTACTTGATTTTATCATCTTTATTTCCCGGCAAATGAAAACAGATCTGTTTGGCTATACCCGTTTCACATTAAAAGACTTCTGTAAAGTTACCGGAAGAAGAAGACAAGAACTTGCAATGAGGCATTCACGTTTCTCAAATAAAAATGCTCCGGTAATTGAAGGATTCTCGTTTGAAACGGTTTTTGATTATGCCCTGTTACGCATGATGAGTCATAATCTTATTTTCAGTAGTGTGTATAAAGATACGAACGGAGATAGCATTGTGCATTTAGAATCGATTAGACTTCTGAGTGATGTAAAGATCACAATCGCCAAATCCAAGTCACATGCAAAAATTTATGACGTAAAAATAAGCCACGAACTATTAAATGGCTTCATTCGTCGCTATTATTCAATTGACATTGATGCCTACCGGCTTGCAGGATTGACAAAAGGAAAAGAAAGACGTCAGGCCTTAGTTGTATATCTGTCTATTTTAAGACATACGCTAAGGTCTAAAGGCTTGTGCGAAACAACTGTTTCAGTTGATGCAATGGCCAATCGTGCCGGGATTTATGGCAAAACAACTTTCCATAAAAAGGAGGCTTTGCAAAACAGTCTTAATCATTTGAGAGATAAAGCAAAATTTCCATTCTTCTATTCATTTGTAGAATCCGGGAATACAAAATACAATGTCAAATTACATTTCCAGGAAGATAATTCAGGAAAACACCTTAGTAAAGAGCATGTGTTCTTTTTTGCACTTATAACTGAATTGAAAGCATTCTTTGAGTACACAAGAAAAAGTCACGATATCGATTCTTTTCAAAACTGGTTAAACTCCGAAGCAAACAAAGAATTGAAAGTCGCGGAACTAAAAAAAACGTACCTAAAGGTATTTACTCAAGACATCTCCGACGACCAGGCATTCAATATCCTAAAAAACGGATTCTAGTTTATTCTCCTGTAATTCAAAATAAACTTGCTATGAATACAACACAAATAAAAGACTTAATTCTGATTTCCGATTATTTAAGAAGTGAAGGATTTAAACCTGTTCGGCAATCCGGTAATGAGTTATTTTATCGCTCACCAATCAGAGAAGATAACGCCCCCTCGTTTACCGTGAATGATTCAAGAGGTGTTTGGTTCGATCATGGTTCCGGCAAGGGAGGGAGTATAATCGATCTGGTTATGGAAATGAAGAGATCCAATCTAAGGGAGGCTATTCAACACCTGAACGTATATTCCCAAAAGACACCATTCCCAAATCATCAGGTAGAAAAAGATCCGATCAGAAAAACAGCTCAAAAGAAACACGAAATAGCCAGTGTAAAGCCCTTGGGAAACAACTTTGCCCTTACATCCTACTTGCAAGATCGTGGAATTTTTAATGAAGCTGTAAAAAGCGGGATCGTATCCGAGGTCTATTACGATTATATTGACGACTCAGGAGCCAGTAAACGCTATTTCGGCGTTGGATGGAGCAATGATGCCGGAGGCTACGATGTTCGCTCAAAATACGGCAAAATTTGTATTGGTCAAAAAGACCTCCTTACAATTGGGAATGGCGAACGCATGAATGCCTTTGAAGGCACAATGGATTTCCTTTCTGCATTAAAGGAAAAAGAGGTCTCGCTGAAAGACACAAATGTTATTTTAAACTCGACTTCACTAACTAAGAAGGCAATAGACAAAGTTTATTCCAATAAGAAATATTCAGATATTAACCTCTATTTCGATAACGACAAAAGCGGCAATAAAGCGACTATGGAATTCCAAATTGCTTATCCTCTATCGAAAGACAAGCGATATTTGTTTTCTGGTTTTTCTGATTACAATGAGAAAATCGTATCAGAATTACCCACACAAAAAAAAAGCCTGACTAGATAACATGTTACCATGTTTCAATGTTATTTTGTTACTTTGTTACTTTGTTACGTTGTTACTTTGTTACGTTGTTATATTTATTCGAAATGAGAATTTTATACCGAACAAAAGAGGAAGCCAATGAGGAGCAGAAAAATAATTTTCTGGCCTTATCACCAGTAGAACGTTTCTATTCTTTCCTGTCGCTGAGCGAAAAAATCATGCAGTTCCCGGGGAAGAAAATGAAGAAGATCGATGAAAATTTTATTATCAATATAGGTGAACATGGAAAACATCTGGAAAGAAAACATTGATACTTTTCTAAAATTGGCAAACAAACATAAAGTACGGATGCTGCTGGTTGGCGGAGGAGCTGTTAATTTTTATGGTTTCCAAAGACATTCGGCCGATGTAGATTTTTGGATTGATACCCAGAAGGATAACCTTAACAGGCTACTGGAAGTTTTTAATGAAATGGGATATGAAATAACAGATTTTCCCGAAAGCGTAAAAGAGCAAAAACAAAACATCTCTGTAAAGTTTTCCCCTGCCGACCTGGATTTGGAACTTATAACAAAGTTTTCTGTAAATAAAAGTTTTGATCAGGCATATAAAGATAGCACTGTAGTAACAATAGAAGGTTCCAAATTAATGAAATGGAATGTGCTCTCTGTGGATGATCTGATTACAAGCAAGATCAAATCCGGCCGCACCAAAGATTTACTTGACATTGAAGAGCTAAAAAGAATAATGGAGAATCCTCAAAAATGAGGAGGAACACTTTAATCCAATCAAAGACCACATAGTTACTTTGTTATATTGTTACCCTCCAATCATCATACTTTATTACTTGGTAATAATGTTACCGTGTTACTTTGCTACTATGTTCGAATGTTACAATGTTATAATGTTTTATTGCTACATTTTTTTGATACAGTTACTATGATCGCTTATTACTCTGTTACATTGATAGCATCATAACGTCGCCCCAATATTCTTTTTTTTTAGTTGCACACCCCGTTTTTCCTTACTCAGCCGAAGCTTCATGCACCGGCTTGCGTTTTTTAAGATGCAAGTAGTGTTTTTATGGACATAAAAACCTCCTTGCCCAAATACAATTTGGGGGAAAATGATTTCGCAACTCAATCATTTAAACAGCCAATATGACTTTTATTAAAAATAAGGGCGGTCGCCCTAAACTATCTAATTCTGAAAAAAGGATAGCAGAAATTCATATTGTTTGTAACAAAGGGGATAAAACCAGAATTAAAGAACTGGCTAAAAGTTATGGTTTAACAATGACCGAATACATTTTAAGAAAGTGTTTTGACGAAAATGTTTCATTCAATCATGTTGAGTTTTTAAAAGAAATTCACGATCTGGGGACAGAACTTTCCAGGCAAGGCAACAACATCAACCAGTTGGCGAAATACACGAACACATTAACCATCGAAAAAAAGCTTACTCCTGAAATTGCAACCAGACTTGAAGAAGTTCTTTTGGAACATATAAAAAAACAAGAGGAAGTGAGGATTGCATTTAGAACCCTAATTCGGGAAATGGCCAAATAGCAGAAACCAATAAAACACCTGACAATGAAAGGACCAAACCTGCAATACAATTACTATTTCCCATTTTATACTCAGGATATGCAGGGTAAAAAATCAAATCTAAACTTTAAAGACACCTACATGCATCTATCAGATAAAAAGGCAATTTGTTTGTCAATAAGATGTATGAAAAGGAATATCGAGAAGATCCACTTAAGATTTATCGATTCTCCTTCTGCTCTTTATAAATACAAAAATGAATACAACAAAATTACCTATACTGATTTTGCTGAAGCGGTAAATGTGTTTTACTCTGCGTTTAGTAAGGCGATTAAGAAATTAACAGACGAACCGGCTTACCGAAGGGACCTTATATTTTCAACTTTGCTAAAATTTAATCACCAGTTGGAAGTTGAAATTGACTGGAAGGAAATAACGCTCAATTTCAGGGAAACAGATTATAAAATTGAACACGGAAAAATTGTCCGGTTAAAAGGAAGTCCTTTTGCTCATTCAACCGATGAAGTTTCGAAAAAGTGGGAAGCAATAGGAATAGCTTTTGATGAAAATACGAACTATCGGATAGTTGGGAATGATGTATTTGACGAGCGATTAAATGATTGTTGGGAAAGTTTCCGGCAATTCTTCGAAGCTCCTAAATTCATTAGAAAAAATGAGTATGTCCCTAAATAAATTCAGCTATGCTATCAGACTATCTAATCCTTCCAAAGGATGTTATAAATTCGGCAGCAAAAGGCAATACTTATGCAAAAACTGCTGTAAAAGAACATTTACGCAAGTGGATGGAAGCACATGGTAAAGATCATGCCCGAATCGAAGCTCAACATATCATTATTCATTCCATTTCATTTTTAAAAAGAGAAGAGATCGTTAGGTACGAAAAAGAGCTCTTAAATTTTATTGAGGATTATATAATAACCGGCACTACCCAAAATGGAGAAACTTGAATTTATACAACGACTTATGAATAAAACAAATATGTGCCCTTTTGTATATAAATACCGACAGAACTTATCAAGAACAATCTCCATTTATATTATGGTTATTCTTCTTGCATTTATAATTACCATTTTTTCAAAAAATCTACTTCCTGTAAATGATGGTACAAAAATGATCATCTCTATTGCCTTCATTGCAAATGGAATTATCACAATAATAGGGGCAGTTAGAGTTTATTATATTTTTACAAATGATGAAATAAAAGATATAAATTATGATTTTTCAGATACAGGTTCTATTAAATGTAATCCGGCAATACTAAGAATTATTGCTGGCAATGTTTCTGAAAATAGAGAAACTATTGTTTGGCGATGTTATTTGTACTTGAATATTGAGGTTAATAAAGATTCCTTTGAAAGACACCTTAATGATTTGATATTTAATTTTTGCGAAAAAGTAAATGAGTTACAAGGAGAAGAAATACAGGTATGGCAATTCGAATGTAACCCTGTATTATTTTTTTCACTTTTCTCTGAGTTAAAGAATAATTTTGATGACTATTTCTCCAATCCTGAACCTAAAAGCCTCGTTAATGATCTTGCGGATATTTATCATTAATGAAAAACATCATTATTGAGAAATTATTTCATACAACACATTCCAATCTTCACATTCTTTCTCCCAAACATTTCAGTATAATAATTTAATATGCGAGTTAAAATATTGTCTAAAACCGGTTCATTTGGCGGCGTTCGCTACAATACAAATAAGGTGGACCGGCAGACCGGTAAGCTAATGAGCATCCGGAATTTTGGAATACTACAGGATGCTGCCCACAACCTTAAACCGGAAGAAGTCAAGAACTATTTAAAAAGTTGGTCGGCATCAAACACCAGAGTAAAAGACCCACAATTGCATGTTATGATCTCATGCAAGGGAAGGGAAAATACAAAAGAAGAACTTACCCAAATTGCCGAAAACTGGTTGGAAAAAATGGGGTATGGCGAGAATCCTTTTATTATTGTTGCTCATTCAGATACCAACAACAACCATGTGCATATCGTTTCATCAAGAATCGATAAGAACGGGAAAAAAATCAATGACAGTTTTGAAGGAGACAGGGGGAACCGGATCCTTCAAAATATTTTGAAGCAGCATCCTCACCAGGCCATAAATGAAGATGTAAAAAAACTGGAAGCCTATTCATTTTCATCCCTCGCTCAGTTCAAATTACTTTACGAAAAATCCGGCTACAGTGTCCGCGAGCAAGACGGAAATATTAATCTCTTTAAAACCGGAGAACTGGTTAAAACCTATTCTCAAAATGATATTACCAGCTTACTTGCTTCCAAAAAAACCAATGAGAAGCGCATTTCTCAATTGCAAGCCATTTTTAAGAAATACAGTAGTAAAGTTGATACCACACTGAGGCAGGAACATCAGAATCTTGCAGGAGGGAGAAAAGGAAAAGTTATTGGCTACAAGTCTGACCTAACTGAACAGCTAAAAGAAAAATTCGGGATAGACATTGTTTTTCATTTCAAGGATGGTTTACCTCCTTATGGTTATACCGTAATTGACAGGGCAAAGAAGTCTGTTTTTAAAGGAAGTGAAATCATGAAACTAAAACAGTTTACCGGAAACAGGCCAGTGCAAAAGTATTCGGAAGCAGGCGAGCGGGCTTTTATCGCCAACAAATACAATGTTGACAATCCGAAGCAATCCAAATTATTAGCCAGGTATTACAAGATCCCTGAGTATAAAATAAATTGCAACCGCCAGCTTAGTTCCCTGGAGAAAATCCATTACCGGGAAATGCTTAACTATTTTCTTGACAGAAACTCGTTTGACAATCTAAGCCGATTAAACATTAAAGCTTATCGGGAATCCGGAGAATGGTTTCTGCTCGACGTTGGCTCAATGAATATTATTACCGCCTCTGAAATTCTGAACCAGAATCATTACGATACATTGAATAATAGCTATACAAATGATCAGGAAATTGACAACGACTTAGATAGGTCTTTCAGCGGTTTTAATACGAATGTATTTGCCAATGATGTTGATGATTCAAAGGCAAGGAAGAAAAGAAAGAAAAAAGTGAATCGCTAAATAAATAATTGTAAATCAAAAAGAAAACATTATGAAGCTAAGTAGAAATTCTCCTAACGTAGGAATGTCCTTTTTACAGGACAACGAACCAATGGTTATTTATAATATGAGCGAGAGCAAAATGAAATATTATTACAATCCTGTTGGTAACCCGGAAATACAGTATAACATCCATGCCGATGAATTCCAAAGATTATCGGATCAAGGAAGTATTATCGAACCCGGAGACATTGTAAGCGTTAAAATGGGCTACGACTTTCACCGGGGAAAACTCGAATCCGTTTCAGACAAGCATATCAACCTGAAAATTGGAGATACCAAACCGGAAACTGCCAAGGTGAACGAGCTGCAACCAGGCGACAAGGTTGCATTCCCTATTTTTGACTCAAAGTTTAAAGGCATTATTAAGGATATTGACGACGAAAGTTTTCATTTGGTAAACAATTCAGGTGTAAAGTTTAATCTTCATAAGTCCGAACTCCCGGAAGAAATTACCCTGTTTCGTGAAAACAGACTGAGCCTGCCCATTGATCATGAAGATTATAAGGGCGTATACAAATTCAAACCCGGGCAGAAATTTGATATCCGGGAATTACCTAAGACAATTTTTGAACTGGATACCAAGGCCATCGATAGTAAAGACCGACACCAGCTGTTACAAGGAAAACAGACCAATCAGGTGTACGAGCTTACCAGTTCAAAAGGAGAAAAATATCCGGCCAAATTTTCGTTAAAGCGGGAAGATGGAAAATTGCGGATCAATGTTAATCCCAAACTACAGGAGTTAAACATCTCAGATACGTTTACAGATGCTGAGAAAAAAGAACTAACTGTCGGAAATGTTATAAAGAAGTCCTTTCCGTCTGAAAAAGGTGAGTTTGATTCGTTCGTGAAAGTGGATCCTGACCT
Source organism: Sunxiuqinia rutila (assembly GCF_050589705.1). NCBI lineage: Bacteria > Pseudomonadati > Bacteroidota > Bacteroidia > Marinilabiliales > Prolixibacteraceae > Sunxiuqinia > Sunxiuqinia rutila. The sequence continues at coordinate 22,867 of NZ_JBNGOT010000006.1, forward strand.
GAATAAGCTGGCCTTTCTCTCAACCGATAACTTCAATAACTTATTGAATAAATCCGGTCTTTCGAAGCTAACAGAGGAACAAAAACTGGATTTGTTGAATGGAAAGAATATCTCGTTCAACCGGTTCGACTCCAAAGCCACTTTCAGTCTCGATTTTTTCAATAAAAACATACTACTGGATAAGGAACAAAAAGAAAACTATTCATTTAAAGCCAATACCGGCCTAAAACGTTAACATCATGATCATAGTATTTGGTAACCAAAAAGGGGGAGCCGGTAAAAGTACACTGGCGATGCTTTTCTCGAATTACATTTCCCTCATAAATAAAACGAAAGCAATTATTCTCGATATGGACTATCAGCGCTCAATTCTTTCGCAATACGAAGAAGAACGGATTCTTGATAATCCGGAATTGTACGAAGTAATAGGTGTTGACCTTGATACCTTTCCCGAGATCATCGATATGTTAAGGGAAAACAAAGATTTATCAATAATCGTAGATCTACCGGGAAAAATTGATGATGACGCTCTTATCCCTGTAATTCAGGCAGCGGATGTTTTCGTAATACCTTTTGAGTATGAAAAGAAATCCTACCAATCAACGCTGTTATTTGATATGATTACAAAGGAACTGAATCCGGGAGCGAAGAAAGTATTCATCCCTAACCGATTGAAAACCTCAGTTAATTACTCCCTTGCAAAAGGTATTAATGAAGAATTTCAAAACAATGGTATTCTTACTAAACCGCTTTCTGACCGTATCGCTTTCCAGCGCATCACCACGAGGCACATACCGTCAGAATTGCTGCCATTAATAAAACCGGTATTTGAATCTATAACCACTGTGGCAAATGAATGATATAAAAAATATTGCTGACAGAATCAGGGAAAAACAAAAAGCACACAGGGAAAGTAGCACTCAAAATAAAGATGCTCCCAGGGTTTCAGAACCGGGAAAGAAAACAGAGGCTAGAGCTAAAAGAAAGAATGGCAGCTTATTGGATGAAATTAAATCGTCCAAACAGGTTGATAAAAATGAACCTATGGTACACATTCGTTTACCCAGGCGTACTCACTTAAAACTTTCTACGCTGAACATCAGCATTCAAAAGTTTGCGCTTTATGCAATTGAAGATCTACTGGAACAGAATGAAATTAAAGAAGAATTAAAAAGAATACTAAATGAGCTGGATTAGTTTTATAGTGATCGTATTGATCGTTTACATCGTTTATTATGCTGCCAATATTGCCTATGATATTTTCCTGGCATCTAAAAAGCAAATGGAAACGAGTGACTCTCTGTTGATCGAAGGAGTAAGCCCAACGATAACCCCAAAAACAATAGATGATGGTTTTGAGGATGAAGAGAAAACGACGAATAAGAACGATGAGCAGCCGGAAGAAAATCCTAAGACAAAGCCGGTCTCAGAAAGTGCAACACGAAAGAAGGAAGTTCCTGACCCCGGTCAATCGGAGAAAAACTCCGAAATTCCTGATACGGAAGATAGCATTGCACAGTCCTCCGGCGGGGTAACACTCAAAGGTTTGATTAGTTTGTGTCGGGAAAAAGCAATTATTGAATCGCAAAAATTCGACTTTGCAACCTGATTAACTAAAATAAAAACAGTAAGCGGCATTGCCGCTTTTTTGTGCCTAATAAATTAACTTTTAAATTAATAATTATGAATTTTTCTAGAATTGAGAAACTTTTTCTAACCATAGTTTTAATGGTTACAACAAGTATTTCATCTGTATTTGCTCAGGATGGAATATCGACCGGTATTAACACGGCTACAACGACTCTGAAAACCTACATTACCCCAATTACTTCTTTAGCCTATGTTATTGCAGCAATTGTGGGCATTATTGGTGCTATCCGTATTTATAACAAATGGCAGGGCGGTGATCGCGACATAAACAAAGAAGTTATGGGATACGGCGGAGCTGCCGTTTTTCTACTTCTGGCTCCTACTGTCGTGAAAGCAATTTTTGGTGTGTAACCGGAACGGAAAATGAATCAATTATTCTTTCCGATATACAAGGGGTTGCAAAAGCCCCTTGTATTTAAAGGTTTTAGAGGCAGATACATTTACTGGGCTATCGGATTTGTCGTTGCCGGAATAATCCTGACTGCTCTGATAGGGACAATATTCAATATTCTGTTCGGCGTACTGGTATTTGCTGTCGTGACAGGCGGGGGAATATTTTATACTTCTCAACGCCAAAAGAACGGTCTTTACGAAAAGACCCGTAACAATGCAATTTATGTATTTAAAGTTAACCTAAGAGGAATACGAAATGTCAAGAAAGAAAATATTTAAACTTCCTTACATCGGTATCGAAGATTCTGATGATGATTGCCACTTTCTTCAAGGCATGAAAGCTGAATCAAGTGCTATTATCAAGATTCAAAATCCTGTATTGCAATATTCTGCTGACCCAGACAAATACATGGCCTTTCATTACAGTATCCTTCAGGTCATTAAAATTATAGGAGAAGGCCACATGTTTCAAAAGCTGGATATCTTTTCCAAAGAATCCTATACTACAGGAATGAATTCAGGCGAGTTTCTTCAAAGACATTACGATGAACATTTTGAAGGACGGGAACACGCTGTAATTTACTCCTATATCGTGATAACAGTAAATGGACAACGGAAGCTGAACAGCAATGAAAATCAAAAAAAACAAGCTTCATTAAAAGAGAAAGTTGACAAAGTAATCCAGGTCCTTGACTCCTCCGGTTTTAATCCGACACTATTTCAAAAGAAGGATATTGATACTTTGGTATTACAACTCCTTTCGATGGACTTTAAGCGGTCGAATATTGCCCTGGACAACATTAAGCCCGATAATACGCATATCGGTATGGGTGATTATGCTGTAAAATGTCTCTCTCTGATTGATATTGACAGGATTGATCTTCCCGAACAGGTTTCGCCCTATGTCGAGCGTAATGACAACGAAGCAATCAAAGGTTTTCCGGTTGATACGATGTCTTTTCTTTACGGTACTCCTGATTATGACACAATTGTTTACAACCAGATAATTGAAATACCTAAGCAGGTTGCAGAAATCCAAAGGCTTCAGATTAAACGTAACCGGCATAATGGCATCCCTGATCCTGAAAATGATCTGGCCGTTGAAGATATTCAGCAGATGTTGGAAGACGTGGCCAAAAACAACCAGCTGGTTGTTAACAGTCACTTTTCAATATTGGTAAAAGCCGAACATAAAAATTTGAAAAAAGCGGTTAACTCAATTGAAAACGCTTTGTTCCTGCAGGGGATCATCCCGTCAAAGAACAGTTATAACCAGCTGGAATTATTCAGGGCTGCATTGCCTGGAAATGGTGTTGAACTCCAAAACTACGACAAGTACCTCACTACATCAGACGCAGCACTTACATTCCTTTTTAAAGAAGCCCTGCCTGTTTCTGAACCGGCTCCAAAAGGATTTTCTATCCGCTTTACGGACAGGCAGGGCATTCCGCTTTCTATTGATCCGGCTGATCATTCACGGGATATTGGCCGGATTAATAACCGAAACAAATTTGTTCTTGGTCCGTCCGGTTCCGGCAAAAGTTTCTTTATGAATGCTTTGGTAGAACAATATATGCTCTACAATATGGATGTTGTAATTGTTGATACCGGTGATAGCTATTCCGGTATATCATCCTATTTCAATGGTAAATACATTACCTGGAAAGATGACAAACCGATTACAATGAATCCTTTTATCATCAACAAACAAGAGTACAACCTTGAAAAGAAGGATTTTCTGGTTACGCTTATCGGCTTGGTTTGGAAAGGTGCCGACGGACAGCTCTCACAGGTTGAATCTGATGTTATAAGTAACGTTGTCAGCTCCTATTACGAGAGCTATTTTAATGGCAATGATGAAGATTGGATTTATAATGCACCGATAAAGGAACTGGAAGAACATTTGCAAAACAATGGTTCTGATATTGCGCCACTATTTGAAGAAGCAAAAACAAGCTTGCTTAACAACTTTTCAAAGTACAATTGGAACAATGAGGATTATTACTCAGTACTTGGGGTGAACTACGGTGCAACTGCAGCTGAAATTAAAACTTCGTATCGAAAATTAGCTAAAAAATATCACCCGGATAAGAATGGTGAGAGTTCAGATGACATCCAGTTCCACCGGATTTCAATTGCATACCAGGTGTTATCAGATCCGAACCAGAAAAAAGGTTACGACCTTGCCCGTAATATCGATAAGGTTTCTCTTTATGATGATGGTTTGAATTTGGATCAGTCAGATTCCGTGGAACTCTCAAACATTTATCACGGAATACTGAAAAGGGAAACAATAAGTATGGCAAAACATTTTAATGTCCAGTCCCTCAGTTTTAATACATTTTATGACTTCTCTCTTTTTATGATCCCAAGGATTATTGACAAAGAAGAAATATCGTTTGACTTTAAAACCTTTCGCTACGTGCTAAGAAAATTCTATCGCGGTGGAGAATTTCAAAGCATATTAAACGAACAGGCTGACAGTAGTTTGTTTGATGAACGATTTATCGTTTTCGAAATTGACAATATTAAGGAGCACAAAATTTTGTTCCCGATTGTCACGCTGATAATTATGGATGTTTTTATTCAGAAAATGAGAAACCGACACCAACAGCGGAAGACCCTTATAATTGAGGAGGCATGGAAAGCAATTGCAAGCCCGTTAATGGCAGGTTACATTTTGTATTTGTACAAAACGGTACGGAAACACAATGGTGAAGCAATTGTTGTCACTCAGGAGCTGGATGATATTGTTGGAAATGCAATTGTAAAAGATAGTATCATCAATAACTCTGACACGATTTGCCTTTTGGATCAAACAAAGTTTAAAGATAACTACGATGCTGTATCTGCCTTGCTTTCTATAAACCAGGTCGAGAAACGAAAGATATTTACGATCAACAATCTTGACAATAAAGAAAACCGGCCGATCTTCAAGGAGTTTTACATGCGAAGAGGGGCCATTGGTGAGGTGTACGGTGCTGAAGTATCTTTTTTTCAATACCTCACTTATACTACCGAAAAACCTGAAAAGCTGGCCGTTGAAACTTACGTTAGAAACTTTGGCAGTTATCCCAACGGCCTTGAACACTTTTCAAAAGACCTGAAAAGAAGTGGACTATCTACTTCGGCCTTTTTCACATTTATTAATTTGATTGGTTGCCCCGTTAACGAGAGTGCATTCAGTTTTTTAAAGGCTTACCAAAGCAAATTTGGACATCTCGCAGTAACCACACTTGGAAAACATCTGGCTAAAAAAGAAATCGATATTTCACAGATTACCGGAGGCAGCAATCAATCTGCATAACACTCTTGATTTTTCACACTTCAAATTTTCAACTCATGAAAAAACATCTGTTAATAGTCTTACTGTTGGGGCTTGTGAAGTTTTTAAATGCCCAGACAGTATATATTGATCCTATTACAACAGCAGCAATGGCGACTTCCGCAGCACAACTGAAAGCTGAGCAGAACAAAACGAATCAGAATCTTTCTTCTATTGCTGTGGCACAATCAACGATTGCTGTTCAACTGGCAGCTGCCAAAGAATTACAGGATAAGATTCTAACCGGATTAACATCTGTTTCTGATCTTGTAAAGGATGCGGTTACCGTGAAATACATCATTGCCACAACCGAGGATATTGTCTCTGAAATTTCAGAGACGACAGTGTTGGCTGCCAAAAATCCTGAGTACACGGTATTTGCCCGAAAAAGTGCCAACGCTTTTTACCTCCGTGCAACCCGGTTGAGTGCTGAAGTTACAAGTGTCCTCACCGGCGGCACAACAAATATGATGGATGCCGGAGACAGGCAGCAATTACTTAACCATATCTATTTCGAACTTCGTGTATTGTACGCAGAGGCTTTCAGTATTAAATATGACATCAAATGGGCTGTTCAAAAAGGCTTTTGGAATAGTATCAGCCCTTTTTCGTCATGGGTGAATACTGACAAACATTTAATGGACGAAATAATGGGAAAGATGAAAGGAATTTAGCGATGAAACAAGCATGTAGAAAATTCACATTCAAGAGAATTATTAAAACAAGCGAATTGCATACGACACCTTTGAAAACAAACAATTTTAATGAGATGAAATACATTATTTGTTTTATGCTGGTTTGGGTTGTTGTCCCAAAACCTAAAGCCTTTAGTGGTGGATTTATAAACTACTTCCACATACATGAATTGATTAAGGAAACAAGAGCTGAAAATACCCGACAAAAATCTATCAAAACAAAACAGACAGCCGTTTGGGCAAATGAAGAGAATAATAAGAAACAACTTGGGTACTTTCAGGATAAATACAGGACGGTAAAATCCCGCCTCAATTCCCTTGGGATCATCATTGATGCTGCAACATTCTTGTCTGAGGTTATTCCATTACTAAACTCAATCAAGGAAACCCAAGGCAAAATTGTACAATTGGTTACGGACAACCCTGAATTTGCGCTTATCGCCGCTAATGGAGAAAAAGCTTTTATCGATAAAGCAGAATCTGTTGTCCGGCTCTATACCGGATTATCTGTTTCAGTCGGTGAGCTGAATAAAATGGAAATTGCTGACCGAAAAATGCTGCTGGATTTTTCATTAGCTGAGTTAAGGAACCTGGACGGCCAGGCTTTTCTTTTGTTAGCGTCCTTGCGCCAAATGTCGATGACAAAAGTTAATCCACTTTCTTTTACCTGGGTAAACCAGGATAAGCAAATAATTGAAGAGATACTTACCAATGCTAAAAGCCTTTAAAATGAAAACGATATTTTATATTTTACTTCTTTGTATCTCCATACTTCCTTTTTGCAATGCCCAGCAGATTGTTAGCGATCCCGGGCATACACTTAAAGTGGTTATTAATAACGGCTATAGGGTGGTAGCAGAACGAAAACTGGAGAACGAGACTCAGACAATAAAATCCAATACCAATAAAATCAGGGATAATGTTGCAAAACTGCTTGCAGCAAAGGCTCTTATCTATAAGTCACTAACCGAGGTTAACGAAGTAATCAAAGATGGTCGCGAAGTTAAACATATTGGAACCCTTGTTACAGACATCTTTGAGCTCTCAACAAGTATTACAGGAACTGTATTTACGAATCCAGAACTTGTATTGGTCTCCAATAAGGCAGTATCGGATATGAAAACTCAGGCAATGGAGCTTTATGGTGAGATTGCCGGATTCATTGCCAGAGAAGGGAGGGATGCAATGATGGACGTGGCAAAAAGGGATGAGCTACTTAGGTCAGTCACGCTGCGTTTACAAATAATAAGAGGTGTGCTATACGGGCTTGAAAGAAATCTGTACTGGGCTGGGGTGTTTGGCACATGGAACAGTATTAATCCTTTTGCTTCGTACATAAGTTATGACAAACTACTCATTGAGGATATCATGTTTAACCTTCAAACTATTAAAGAATGAAATACTTAACTGTTATGTGTTTTGTTATATTGTGCCTCATTGCATCCAACAAAAGCTATTCTCAAACGATAATTCAGGATCCCCATGTACAGGCACAACAAGATCGAATGGTTGCTACCCAATGGGGTAACTGGCTTCCAAAACCTAAATATTTCCTGGGTATTCAAACGAATATTCATTATACACTGACCTGGGGGATCCTTGCCCCAAGCAGGAACCGAAGTTATAAAAGAGGAGCTGATATCAGGCCGCTTTCTGTTACAGGGGAACAAACTCAAAGAATGGCACTCAATGAAAAATTGAAAGGAATTAATAGTGCCTATAAGACAATAGCTGATTCAACCGGCAAAACAGCATTATCTGAACTGCAGTACAACTCCGGACTTATTTCGGAAGGTGATCCGATGTGGCTCATTTATTATAAAAAGGAACTAAAACCGGTAACCAATTACAATTTGAATGAAGCTGTGGCAACCTTAAGTAATGAAGAACTGAGCAGTATGATTGATTGTGGTACAATAGAGTGGTACGATAATGAAATGCTGCGTCTGAAGGAGAGGCTGAATTCTATTTTAACTTCCAATATGGAACGCAGTAGCCGGATAATGGCTTACCACAGAATCCTGTTGGAATATCGGTTGGTTGGTAATAAATGGAATAGCAACATAGAAACGGCAAACTTTTCTTTGGAAATCAGCGATGGCAAGGGAAACTTGAGTCCGGTTATTAGCGGAGATGCTGCTACCGGATTTAGTCAATGGGATTCGGATTCAGATTATCGCATCATGGAATCAATCATGTTAAACACCAAAATAAAATAGTTAAATGAAACGAGCATAACAAAAAGCCTTTTATTACACAGGAACATGATAATGCGAGTTACATGAGTTACCTAAAAAATAAACACTTATAAACGAATGAAACGAGCATGAGAAAGTCATTCACACATAGGCGAATGATTATACCATGCGAGTTCCATCTGTTGCAAAAAATAAACAATTATAAACAGATGAAATACATAAAATTCCTTCTTGGAGGGCTGCTTTTCGCAGTCCTTTTTTTATGCAATCCGGTTGACTCAAAAGCACAAACAACGGATGATGAAGTCGAAAATGCTGTAGATTTTTCGCAGGGAAAGAAAATCTATGAAGACTGGTTTATGGAATCTTTCCGCACCAATATGAAACAAAATATATGGTACAACTTTGACAGTTTTATCCTGTTTGCCAAAGTAATTGGCTGGTTGATGACCATTCTGTTTTTCGCTCAGCGAGGGTATGAAATGATGACAGGAGCAAAACAATGGGAAATTTTACCATTGCTCCGCCCTTTTGGCCTTTTCCTTATCATTACTTTTTGGGGGCCTTTTATTTCTTTTCTTTCATTACCGGGAGACCTTATGGCGGACGCTATGTGGGAAAAACAAGCAACACAACAACAACTTGTAAATAACCTGAGGATAGAAAGGGAGAAATACGCCTATAACCTGGCACAAAACATTTTTCAAAAAACGGCGGAGGTTGACGTTGCAACGGAACAAAGTAAATCGACTTTTCAGAAAATGCTCGATAGCGCAGGAAAGGCTGTTATGGATGGACTGGAAGCGGTTATGACACCCTTGTTTACACTGAAAGCAATGATGAATAACGCTGCAAACCGTATTGTCGGCACTCTCCTTGAATGGCTTTCATTACTGCTATTGCGACTTGCTACCTACCTGGTTATTTCCATGCAGCTCATTTATTCGGGTATTCTTATTATGCTGGGTCCAATCTCGGTAGCTTTAAGCATCTTTCCATTGTTTCGCGATAGTTTTGCTGCATGGATTTCGCGATTTATCTCAGTTAGTCTTTATACAACAATTGCCGAGATTATAATATTTATTGGAAGTCGTTTACAACAGTTTGCCTTAGAGTCTGAGATCAACAGGTATAAAGAAATCGTTGATTCAGATGGATTATTACTATCTGCAGAAAAATTAATGTACCTCATGGGAAGTAACCCCATTGGATTCGGAACAGTAATCCTGACATTTCTGATTACTGCCATTATGCTTTTTACAGTACCATCAGTTTCAACATGGATCGTTTCAACAAGTGGAGTAGGCTCTGCCATATCAACTATGGGAAGAGCAGCACCTGCAGTTGCCAGAAGCAGTAAAAGCGCAGCTTCATCTGCTGCCAGAAAAATAGTTACAAAAGGAATCTAAAAACTTGAACAATGATTATTAAAAATATTGAACAGAAAGTAAAGCTTGCAAAGTTACTTTCCATACTCTCATTTACTTTCTCCTTTGCAATTGTCATTCTGATGATGATGTTTCTCTCTAAACAGCTTTCAGAGTCCCGAAAATCAATTTATATCCTGGACAAAGACATTCCAATTCTTGCAAAACAAACGGATGAAAGTGTAAACCGTCCGGTTGAATATAAGGCACATGTCAATGTGTTTCATAGCCTGTTTTTTACACTTACACCGGACAATAAATACATTGAATACCAAATGAAAAAAGCAATGTACCTCATAGATGAGTCGGGTATTCAGCAGTACAATAACCTAAAAGAAAAGGGACTGTTTAATCAGATCCTTTCATCATCGGCAGTACTTACCATTCAAACTGACAGCATCTTCCTGGATGTTCCGGCCAAATTTTTCAGATACTACGGAAAACAAAGGATCGAACGTAAATCATCAATCGTTGTCAGATCGCTGATAACAGAAGGATATTTAAAGGATGTTCCGCGAAGTCAGAATAATCCTCATGGCGTATTGATTGAGCGGTGGAAAACAATAGAAAATAAAGACTTAAAAAATGAAGCTAAAAACAATTTTTAAACTGGAATACTGGGAGAAACACCCGAAAAAGGCATTTTATATAATGTCAATGATCCTGGTTCTATGTATTGTGATTTCTACATCTGTTAGTGTGATCCAAATAACCAATAATCGTAAACAGGGAGTTAATGGCTTTAAACAGGAACTGAAAGATGGTTTTTCGGTGATTAAAGATGATTTTTCACAAGGAACCATTCACTATGACCATTACCAACAGTGTAAGAAGCTCGAATCCCAAATAGATTCTCTGCTAAGTAAAGAAAAGCTCAGCTTGGCCGATAGCATTCAAATGGAGAAAATATTTGAGGAGCTGGAAATATTGTACAAAGACTTAAATAATGAGTAGCTATGAAGGTAAAATTTAATCAAAAGAAATACATATATCCGCTTTTTGTTTTTCCATTCATCTTTCTGATGTTTTACGTCTATAATTCACTTGGACTTAATACGAAGGAAGAAAAAGCTGTTGTCGCCGAAGGGCTACAGGGGCGATTATCCGATCCTTCACAACAAGTTGTGGAATCCAACTTAAAGGATAAACTAACTACATACCGCGAAAATTACAGGAATGCAGAGGGCTATACAGCTATCCAAAGCCTTTCATACGAAAAGCAGGAAGCTGATACATTTGAAGACTTATATTCCATTCAGGAAAAAAGACGGCTCGACAGCCTGGAAGCTGTATTAAAAAGCCAGCTCTATACATCAGATATCGATAAAGGTTCCGAGAATCATTATAAACCGGAACCGCTTAGTGAATCAGATCAGGCACTTTTGGATTTGATCAATTCTGCCAATCAGGAAAATATCGATCCCAGTCCAGATGACGCTCCAAACCCTCCACCAGAAGAAGATCCAATGGAAACAATGCGTCAGCAAATGGCGTTAATTGACAGTTTCCAGAATGCCAGCAATCCTGATTTTATAGAAGAACAAAAACGAATCGCAATTCAGGAGGCTCTCGAAAAACAACGGCTGGAATTTTTGGAAAGAAAGTCTCAGGTGGAAGCGGCAAACAATGTGAGCAGTGAGTTTAACACGCTTAAGCCGACAAAGGATAAATCGTTCATTAAGGCGATAATTGATGAAGATATAACCGGGTATGCCGGTTCCCGGATTCGGATTCGTTTATTGGAAGATATTACAGTTTCCGATCAGCTGATAGAAAAAGGGACTTGTTTATATGCCCTTATAAATGGTTTCTCCGCTCAACGGGTTTCATTAAATATCAGTACGGTAATGCTTAACGGTAATATATATCAAATTAACCTCGATGTTTACGACATCGACGGATTAAAAGGTCTGTATGTGCCGGAATCTGCATTCAGGGATTTTACTAAAGATCTGGGAACCCAAACACTACAAGGAGTAAATGTCTCAACAGGTGATGGTGCCAACGACCTTCTTATGTCCGGTGTCGGAAGTATGTTTCAATCTACTTCCCAGGCAATTGCCAAAGCTATCCGTAAGAACAAAGCAAAAATTAAAAATTCCACCCATATTTTTCTAATCGATAGTCAAGAACTAAATAACCAATACAAATAATGAAAACACTATATTTTTCAATTTCACTTTTCTTCATCTGCTTCATTGTCAATGCTACAGATATACCCAAAGAAGATTTACCGGTTATTTCAATAACTACCGGGATTTCTGTTCATTTTATTTCGCCGGAACCCATTCAATTTGCTGACATTTCTACTGATGCTATTGTGGGAGATATTCCGGTTGACAATGTGCTCCGCGTTAAAGTACTTTCTGATTCAATTGCAAGTCAGGTTGGTGAAACGGTAGTTACGATTATCGGACAATCGTTTATTGCACAGTTCAACCTGAAATATGTCCCGGAAGATCTTTATTCGTCCACCACAACCCGCATTGATATTCTTCCTAAACATATGAGTCCACTGGAATTCCCGGAGATAACAATGACATTCAGGGATATGAAAGAAATCTCACGAGATATTGTTATTGGCAGAAGACCGGCATTTAATAATGTGATGAGTAAAGCTTTAGGAATGAAAGCGACTTTAAATAATATTTATGCCGTTGGGGACTACGTTTTTATCGATGTTTCATTTCGAAACCGTACACGGATTAAATACGATGTTGATCAGTTTCGTTTCACCATCCGCGATAAACGCATTACCAAAGCAACGAATGTACAGGATCTGGAAGTCCGGCCAGTCTTTTCACTGTATAACAACAGCTATTTCAGAAAGCGTTACAGAAATGTCTTTGTTTTTCAAAAGTTTACTTTCCCGGGAAACAAAGTTTTCACCATTAAGCTTGATGAGAAGCAAATTTCCGGCAGAACGATTGAGTTAAATATTGATTACCGTGATTTACTTCACGCCGATACCTTGTAAAATCCTCAAAGTACAGACCATGAAAAAAACAGTATTCATTCTTATCTTATTCATCACAGCTTTCAGTAATGCAAGGTCACAGGAAGGATGCACATATTTAATGTTGAAAGCAGGTCCCGTGTACGAAAGTGCCTGGACTGGTACCGTTGGAGTTGATTTAAATACGAAGTATCATAACTCTGCAGAGCTATCCTTTTCCTACTACAAGGCTGATCATCAATCTTACGACAATCTGTTAGTTGGAATGTTCTATAAACCCGTACTGGCGCGAAGTCGGAATACAACTTTTAAGTTCAGGCTTGGTTCACACATCGGGACAGACAACTCTGATTTTATTCTCTCAACCCTCGGAGGGATCGAGTTTTTACAATCCCTTGCTCCTGGTTTCGATTTGATCATTTCGAATACCAGCGGCTACTACTTCTGGGCACGCAATCATTGGCGTGTGTCTGTTGAATTTGGGTTTCGGATTTCACTTTAATATAAGTTATGGAAGAAAGTCGTGAACTGCAAAAGCTATACAGCTTTATGCAAATGGCTCTGTATAGTATTGTAGTGTTGGATGTGATCCTTAACGTGCTATTTACTGAATCAATCTGGCACCAACTGATGCTTTTGTTTGAAAGGCTTAAGATGATACCTCTTTTCGATAACCCAATCTATACCAAGCTATTGACGGTGATCGTAATTCTACTTGTGGGGATAGGGACGAAAGCTAAGAAGAATATTGAACTGAATCCCAAGACTCAGATTTTTATTCCGCTGGCTTTAGGACTGGTATTAATTTTTACCAGTCCTTTTTTATTGCCCAGAGCCGGGGATTTAAGTCTTAAGCAAATCTTTCCTCATACAAACTGGTATGGTGCCGGTTACATTTTCCTTTCCTTTTTTGGTGCAATTATTACCAATACGGCTGTCGACAATGTTTCTAAAATGGTCAAATCAGGTTTGGGAAAAGATAAATGGAACATCGAAGGAGAATCTTTTATGCAGGATAAAACCAAACTGGAAACCCCAACCTCTTTAAATATACCAATGGTATTCTATTTCAAAGGGAAAGTGCATAAGGGATTTATAAACATCAATCCTTTTAGGGGAACTTTTGTAATCGGCACACCTGGTTCAGGGAAAAGCTTTGGCGTTATTAATCCTGCCATCAGGGAATTTATACGAAAGGGTTTTACCATGTGTCTTTATGATTTCAAATACCCTGATCTTGGGAAAATTGCCTATTACAATTACCTCTTACAAAAGAGAAAGGGAAGACTAAAGAATTACCAGTTTCATGTTATCAACATTGATGATATTTCCAGAAGCTGCCGGATAAATCCGTTGGCTCCACAATATGTTCAAACCTTAGCCGCTGCCCAGGAGATATCAGAAGCATTAATTGAAGCACTGAAAAAAGGGGATAAGACCGGTGGGGCTGATCAGTTTTTCACGCAATCCGGTGTCAACTTTCTTGCTTGTAGTGTATACTTTTGGGCGAAGCATAACGATGGGAAGTACTCCAGTCTGCCGCATATCATGGCCTTTCTTAACCATTCGTATGAAGAGATCTTTACGGTTCTGCTTACGAATCCAGAATTGACCAGTCTGCTGTCTCCATTTATGAGTGCCTTTAATAAAAAGGCATTCGATCAGCTGGAAGGTCAGATCGGCACCTTAAAAATCTTTCTTTCACGCCTGGCCACAAAAGAGTCATTCTGGGTATTTTCAAAAAATGATTTTAACCTGAAAATATCAGATCCGTCGAACCCTTCTATCCTGATCCTGGCGAACAATCCATCAACACAAAGTATTAATTCAGCGCTTTATGCACTTGTCATTAATCGTATTACCCGTCTGATAAATGATAAAGGCAATTTGCCTACTTCAATCATTGCTGATGAAGTTCCGACGCTCTTTATTCATCGGATTGAGAACCTGATTGCCACGGCACGAAGTAATAAAGTCGCAGTTCTACTGGGATTACAGGAACTCCCCCAGTTTAAACAACAATATGGCCGGGAAACAGCCGAAACAATTACATCAGTAATCGGAAATGTTCTTTCCGGTTCTGTCCGGGACAAAGGGACATTGGAATGGTTGGAAAGAATGGTCGGTAAAATAAAACAAACCGGTAATAGCCTGAATGTTGATCATGCCAGAGCAACAATCGGTATGACCGAGCGACTGGATGCACTTATCCCTGCAGGGAAAATTGCTTCTCTGAAAACAGGGCACATGATTGGCATGATTGCGCGTGATGCAGACGACAAAACAGATTTAGGAAAAGGCTATGTCCCTTCTGCAATTAACTGCAAAATCAACCTGGATATGAAAGCCATAAAAACTGAAGAAGAAAACTATCCTGAAATGCCTGTTTATTACCATTTTAAAGGTGATAAAGACAAGTTCCTGCTTCGGAATTATGAGAAGATTAACAAAGAAGTTGAATTCGTAGTTAACGACTTAATGTATACCTCATGAAACTTCTCCTGTTTTTGTCTTTTTCCCTTTGTTGCCCATTTATTGCAAAAGCTCAGAGTTTTAACTCTGTTTCGAAAGAAAAGCAGTTCAAGACAATTCAGTTGGTTCATTCTAAAACTGAAATACCAAAGGCCGGGGCCGATACTGTTCCGTTTTTACAATCGGTTTCTGATACATTGAGTGTCTATGCTGCCACGATTGATATTCGCGGATCTGTGTTGTTTTCCCCTCCATTACGTCACCTGGACGTTACTTCCGGATTTGGATACCGGTTTCATCCAATTCTGAAATCTCAAATGTTTCATTCCGGTATCGACTTCCGGGCGCGTAATGATACGGTGTTTGCTGTTCTTGCAGGTATCATTACTCAAAAAACAGAGTCGCCCGGTTACGGAAAGCGTATTAACATCTTTTTGGGTAAGCAGTATGAGTGCTTATATGCCCACCTGTCTCAGACCTTTGTTCACAAGGGCGAATGGGTTGAACCGGGACAAGCAATTGGAATAACAGGAAGCAGCGGACTTAGTACAGGAGAGCATCTGCATTTTGAGGTTACAAAGGCCGGAAAGCCTGTTAACCCACTCCAATTTCTTGCAACGCTTACAAAATATTATAAACATCTTGAATATGCTGGAAAAGAAAAACTGTCATTCGTTTATGATGAATGACAAGATTGAACTTAACGGTAAAGGCTTTGAAATTACAGGGCTCTTACCTAACCGGAAAGTACAGGTCACCAATACAGAAAATGGAAGACTGACAACGCTTTCCCCTTCCGATTTGCTTTATAATTCCCTGATGGATGCCAAGCTTGAGCAAATCAATAAATCGATTTCGAATAAACCACTTAAACGTTAATGTTATGACAAAATTTAAACTGGAAGAAATACCGGTAGATGATATGCAAGCCCTTGGCCTGCAAGATGGACAGAACTTATTATTGGATAATACCCAGCTGGAACATTTACTTTCGGGAAATATTACCCAATTCGTTCAGCTGAACAATGTCAAAATTGAAAATGATAATAAGGTTTCTCTTGATGCAAAACTGTCATTGAGAAGAAAACCGGATGGTTCTGCAGGTTTGTTTATCCATCCAATCTATAAGGATTTGAAACAACATCCGGATTTATCGCCGGAAGAAAATCAGGCATTTGCTAAAGGCGGTGTTTATTCCAAAACTACTGCGGCCTACGGTAAGATTATTTCGCATGGTGAAGCTCCTTTTGAATTTGATGAAGGCAATAAAGAGAGCTACTATGTTGAGCTTGAAAAGCAAAATGGCGAAAAGAAATTTGTTTGGGGAATAGGATTAAAAAGTGCTCTTGAAAGCTCCGGGTATAAAATCGATGATCAGGTGCAACTTTCTGTTACCGGAAAAGAACTGGTTAAAACCCAGGATAAAAAGGGAAACTGGATAGAAGCCGAACGCCTGGGATGGGATATTCGGACAATTGAGCAGTCGAAAAAAAAGGAACATGCTGTTATTTACGAATACGATCCTGAAACAAAAAGCTTTGTTAGCTTGCCGCAGGAGTATGTAAAACAAATTGAGGAAATAAACGGAATGCCGTTAACCGAAGAGCAGAAACGTAGATATAAGGAAGGGAAAAAGGTTACACTTCCTGACGGAACATCTGTTCAGGCATCCCCCGCTTCAACGGATTTAATACGCTCTGATAAAAATTTACTGATCCTTTCAATGGTCCTCGATGGCGGCTTGTCTTATACGCTTTACCGGGGTGTAAAAGCCATTGAAAACAAAGGCAAGAAAATGCAGCAGCGCGAGAACGAGTACTCGAAAGGTTATGAGGATGCTTTGAAAAAAGTACAAACCGACCTGGAGCGTAAACAGGCCAGATTTCCGAATGACAAAACGATAGCTCAGGATATAAATATCGTGAAACAGGAAAGTACACGCATTTCGCCATCGAACACTGTTGGACGAAATATTGAAAGCAATGGTGTTAACGATCCGGAACTGGTAAAAGATGCCCGTGAGCGCAATCAGAAAAATCAAACTACTGGTTCCGGCATCAATAAAGAATCTGCTGTAAACAGGGAAAATACCGGAACAAAACAGAAGCGATGAAACTGGAACAGTTTGGTTTTTCTTTCGAAACGGTTTCGTTTTTTCGTGGCTATTTTACCGAAGAAATGGACAAAATTGTTTTTCCTAATGGAGAGATTTTATTCCCGGATGGGAAACTAAATCTTTCTCCGTTTGGTAGTTTTTTGATGGATCATGTCAATCCTTCAATTACCAAAAACGTCATTGTGTTTCATTCGTTTCTTGAAATGCTGTCTTTTTACCAGGTTCAGAAAAAAACGGCTGAAAATTCCGTGTTGATGGTTGCCGGATATTTGTGCGAGAATATACCGGTTCCTAATCCGGTTGCACGTTTTTCCCTTGCTTTTGGTAATTCTTTTTTTGGCCGGGTAAGTGATATTCGCATATCCTGCCTTATTGATGGTTCATTGCCCCATATTCTTATTAAGGATGAATCCCTGTATGTGGAACATGGAAAGTATACGGCAAGCATGCCATTGGATAAGTTATCACTTTCCCGGTTTTATACACTTTCCGGGTTCCGTTCCAAAACCCGGACGTTTAAACCTAAAAACGAGGCTCTTTTTTGCCGGTTAATAAACAAAACTATTCGCTTATGAAGTACTTTCTGCTTTTCCTGTTTCTGGTTGTGCTTTCCTGTAACAGCAAGCAGTACATGAAAGCCGGAACGATTTCTCTGATGTTATACGTTTACAATGATCCTGATGACAATCTGTTTGATTCTTATGAAATCCCGGTCTCTGATTTGTATTTCTACTGGGACCGGTTTATTGAAAAGGTTCCCGATATGCCAGGATTTGTGCTTATCTCGGATGGCACTTATTCTGTTGTCCGTGATCTTTCCAATTTGGACGATATTATTTCTAACGGCTCATTGATAAATAAATCGTTTGGTGCTGCATTTGTTGATACGGTTTTTCCCAATTATACAAATCGAATTGATCTGGCAGATACCGTGTTTAATGGACTTTCTTATAAACGGGTTCGGATTGTTACTGAAGAAGATTACTCCATATTCTACATTAATGAAACCGATACGGTTTTGCCTTATTCACTATCAAAACAATTTGATGTCGATTATGACGGGATTTTAAGCCGAATCGACTCTTATAATTATTATTCCGGCAAATTCTATTCTTTGCGTATGTCGTTCAAACCTGAGCTTCCCGAGACCATTTATGAAACTTTTAAATCGTACTAACATGGGGAAATTTCGTGATGGTGCCGGTGATGCTGAAATTTTGGCTTCATTGCATCCGACAAATATTTATGCAGTGTCCAGAATACTGCCGTTTCTTCTGTTATTGGTTGTGTCAATTGCATTGGCCCATTACTTTCAACCGGCCTTCTACGGATTGGCTTATCTGCTTGCAATTTGGACATGGTGGAGATTCCTATCGGTCATTTTTATAAACTACATTCTGACCCGTGAGCTGATTATCGTGAGAAAAGGAATAATTGCCCGTTCTTACAATAGCCTTGAGTTGTTCCGGGTTAAAGATTATAATGTTGAGCAATCCTTTTTTATGCGCTTGTTTGGGATTATGTCGGTTCGGCTGTATACCACTGACCTTACTACCGATACGCTTGATATTAAAGGTGTACCGCTTTCTAATATTACGGCTCAGATTCGTGACCTGGTGCAGGAGGCGCGTATTAAAAACCGGATTTTTGAAATCAACTGAATGAATCCATTTTTCTGAAAACACTTGTTTAATTTCTTTTTGTAAATCTTTAAATTCCTTATTATGAAATATCTATTTTCTTTTTTGCTTTTGGCGTTGGTTCTTTTCTCGTGCTCTAACGACGATGAGTATACCAATGAACAGACCCTTAAAATTGTAGTTGAATATTCAGGCGATCTGGATATGTTTGAGGGAATGATTGTGTTATCTGCTGATAGAGGTGCTGATATTACCGGCTCTGATAATTTGGTTCTAACAGATGGTGATCAGAATGTGTATTCGACAGGATATATCCCAATTGATAACGATACGCAAGAGTTTTATACTGAAGGAGCCGAAGCTTTTACAGCTGCATTTTATGTTGATGTGCTGGATGGCCTTTCGGAATCTGAACCTGCTTCATTGTCTGCAGACGTTTCATTTTTTATTGATAATAAGCTGATCTCGATTACTTCTTTTGAGGTGTTTAATGGCAGTGATAATACCAATTATTTTTATTATAAACTCGATGCTCTATTAGGTAAAGCTTATGTGTTTAATACTTATATTGCAGGTTGGAATGAGCTTTAACCTGTTTTTCCTTTGGCTGACGGACAGGCTATCTACTATATCAAAATCAAACCCGGCTTATTTTTCTAAATTATACTTGGGCTTTCTTCGGCAGCCTACGCCATTAATAAAAATATAGTCGGTTCTTTCTTTTAATGCCGTTCCTATCCTTGTCAGAAACCCACCCACCCTTTTGGCGGTATTTTTATTTATTCCTTTCTGCCAGGCCTCTTCATTCCTCTGAACTTCTCCCATTCCTGTTACCAGGAGGGAAAGCCCGTTGCATTCAGAAGCCCGTCAAAACCCACCGACACACATTTTTAAAAGCGCAGACAGTTCCACGAGCTCCACTCTCCACTTTCTTTTAAAAAAGAGTGTCTTTTTTGCCTACCCTAAATAAAAATGGATTGTTGGCCCTTTTAAGAATTGTGCGACCGATGATGTTGTTTCTCAATATTGGTTGTCGTTTTGACAACTATTTTTATCTCTGCAACAAATCAAATGGTAGTGAATTTTTAAGTAAGATAGAATGAGAAAAATCGGTCTCAAAAGTAATTATTGGTGAGCGTGCATTAAATCTGAAAATGGTTAAGAACCCCCATGATAAAGTTAATATTCCGTATTCCTTGTTGCTTTGAGATAAACTTATTAAAAAAGTAAAGAGCCATTCAACAATGGCTCTTTTTACTAATGTTAACCCCCAAACACACGTCGGGAAGAGCTCCCGACATCCTAAAAGTAGTAATTACTTTTTTGTCTTGCAAACATAATTATCTGAGAGTATATTTTTTATGCAATTGTTTCATCCAAAGCTTTTCCTGCTTTGAATTTTACAACCTTTTTGGCCGCTATCTGAATCTCTTTCCCCGTTTGTGGGTTTCTTCCTGTTCTTGCTGAACGTTCAGAAACTGAAAAGGTGCCAAATCCGATTAACTGGATGCTTTCACCTTTGCCTAATGTTTCTTTTAAAGTTTCTTCAAAGGCTTTTAATAACTTGTCACTGTCAGCTTTTGTTAAACCTGACTTTTCGGCCATTGCCGATACCAATTCTTGTTTATTCATAATTATGTATTTGTTTACCCTACAAGTATAAGAATTTTAAAACATGAATCTTTTGGTCCTCAAATCAATTTTTCTTTTTTAACAAAGCCCACCCACCCTTTTAGCGGTATTTTTATTTATCTCTTTCTGCCAGGCCTCTTCATTCCACTGCACTTCTCCCTTTCCTGTTGCCAGGAGGGAAAGCCCGTTGCATTCAGAAGCCCGACAGAACCCACCGGACACACATTTTTAAAAGCGCGGACAGTTCTGCAGGCTCCACTTTCCACTTACTTTTAAAAAAGAGTGTCTTTTTTGCCTACCCTAAAATAAAAATTTAGAGTTGACCCATTAAAACATACGACTAAAGAAAAAATTAAAATGAATTCAAAATGAAAGAGTTAAAACAAATTCCCTATGACGAGCTGGTTCAGATGAATCAAAATGGACAGATCGATGATTTACAGTTCCTCTTGGCACAAGAGGACTTAGCTGATAGCTTTTTAGCTGAAGTTAAAAATCCAAACCCGGATAATGCCAGAGAATGGCTCTCCAATTATGAAAACGAAAACCTTTACACCTAAACACTATGGCTGATTATAAAAACGGTGGTGATAAAGCCTTAGAGGTTTTCGCCGACCTAATGATAAAAAAGATTGAAGAAGTTGCTAACGATTGGAATCAACCATGGTTTACGAGCCGAGGTGTTGGCATGCCGGAAAATCTTTCTGGGCGTACCTACGATGGGGTAAATACGATGATGCTTTTTCTTTTAGCTGAAATGAAAGACTATACAGTTCCGGTTTATCTGACCTTTAACCAGGCCCGGGAACAGGAAGTTCTGGTAAATAAAGGTGAAAAATCATTTCCGGTGGTTTATTGGAACTTTATGGTCACAGGCGACGACAAGTCTGTAAAGGGAGAAAAAATCTCCTTAAATCAGTATAATCGGCTTTCTGAAGAGCAAAAAGAGAAATATAAGCTTATTCCCTTTCTTAAAAAGTACAATGTGTTTAATGTAGAGCAAACCACATTCCCTGAGAAATTCCCGGAACGTTGGGAATCTTTAAAGAACAAATTCAATGCGAAAGAGCTTAAAGATGAAAAAGGAATGCTGTGTTGCCCGGCTGTTGACACAATGCTGGATAAACAAAACTGGGTTTGCCCAATTAATGTTGAGATTTCAAACAGGGCTTATTATGCTCCAAAGAATGATAAAATTACGGTACCGGCAAAAGGTCAGTTTGTGTCGGGTGAAGCATTCTACGCCGTTTTACTACACGAAATGGCGCATTCTACCGGGCATTCTTCACGACTTAACAGGAATATAAAAAATGCGTTTAGTGACCCAATGTATGGAAAGGAAGAACTTATTGCAGAATTAACTTCAGCAGTGTGTTGTAAAAGCCTGGGAATTACTTCCGGCATTCAGGAAGAAAATGCGCAGTATTTGAAGTCCTGGCTCGGAGCTTTAAAAAAGGAACCGAAATTCATTTTATCGGTTTTGTCTGATGTAAATAAAGCTTCTACAATGATTAGTGATGTCGTTTTGAAACAAGAGGTTTCTAAACAAATTAGTACTGAACATTCTGTCAAATCTCGTCGATGAACAATATTCTTTTTGTAAGCTTCCCGTTTTCATCAGGCAGCATTAATGTAATTCGGTCTTTGCAGCTGGATGATTTCTGGAAAAAGCAGATCTCAACCTGTAGCATGAATAGTCAACTTTGGTACCGAGAGAACTCTCTTTAGTATCAATAAATAAATTAATGAGCAAATCTGGGTATGAACATTGAATACGTAAAAAAGATTACCGGCATAAACCAAGAAAAAACACTCAGAAAATATCTGAAGATTGTTGAAGATATGGCAGATTCCCAAATGGACAATACCTGAGATAAACTTTAAAAATCTTTAATTTTATTTATTTTTCTTCACTTTTTTAGTGAACTTTTCAACAATTTAATACTTTTGCACAAAATTTAGATAATGGAAATCGAATTTGAACAGGATTATCTAAGAGAACTTTATGAAGAAGGAAAGGCGAAAGGAAAAAAACACCGGTTCCAACCTTCAATCGTAAAGAGATATAAGAGCACTGTCGATACACTAAGGGTTGCAAAACGCATCGAAGAACTATTTCTATTCAGAAGTTTGAATTATGAGAAACTAACCGGTGATAAAAAAGGACTTGAATCAGTTAGGGTAAATAAACAATACAGAATAGAATTCCGCACTAGAACAGAGGGTGAAGAACCCGATATTATAACTATTTGTTCCATAGTTGAACTAAGCAATCACTACAAGTAAAAAAACTTAACGATGACAACAAAAGCTATTTTGCCATTTGACGCAACGCATCCAGGGACACTATTATTGGAAGAAATAAAAGCAAGAGGAATCAAACAAAGAGAACTTGCTATTGAACTTGGTGTTTTACCCACTTTTTTAAATGAAATAATAAAGGGAAAACGCGCAATTACAGCAGATTTTGCAATATTACTTGAAGAAGCATTAGAAATACCGGCTGAATTCTGGATGCGATTTCAAAGCCAATATGATATCGATAAAGCCAGATTAAAAGAAAAGAATGTTCGCAAAATTGAATTACTGGAAACCTGGAACATTGTAAAAGAATACGTACCCGTGAAAAGTTTTAAAAAACACGGGTACATTGGCACATCATTAGAGGAAGACATATCGACTATTAAGGACATTTACCAAGTCAATTCGATAGATGGACTTATAAACACGGTTGCCCAGCATCAAGCAGTTGCTTTTTATCGTAAATCGGATAAATTGCAAATAGAAAAAAACAATATGCTTGGATGGAGCAAACTAGCTGAATATGAAGCATCAAAAATTGAATTGGCAGAATTTGACTTTGATACCATCGATACTTTAAAGAAGGAATTACAAATAATATTCTTTGAGAATAAAAATGTGAGAAATAGAACACAATCAAAACTTAAAGAATATGGCATTAAACTAGTTTACATACCTAGATTTGAGAAAGCTCCAGTCGATGGTTTTTCATTTTGGAGTGGCGACAATCCTGTAATCGCTCTCACACTAAGACATAAGCGAATAGACAACTTTGCATTTAATATTTTTCATGAACTAGGACACATTGATTTGCACTTAAGAGAAGAAAAAGAACGAAGATTCTTAGATATTGTTGGAGCAAAGAATGCTGATAAATATGAGCAACAAGCAGATAATTATGCCCAAAAAACTCTAATCTCAGAAAATCAGTGGGTAGATCTAGTAAACAACTATATTCCACTTAGTGATATTCGCATTTATGAATTTGCCAACAAATATGGAATCAATCCTGCAATTATTCTTGGTAGAGCTTGCTATGAGATGAACTATTATGCCATTAAGTCAAATATTGATAAGAAATTAAACTAAAACATTAAACCATGGGAATAAATGCAAGAATAACAGTAACTTATTATGACAATATAAGGCAAACTGAATTTACAAGATATTACGATGTAGGAATACATCCCATACATGATGCAGCCAAAAGAGACGTTGGAGGAGCCATGGCTCATAATGCTGTTAAAGAAGAATGTGGACACGATAGTTTTAAGATATTAGATTATACTGTTACTGAAATTTAATAATAGACATTCCCAAATTGGATTGTTATAATTTGTAAAGATGCAGGAAGAAGTCAATGCCTTTATTAACAAGACTAAAAATAAAACAACAAACTAATTATTTCGAGAACATGTCAACAAAAAAAACCGTAGCAGAACTAACCATTTTTTATAAACGTCAACGTTTATCCAGCCTCATTTTTGACAATCAGGAGACTGCCGATAAATTTGTAGAAACAATTACCAGCTTCTTCAACCAGAAGGGGAAAGATGAATTCTCTTTCAACGGAGAAATTAAAACCGTTTATACTCCCGAATCGCTTACAGGGGAATTGCGCAGTTTTGCAGAAGGAGACATATCTCCTGAAGGCTGGATGGTAAATATGATGAAAGTAATTGACGGATTGAACTAATCAAAAGATTTAAATGGGTTGTTTGGGCTTTGACTGGTATTTCCACTTTAAAAAAGGAACCGAAGTTTATTTTATCCGTTTTGTCTGACGTAAATAAGGCTACTACAATGATTAACGAAACACTTTGATTATCCACAAAAGCATTTCTAATGCTCTGTTATATGTAATGATTTCTTTACGATTTCCAAATGTATGGAGATACTATGATTTGGCAAAATACTTCATTTATTGCCGAATCATAGATTTAATATTGTAGAGAAATTTACCTCAGGGTGTGAAACAAAATCTGAAAGGTCCACACGATTTTTTGATGGGAAAATCTGAACAATCAACTTATATTTTTACCTTTACACGAAGACAAACTTTAATTTTTATTAAAGATATGCTGAAGGAGATAATAAAATCGAGAGGGATGAAACAAACGTTTATTGCTCAAAAAATTGGGGTAAGCGTTGTTACCGTGAGTAACTGGGTGCAGGAGAAGAGCAGCCCAAGCGAAAAACATTTAAAGAAACTGAGTGAGCTTCTACAAGTACCAATAAAAGATTTAGTGCGCTCAAAGTTCACTACATAAAACGGAGCAACGTAAAACCCATATTCTCAAAATCAGAATTAAAAACGGAAGAGGAAGTAGATGAATATGTTGATGCATTGAAAAAAGCCTTAAAAGAACACATTAGAAACAACCGAAGGATTCAACTACATATGACCAAAGACGAACTCATACAAAAACTATCCGATCTCGAATGGGAAGATTTTGAGGTAAAATCGGCAAAGGGGGAAATACCCAAAGATGCCTGGGAAACAGTAAGCGCTTTTTCCAATACTTCGGGAGGGTGGTTAATTTTTGGGGTAAAACAAACGGGTAAAAAGTTTGAAATACAGGGCGTAAATAATCCAGAAAAAATAGAACAGGATTTCCTGAATTCCATTCGTGGTGGAAAGTTTAATGTTTTTGTAGCGACCCGACAAGCAAAACACACTATCGATGGAAATACGGTATTGGCATTTTACATCCCTGTTTCCAAAAACAAACCTGTTTATTACAACAGCCCTGCCAATACTTTTATTCGCAGAGGAAGCTCCGACCATAGAGCCACCAAAGAGGAAATAGATTCCATGTACCGTGACCAGACTTTTGGTACAAAAACCTCAGAAATTGCCACCGGTACAAGCCGTGCCGATATTAGCGACACCTCGCTTTCGCGTTACCGTGACTATATGAGCCGATTTAATCCTACGGTAAGCTACAACCGATATGGTGAAACCGATTTCCTGCAAAAACTTCGTATAATGGATGGCGAGCAATGTACTTTGGGTGGTTTGTTGTTTCTGGGAAAGCGTGATACCATTGAACGTTTTTTTCCCGATTTCAGAATCGATTTGCTTGAAATACCTGGCACATCGTACACCAACACAAAAGTACGCTACACTTTCCGTTTAGATGAATACGAGAATTTATGGGAGTATTATTTTGAATGTATTGCCCGTTTAAAATCGAAAGTGGATGTGGAGTTTAAAATGGGTAACGAAGGTTTTGCCACCGATGTATCGCCCGGTTTCGATGCCTTGCGTGAAGCACTGGTAAACATGTTGATGCATTCCGACCACTTTTCGCCAGCTTGTCCACGTATCCGAATTTTTACCAACCACATTGAATTTTACAATCCAGATGGGATGCCAAAACCCATTGAAGAGCTAAAAGGAAAAGATATTTCCCTGCCTCGCAATCCTATAGTTACTAAATTATTCAGGGTGGTGAAGTTAGCTGAGAATGCAGGTTACGGTCTCGATAATATTGAATTCAACTGGAAGGAATACAATAATACTCAACCCGTTTTTGATGTCGATTTCGATTCGGTAATTATAAAGTTCGAATTAGAACAAAAGACTACAGTTAAAGAAAAACCAGAGGTCGGAGACAGTTTGGAGATAGTTCGGAGTAAATGGGAAGAAGTTCGGAGAAACTTCGGTGTAATTGCTGAACGAACACAAAAGTCATCAGAAAAGAATATAGCTGATTTACGGGGTGTTTACGGGACATTTACGGAGTATATGAAACTCAACTTCGGAGAAACTTCGGAGAAACTCCAAGAAAACTTCGGGGTAAACTTCGGAGAAAACGAAGAAAAACTTCGGAGAAAAAGTAGCGAGAAATTGATGCTCATGTTATTGCTGATAGCAATTGAAAAAGATATAAAAGCAACAGAAGCCAGTCTGATTTTAGGCGTTTCAACAAGAACAATAGAAACCTATATCTCAAAATTGAAAGATGCTCAGCTTATTGAACGTCACGGTTCAGACAAGGTTGGCTACTGGACAATTAAAAAAGAATAAGGTTTGGGAATTGTTCGGGAACCTGTAATCATCATCAATCTCTTCCTGACGAATACCCAAATAAATTTTTGTGATTTTTATTGAACTATGACCGAAAAGTTCCGATAAATGCAATAGAGATTTTTCAGATTACACACAACTGGTCGGTATTTAATGAGTAATTTTCGCCTCTCAATTATTAAATATATGCATATCACCAATTTTCAACACTTCCTAGATGAAGGCGGTAATATCCCAACAGATATGCCCAAAGAAGCACGTGAATTAGCCAACTTTTTGGCCTTGCTAATCGATGATGCAACTACAGGTGACTATGATGCTGAACCGACAATAAGATGCATTGAAAAGGACTGCGAGGGCTTGGTTGTGGCATTTATTACCCATGACACAGATGACATTTATTGGGTTTGTCCTCTGTGCAAAACCAATGGCTATATAAGCGATTGGCGGGGCACTAAATGGGACAATTGTGATTAGTATTTTGTGCACAAAACACCATGCGGATCTTCTTTAACAATTCTCAATCCAAATCCAAAGTTGGAACCTCAGGGAGAAAAACGTAGGGATGCCACTTTCGTTTTGTGCTTTATTTAACTTTTTTTGAAACAATCAATTTACTGTTTACTGACACTCACCCAACCGCATTATCATTAACATCCTCAACAATACGAATAATTCTATCCTGGTCTTCATCGTCAAATAAGCCAAAAATTCCGTTGTCGTTTATTTCTGTAAATGGTGGTTGTGCCAACTGATGCAGTTCAAGAATACCGTTAATCTTAAAGTGAGTTACGATTGTACGAATAAACTGTATTTGCTCTGCTCTTAAATTTCCGGTATCGATAAACTCGGAAAAAGCTTGCTGTACTGCTTCCTCTTCCAGCCCCAGTAAAGAACGAATAAACTTACCCAGTGGCTGTTCCCCGTAGTTTTTTATGTAATCATCCTTCGAACCGATTTGTGAGTCTTCAAATACCAATTTTTCCAAAACCTGAAGTTCTGCCGAGGTAAGCTTTACGTTATTACGAAGCTTTTGTATTACAAGATGGTTCTTATTCTCCCGTATATATTTCTCAACCTTCAATCTGTAATTATCGCTTTTAGTATAACCTCCAGCAACAACATCCACTTCTTCAACTCCCAAAATTTCGTCTTCAAAATCAGTCCGGTAAACCACTGTTTCGTTTTCCGGAATATATTGAATTAAGCTTCGGAACGATGTACGAACCAGCTCCAATTTTTGGTAGTTAACCTGTTCCCAAAATTCTTCTTTTGTAACTGCTATTATTAAGTTCTTTACTTTTGCAACTTCGTTAATATTAAGTAAGCGGGAAAGCTGATTTGCGATTTGTATTATTCTATTTCGGTGCCGAGTTTGGGATGCTGCATTTTCTGCTATTGCAAGTTGATAGCTTGTCATTAAACCATCGAAACGCTTTGCTTTTTCATCGTCTTCTGGAATAAAAATTAAGCCAGCCAGGTCATGAAATATGTTATGAATGTCATCATTCGTTAGCGTATTCCAGGCTTTACGTTCACAGAACTTCTCAACGGTACGTAAAACCATTTTTACAGTAAAAGTATTTTTATTTAAAGCAACAGTTCTTCCGTGTAGCCAGTCCAATAGTTCTGTTCTAATTTTTTGATGGTAATTATCCAAATAAGGTTCGCTTCTGAAGGCCTCAGCAATTGAAAGAATATTTTTAAAAATTCTCGCTGAAACGGAATCGTAATTCGATGGCTCAATACCGGTTTCATTTTCGTTGAAAAAACTGAAGTTTCTGCAAAAATCGAATACATTAAATTGTGTCTTATCTACACCCGGAGCAATAAGATTTGGACATAAGCGTGTTCCCCTGCCTATCATCTGCCAGAACTTGGACTTACTATAAACTGGTTTAAAGATTACGAGGTTTACTATGGGAGGAACATCTATTCCCGTGTCAAGCATGTCGACAGATACAGCTATCTGTGGCATCTTTTCGATGAGTTCAAAATCATCGATTAAATCCTGGGCGTATTTTTCATAGTTATCTATTACCCTAAGAAATTTGTTCCCGTATTGTGGATACAATTTGTTAAAACGTTCTTCGATAAACAAAGCGTGAGGATGGTTCTTTGCAAATATTATGGTTTTCCCAACTTTATCACCACCTTCTACTTTAATACCATTGGACATAAGAATATCCAACACCTTATCAACCGTATCTTCGTTAAACAACCACGAGTTAATTGCCGAAGCATTAATTGCATCAGGAACATTACCTTGCTCATCACGGAAAGTTTCTTCGTATCTGGCTTGTTCCTCTGGTGTAAGTTCATCGTATTGAATACCTCTACTAACAAATCCAAGGTCGTATTGCTTGGCTTTAAACGGTACAAGATACTCTTCATCAACAGCTTCTTCCAATTCGTAATCGAATGTAGGAATACCTTGCTCTTCGTCAAATAGCCTATAAGTGTCATAATCTGCACTGTCTTTAGGTGTCGCTGTAAGTCCAAGCATCAGGGCATCGAAGTACTGAAAGATAGCACCGTATTTTTGATACACCGAACGGTGTGCCTCGTCCACTATTATTAAATCGAAATGACCAACAGAATAAAAACGTTCTTCACCATTATGAACACCATCGATGCTGTTCATTATAGTTGGATAGGTGGAGAACACTAGCCTGGTATTTGTATCTTCTTTTTCTTTTGTAAGGTCGATTGACGATAAATGCGGAAGTAGCTTATTAAAATTTCGTTTGGCTTGCGTAACCAGTGCATTTCTGTCTGCAAGAAAAAGAACCTTTTTTATCCACCCGGCTTTAAAAAGCACGTCAACAAAAGATATGGCTGTTCTTGTTTTCCCCGTACCGGTGGCCATAACGATTAAAGCTTTACGTGAACCACCCCTGATACCACTTGGGGCATCCTTTATGAATTTATCCAGGACGCTTTTTATCGCCAGCTTTTGATAAACCCTGTTCGTTATTTCGTTATTTATTGGCTGAATTCTAGGGTCAATTCTATCGCTCCTACGATTCACGATTGTCTGTAATTCCTCTTTAGTATTAAAACCATGTACAGTCCTCGGAGCATAAAAGGTATCGTCCCAGATTTCGGTTTCAAAACCGTTGGAGTAATAAATTACAGGACGCTGACCTGTCATCTTTTCCAGACAATTTGCATAAAGTTCTGCCTGGTGCTTGCCTTCGTGAATACTTCGTGAAGCCTTTTTCGCTTCAACTACTGCCAACGGTAAACCATTGTCTCCCCAAAGCACATAGTCGACATATCCATTACCTGTTGGATTCACCGATTTGGGCATACCAACAACCGGGTATTCCATTGCATTTTGAGCCTGTGGATTCCAGCCTGCTTCACGCAACATGGCATCGATGTATAACTCTCGTGTTTTTGCTTCTGAGAATTGTTCTGCCGGAAGCTGAACTGGTGTATTATTTTTCTTCCGCTCATTTATCAGAGCATAATGCTCCTTCATTTTAGCAAGCTCTTCCTCAGCTTCAATCCGCTTTTTTCGCTCACGGTTGGCCAGCTCTATTTGCTCCTTATTTTTCTCTTCGAGTTGTTCTAGCTGGTGCTTGGTTTTTTCTTTTGCACCTACTTTTGGAAGAGCCTCTTCATCAAACTCTGTAACTTCAGGTGGTGCTTCACTGTACATCTTGGCAGTCCAGCTAAGAAAGCGATATAAGAACCGGATACAGGCAACACTGATTTTTGGGGATGCTTTGCCCTGGTGGGCAGCAATATTCCCCATCTTTCGGATGTAATCAATGTTCCCGTAAATGGTAGGTGGAATAATCTCTACAAATGTAGGTTCTGCCATTCGGGCCGCAAGATTGGTTTGATAAGGCTGGTTTAAATAACCTTCATTCTCGTATAACCAATTAACTATTTTTTCGAGGGTAAGCCGTGCATAAAACACAGAAGTAACGGGTGCAGTTTTAGCATTCTTTTCTGCCTCCAAAGCTAATCTGAACAGGAAGTCCCATTCACCCTGTAAAAAACTGAAGTTACTATGCATCCTCTATGGGTTACGGTTATTGGTTAATCCATTGCTATAAAGGTAGTATTTATGATAAAAAGGCCAATATCTCTTATAAAAAATTTGGCATCACAACAGATGCCATCTTTATATTATTATTGTTTATTTTTTTGTTCTTCTAGTACATTTCCCACTCTATCGACAATTATCTTTGTCTGCTTTCGGTAGGCAAAAAGCATCATAACAAACAACAACAGCAACGATACTATTTGAATACTCCCTTTTGAAAAATCGATGTATATCCCAGTTTTTTCCAGAACCACAAAAACAATAAGAAAAAATAGCATTGCACTAATACCCCTAAACATGTTATTTACTTCTGAATAAATTTCAATTTTCGGATACAGGGCTTTTGCTTGGCGATATTCGTTTGGTGGCTTAAACTTTATAAATTTTATAAACTTGAGCACAGGTTCGAAGACCAATGACCCTACTCTGTTTATTAATAAGCCAATAAAGTAATACAAAAACGCACCTTCAACAATATTCTCCTGTATTAAGTTATAGGATGTTGTGGCGTTTAAAAGAAGCACAAAGATTATCCCCGGAAACAGATAGTTAAACAGATTATAAGACGAAATTTTATCAACTATTTCTTTCATCGTTAATTTTGATTTGCACGTTTATATTATCATCACCCAATATACACATAACGGCTGGATAACCTTGGCTCCCCATAAAGCGAGCTAGATAGCTAAATAGTTCTTCATCAAGTTCGCTCGGATTTGTTGAACAATTTTCAGGATGAGAATGCCACTCACCTAAGTAGACCATCTGGTTATCTGTTATTTTTAAATACTTTTTATATTCTTCGAGCAATCCTTCTTTACCGCGTATGAAACTTCTCCTTTCCTGAATACTATCTTCCGGTGCAAAGATTGAGTCGAATAGATAAATTATCTTCCTTTCTGTATCGATGGAACCAAGTAGTACACCTCCTGTTTCTTTGGGCAAAATGGAAAGACGGTAAGTTTGCATTTTTTCTATTAACCATGTATCAATACAAACTTCCCATTCATCTTCTTTTATTATCTTCCAAGTTGAAGGTTCAAAATCATACAGCTTCACTTCATGTGTCTCTTTGTCAATGTTCCAAATAGAAATGCATGAATTACCATCTTTTATTTTTTGCTGAAGTGCTCTAGCACCAATGGAAGCGTGAATTGCAACATCTGTTTGGTTGATTCTATTAGTTACCTCACGGCAGCTATTGCGATTATATCTAACCTTATCGGTTTGCTGTATTATTAAATGGTCGTGTAACCTTTCATTTTCGACAAGGCATCTGTAGTATTGCATTTCTAACAAGTCCAACCTGTGTTTTCTTTCTTTGTCCTCACCCAATAATACCAGGTCGGACCCGATTGGATTTAAGTACATTGAAATTCTGGGTTTATTCGTTTCTGAATTAAGGTCTCTCGCCAATTTCCGGGCAACTGCAATTGAAGTGGACATGTCAACAATGTAGTCGAACTTCGCTAATTTGCCCTCAATTCCTTCGTCATCGACAAAAGCATTAAAGTTTTTATCGATGGGAGAAGCAAATTCTGAACCTAATAAATTGTTTACTTCTTTTGCGATTTCCACCGCCTTATTAAATCCAATGCTTTGTCTTCCAAGCGAATGTTTGGCTAAATTATGCGGAAACAGAAAGTCATGGTCAACGACCGTCCATTTTCCAAATCCCAAACGAGCAAAAATGCTTAATACTTGGGAACCCAAAGCACCTGCACCAATCAGCAGCATATTTTTAGAAGTAACTTCGGATTGGTTATATAGGGGAGCAGTATCTTGTGTAAAATCAAATAGCGATGTATATGTTTTTACAGAAACTTCTTTTACGATATCTAATTCAAATTTATTCGGCACTAGATAACCAAAATTCCCTTGAACTTCTCCAATACACCCTGAATCTAATCCAATATCAGTAAAACTTTTGTCCGTTAAAAAATACAATTGCTGATATGAAGAAGGTTCATTATCTCCCGCATAACGTAACACAGGTATCCTACAGCAAAAGGCAAGTTTACATGAAAAAAATGCTTCTCTTAAAGTAAATTGGCTCAGGTTTTCATTTAGAAACCGCACAAATGCTTCGGAAAACGGAACACCTTGGAGAACTACAACATCATCCAAATCAGCAATTTTAACAGGCTCTTTCCGAATAAAACCATGAACCTGAGCATCAGAGATAAAACTTATTATTGAAAATGGAGCCTCACCGGCTGGTTCTTTGCTTAAATAATAAAGTTCCATATCTCCAACTTTTCGCAAAAAGTTGAATTCATCTGATGGTAAGTTTTGTGGTGCAACAACATAACCTCCTGTCCTAAAAAATGATTCCAAAGGCTGGTCTTCCTGATGCAATTTCCCTTCAGCAGTAAGTGCAAACCAGGTTCTAATTAGTTCGATAAATTCAAATTCATTAAAACGATGCCTTACTTCTTCAAAGATTTGCTCTGTTACACACAGGCTAACAGGATGTTCAAACAGACAAACGTTTGTGTGTGGTAATCCACCAACAAAGTCTTCACGTAAGGCATAGATTTCTGGATGGTATTTGTCTGCTTCGTGACAAATGATTGCAACTTCTTCATATACCTGTATCCCATTTTGCGGATTTTCAGGTATTTCGTTATCAAAAGTTAATACAATTACCTCAGCACCATCTTGTCTTTTAATAAAACGAATAGAGTCGTTGAGACAAAACGGATGATGAAGAACTGCAAAGGCTAACCTTCTAGCCCTTGCCAACTTCAGTTCCTCATAACTAATTGCTATGCCGTCAATTATTGGATATGCATGGCTCATACTATCCTGCTCTTAGTGACGAATTCCCTAACATACCAGTTGCAACTGTTGCAGCAACTTTCTTTAGCTTAGTACCACTGTCGGAAATTTCAAATTCTAAAGGTTTAGGAGCAGTCTCACTTTTGTTTACGCCTGTATTTCGGAAATACCCTGTTCCGACCTTTTTTACATACTCTTCTTTAGCCGGGTAGTGTGGTGGATTCGGCTTTTCATTCTTAATTTTCTTACTTGATGCAATAACATGAGCACCCTTCTCTTTGTAATCCAACAATGCCAATGAATAATCCATCGGCTCCGTATGGTCTTCGTAAGGTCTGTCATTAAAAAAGGACCAAGAACAATGGTGAGGTGCTAGAAATAAATTCCACTTTAATTTATCCGAGTTACCATTGTCCTCCGAAATCGTTTTTACTTTTTCCCAGATGTAGTGGTCTGCGTCACCACCGAAAATTGCTCTAGACTTAATTTCACCAAATAAACTGGTTTTAAATGAAATTTGGAATACAATACTTGTAGCATTATGGTCATCATTAGCTGTCTCTGAAACTAAATCGCTCTTAAACGGAGCATGTATGAAAATCGAAGCATAGTTACAATACTTTCCATTAATTGTGTCTACAGTGCTACCTGGAATGTAGTTAAGTCCGTCAACCACACCATCATCTTTCGTGTAACCAATAATGTGTAACCGGTTTCCTTGTTTGTTAGCCTCCCATGGTTTCTCTTCAAACAGTTTTCTTCTTCGTTTGGCTTCTTTCCTGATGGCTACAGCTTCATCACAAATACTATTTCCGAAAACCATTTGTGTGACCCAAAGCTCACCAATGATTATTTCTTCATTTTCCCTATTATCGTCAGAATAATTATCCGGGTCGCCACAATAATAATTCCCTTCAAATCCTGCACAATGGTCTTTGTGCGGGTGCGATAAAACGAACAAATCTACAAACGGATTGTCGTTAGCATCCTTCTGTAGTTCTTTTAACATGTCCTTTTTGACATCATAAATTTTAACACCATCCAAGTTTTCTTCACCTTCTCTTATTTGGCAGTCAACCTGAATGGTTGTATTATCGCTAAGTTTTATAAGCGAATTATCTGCGTTATCAACCGGGTAATACTTAATTAAATGTTTATCTCCCATTGTTTAAATGTTTTAAAATTATACATACTATTCTCCCTGTTCAGCTACTTCAGTTAGCTGAATATTAAGGGCTTTGCAGTTGTTCTGGGAAAGAGGCTTGGATATTACGGAAATGTCCTATATTTGAAGCCTCGTTTGGAGATTTATTGAGGTGAGTTACTCCTCTAATTGCCGACCAAAGCATTTTTCCAAACCCAAGTCGCTTACAGGCGACTTTTTTTGTTTCTGGTTTTAACTCAACTTATCTTTTTGTTTCGTAGACCACAACACAACAATGTGGCCATATTTTTATTTAAGTATTTTTATGACAAATATGCAGCAAAACAAGTATTTTTCTGACACTGGGTCAAAACACTCCCTTTTTGTGTCATGTTATCTAGTATTGTAGATATATAACTATTGTTCATTTAGCTCTCCTTTAAATGCTTTTTGTACCAGCCCGTTAAATAAATCTTCGCTTTCCTGGATGCTTTGCTTTAATATCGATTTTTGGGCTTCGATGTTTTCAACGATTTGGCTGAATTGGTTTTGAAGGCGAATAGGAGGAATAGGTAATTCTATTTTATTTAGTATCCCGGTATTCATATGAGTGAAACTATCATCCCGTCCAGTTTTTAACCTAGCGACTTTAGGTCCCCAGTTTGACATCAACGTTGTAAAATATATCGGTCTTAGAACATTTTTATTCAGACGAAGCCTAATTAAATTAGTGCTAATGATAGCTTTTCCATCGTAGGGTATAATACACATTTTTCCAACAGTACCCGCACGAGAAATAATTACATCATTTTTTTCAGTTTTGTAACCCAGCAAATCATCGTACTTATTCTCTGAAATATACAGGCTCTTTCCATCAACAAATCTATTAGGCTGAATATTGTCCATAGTCCAAACAGGTATTCCTGTATCAGTATATTCGTGTTTTTTTAATGCACTACCAAAAGGACCACATTTTGTCCCTGATTTTGGAGACGGATAACAATTCTGTAAATAACTTTTATCCCAACCTTTCGGATTTGTAACCGGGTCACCAAACATTTCCAGGAAAGTGGATTGAAGAAGCTCATCGTATGCAGCTAACAGTTGTTTGTTTTTTTGGCGCAGGGCATCGGCTTTGTCGAGTATCATGGCTATACGTTTCTGTTCTTCTATAGGTGGATAAGGTACAATAGCGGCATCAAAATTACCTTTTGTAATATGCTTCATTGTTGAGCCATGAACTCGCTGTTCGAAAAATTTAATTACGGAGGAAATCAGGTATTTAAAAAACGTCTTGTCAAATTCCTTTTTATTAAAAACAACCTTAAAAATATGTTGATTTAACCATGCATCCTCTTTTGCCCATTCAAAAATCCCCAAAGTAGCAGACCAAGAAATTAATAAATCACCGTTGGTTACTCTATATTTTTCATCTATTTCACCCTGAAAGAAATTGATGTCGCTACCTTTACCTGTTAAATTTTGGATTCGAATAATTTCTTTGCCGGAATTACTCCAATCCTTAGGTTTAAAAGCATAACCATTTACAAAGGTCGCTGCATCACCAAGCTTTATGTTTTTCCAATTCATCATTTATTACTCTTCCATTTCAAATTCAGCATCCGGTAGTTCCAATATATTTTTAGAGTCAACTTCGATGGTATGCACTTCCTTTAACTTCCGCTTCATTTGATTTGTGCGGGTTGTACGTAACTTATCCAAGGTACTGGAAGCGGTGTTTATTTGCTTGTGAGCGATAGATAATACTTTCGTAAATTCACTAAACTCTGTCTTAACCGCTGATAATATATTCCAAACTTCGCTACTCCGCTTTTGTACAGCCAAAGTGCGGAATCCCATGCTTAAACTGTTTAGTAAGGCAGCAAGTGTTGTTGGTCCGGTAACCGTAATCTTATAGTCGTTTTGAAGTTTCTCAAAAAGTCCGGGATGTCTTAAAACTTCAGCATACAAACTCTCAACAGGTAAGAACATAATACCAAAGTTTGTTGTGTGCGGTGGGTCGAGGTACTTCTGGCTAATGTCTTTGGCAAATCCATCAATAGCTTTTAATAATGCTTTTTGGGCCACTTCAATATTTTCCGGCAAACCTGTGTCGTAAGCATCGAGCAACAACTGATAGCTTTCAACCGGGAATTTTGAATCAACAGGCATCCAAACGGTATCATCGTCACTTTTACCCGGCATTTTTACTGCAAACTCAACATTTGCCTGGCTACCTTTTTTAGTTGCTACGTTTTTAGCGTATTGTTGGGGTGTTAGCATCTGTTCCAGTATATTTTCCAATTGGTATTCACCCAAAATACCTCTTGTTTTTACATTCGATAACACCTTCTTTAAGTCGCCCACTCCTGTTGCCAGGTTCTGCATTTCACCTAAACCTTTATGCACCTGTTCCAGACGGTCGCTAACTTGTTTAAATGATTCACCAAGTCTTTTCTCAAGCGTTGTTTGAAGCTTTTCATCGACCGTTTTTCGCATTTCGTTTAACTGAGTAGTATTGTCTTCACGAATCGATTTTAGTTGTTTTTCTACGCCCTCCTGCATCTCTTTTATACTTTGTTTTGATTGAGTATTAAAATCCTGTTGCTGCTTACTTAGGTCGCTGAATTTCTGACGTAATTGCTCGTTAAAATCTTTAATGTTTTCGGCAAATTTATCTTCAAACGATTTTAATCCCTTCGCCAATTCTTCACGGTTGGTTTTCGCATCATCTTTCAGGTTCTTTTCGAAGTCAGTAAATTTTTGCCCTGTCTTTTCGGTAAACTCGTTCTGCTTATGGCTTATTGCATCGTTAGACTTCTGAGCACTGTCAATAAGCTTATCTTTTAGCTCAGTTAACAACTTGGAAAAGGAATCCAACTGATTTTTTTGGAGGGTTATGTTTTCAGATATCCGGTTTAAAACAGTATCCTGAAGTCCTTTAAACAGGTCGTTTATTTCTTTTCTGTTTTCCGCATTCACTTCACGAAATTCCTTCCGGGTATCAGCAAGACCTTCTTTCATAGCTGCCTGTAGCTCAACAAATGGGGTTTTGTCGGTTTTCGTTTTCTTCAGAAACACAACCAACAAAATTCCAAGTAGCAGGATACTGTTAACGATTAAAAATATTGTTTCCATGGCTCTACTGTATGTTTAAAAGGTTATTTAGCTCTTTCATCAGGTCCATTCTATCCTTGTCCAAATCTCCGATTTTTGCAATAATTTTCTTAGGAGAGTCGTATTTAACCTCTTCGTAAACCACTTCCTGGTACAAGTTGAACGAAAGGTTGTATCCTTCATCACGGATTTCGTCTGCCGATACGAAGAAGTGTTGTCCGGTGCGAAGTTGCTTCAGCTCTTCACCCTTTTCAATGGCATGAAACTTTGAAATAATGTCGGGGATATTGTTTTCCTCAACCGATGCAGTAACTGCTTTTGTCTCCTCATTCAATTTTCCCAGTGGTTCACGTTTATCATCCAGGGAGAAACCATCGGCTTTCATATCGTAGAACCAAACTTTATCGGTGCCACCGGTTCCTGTTTTAGTGAAAATAAGAATGGCTGTAGCAACTCCGGTATAGGGTTTAAATACACCACTCGGCATCGAAATCACAGCTTGCAGTTGATGGTCGTCAACCAATTGCTGACGGACAGCTTTATGGCTCTTGGTACTTCCAAACAGCACACCTGCCGGTACAATTACTGCACAACGACCACCAGGTTTAAGCATTCGAAGCATTAGGGCAAGGAAGAGTAATTCCGTTTTTGCAGTTTTTGCAGTTTTACCGAGGTTCAGAGCTTTTTTCAGGCTGAGTTCAATACCATCATAATCGGCAGAACCTGAAAACGGTGGATTTGCCAACACGAGACTGAACTTGTCCTTCTCTGTATTATCGTTGGAAAGAGCATCCATGTACTGTAGCTTCGGATTATCGATACCATGCATTTGCAGGTTCATGGCACTAATACCAACCATCGTGTTATCCGATTCGAAACCGCTGAACATCCCGTTATTGAAATGCTGGCGGAATTCTTTTTTGTAGAACTCTTCAGGATAATTATCACGAAGGTACTCAACTACGCCAACCAGAAATCCAGCAGTTCCGGCAGCGGGGTCACAAACCAGTTCATCTGTTTTTGGCTGTAGTAAATCAACCATCAATCGAATTATATGCTTTGGTGTACGGAATTGTCCGTTAATACCGGCTGTTGCCAGCTTCGACAACAGATATTCGTATACGTCACCTTTCGAATCACGGTCATCGATTTTTAAGGTGTCAATCATCTGAACAACCCGGTCCAGGAGTTTAGGACTATTAATATCGAAGTTGGCGTACCGCATAGTTGCAGCAAACAATCCACCTTTAGCTCCAATGCTTTTAATAAAGTCGAAAACACCACCTTCTTTTCGGAAAAGGCTAAACATTTGTTCCGGGTCTTTATCCTTAAAAACATTCCAGCGTAAATCTCTTTGTTCGTCAGAATAAATAGGGTCTTGCACTGGCATTTTTAGTTTGTTCGCCTGTTTCTCCTTCAATTCCTGCTGACGGTCGAGGTTGCGGATAAAAAGCAGGTAGGTAATCTGCTTAATAATGCTTAACGGGTCAGTCATCCCGTTTTGCCAAAACTCTTTCCAGATTTTATCTATGTCGCTACGTTGTTGTCCTGTCAGCATATTTTTAGTTTTAATTCTACAAAGTTATTGTTAAACATTTCTTTTAATGCTTTTTTCTTTTGCCTGTTATCAACGTTAGTTATTCACAGTTGTTAATGTTCTTCAATCATAAATCAAAGATATAGCAAATGTGTGCAGTGGTCGTGCATAGTAAAAATTAGCTTCTCTCATCAATAAAGTTCTTCAGCCAGATAAGCACGTCAAATAAGGCCCAGAGCACAGATTTAAAGGTGTACGTGGAATATTTGTTTTGAATGGCGTGGGATGCCGGATGACATATTCCTATTATTGTCTGAACCTGTTGAGAGATATAATCATCAAAGATTCTTGGACCGCTATACGGTGTGTATTTGGGCTTACCCTGTTCTATTGTTCGTATAGTTACGGTTATTCCATTAAGGTATTTGGAGCAATTTATTAATCCAACTCGTTGGTCATCATAGCTCAGAAGGGCATAGGGAAGAACACGTTCATCAAACTCATTAACCTTTTGAAAAACACTCTCAAGTATAATTCGACATGGGTTGAAAAGTATGGCTTCAGGATTAGTTAGCTCTTCATTTTGAAGTGTTAGCACAACATTCATTAGCATTTCTTGGTATTTAACATCGAGATAATTACCACCAAAGCAAGCGAATGGTTCCGGGTATTTTGCTTTAGGAGATTTTGCTATTTCTTGTTTCAAAAATTCAAAAACGTCCTCTTCTTTATGTTTCCCCTTTGAAAACACTCTATTCTCAGCTAATTGCTGTTTAAGCATAGGAAGTTCAGCTGTGTATGCTGTGTAAATTGCATAAGGTATCTTAGCTGCTTTAACCCATGTTAACGATTCTAGCAGATGCTCGTCTCCTGGTGTTGAATCTGCCGTCATCTGTCCTCTCGCATCCAAAACCACAGCATCAACTTCTTTTCCACTTTCCAAGTATTCCTTGGTTTTATCCCAGCTAGATAAATCAACAACTTTTACTCCATTTGCAGCAGCTTTTAAGCGAAACAGTTTTAATATTGTTGGATTGTCATCGTCAACAACAATTGTCGGTATATATGCCATATTAAATAATTTTTGGGATTGATATTGAAAAATGAACAGTTGCCTCTATGGTCTCATGATTGGTTTTAAACTTTTTACCCGAAGGTAAAATATCAATTTCACCACCATGGTTTTTTACTACCCGATTTATTAGATACCCACCCAGACCTTGGCCGGTAGAATCTCCTGATTTTTTACCATATTGCACATAATCGCTAATATAAAAGTTAGCAGGTAGAGGCTCCCCATCATTAATGAATTCAATTAAAGTTTTTTCCTTATCAGCAACCACATTTACAAGCAGATTGATGGTCTCCTTATTCCCTCCATGTCTTTCAATATTTACGACCATGTTTCTAACAACATATTCGAACTGGCTTGTGTCGATTACTGCATATACTTTTCTCTTACTTTCAGCTGATTCATTTATAAGAATCGTCCACTTTATTTTACCATTTGTTATTTCTTGTTTTAGACATCTTTCTAAAAAAGGTTTAAGTTCCACTTCAGTGGGCTTGAAATATCTCTCATCAGAGAACAGAATTCCTTTCATGTTCTCCATAACATCATATACCTGGTTAATTTTAGCAGCTGATGATTGCAACATTTCACCAATTGTGTCTGGCTCTGTTTCAACAATAGGAGTATCCATACCAATCTTATTGCGTTTCAAAAATTGTGGAAGAAGGTCAAAAAATCCTTCCGGACCTTTTAAAATATTGCCAATCTCATGCTTAAATGTTTGAAAAATATCAGTGTCTGTTATAGTTCTCTCTTCCGGTATTGTCGTAGTTGTACTCGTTACAGCAGATGAAGTGGTTGTAGTTGTTTGTATATAAGGTTCACTAAAATCAATCCTTGCACTATATATACGTTTTTGGTCTTCAAAAGATGGTAATTTTACTTTTACTGAAGCTAAATCAGCCCTTGAAATACTTCTTATTACAGAACCCTTTGCCAGTATATTCATTTGTTTAAATACATACTCAGCATTGAGTTCCTGAATAAGATATTCGGGATAAACTTCCCTATTATTAAACGTATATATAACAATGTTATCTGACACTTCAATTACAAAAGAGCCATCGAAGTAAGTAGGTTTGAAACTTCCACCTACTGTACCAATTAAAAATGCGGGTTCATCTAGAAGCCTCCCTCTTTTTCTGGTTGTATTAACACCAAGTTTCCCATCTGCATCAAGTTTATTCCCATTAAGCTCCGAGATTCTTACATATGGTACAGATATTCCTTCTCTCACTCTAATAGCAGAAAGCGGCTTTAAAAAAGATTTTAATGGAGTGTATTCTTTACCATAATTGGCCAGGTTCAGAATATAGCGCCCAAGGCTCAAATCATAATTATTATTACGAATCTCTTGGAATGACAAAATGTGCAAGGAAGACTTTTTAGCATAATTTCCTTTCGGCTCTTCAACATTTACATTCTGCGCTTCCGGGGAAAATTCCAATAATGAGATAATTTTATCCACTTCAAGTGTTATCGACTTATCTCTGTTGGTTATATAATAATCTTCTGTACTTGCATCAACGTATTTAATATGTTCCTTATAATCCACCTTGTCAAACACCAGCAAACAAGTCTTAACAGAGGAATGAAGCAGTATCTTTGTAGGAAGCGTTATTATGCTTTTCAGCCTACCACTTTCAATTATTTCTCGTCTGAAATCTTTTCCTTGCCGTGAATTTGCATAAAGAATGCCTTCATTTACTAAAAATACGGCTTTCCCCGATTCATTCAATTTCTTTAAAGATTCGGAAATAATATGCAGTGCTAGCTCAGTATAACGTCTCTCTGGGAAATAGGTCTGGTGAATCTTCGCACCAAATGGTAGATTACTTACAATAACATCGTAACTCTCGTTTCTTAAATCGCTAATCTCATCACAAGAATCGGTGCAATTGTAATTTAGTTCAAGCTGGTTAATTTCCGCAAAAAGCCTACCGTATTCAAAAATTTTCCTATCTATTTCTGAAGCTCTTATGTCTATTCCGAGTGTAGAATTTACCTCTAAGGCAGTTACCAAATTTAGAATTCCGGCTGCAGGATTATAAACCCTCGCTTCATCGATATTAGGAAGTAACTTTACAAATAGTTGAACAATTGATGTTGGTGTTGTATATAATCCATATCCTCTAAATTCCTCGGAGAGTAAAAATTCGAATAGACGGGAAGTGAATTTGTACCTTATCTTTCTATTAAAATAAAAATCTAGGTCTAGAGGATAAAGTAAATGGTCAAGTTCATATAAAATGAACTTACTGTTGGATTCAATATGTTGAATCTTCAGTTCCATTTCTTGGTCAGTGAAAGCGGGTTCAAATGCAGTAGCATACTTATAAATTATAATTCTATAAAGGTCAGGATACCTTCTTGAATTATCTCGTAGTAAATCTTTTAATTTTAAAATGAACGATTCAATCTGTAAATCTTCGGAAAGAATATAGTCTTTCCGAATCTCATACTTATCGGAATTTTCCGCAATGTATTTTTGTATAGTGTCAATTGAATATTTTGCACCTAGCCATTCATACGCATCTTTTAAATGAACCTTACCGTGCATTTTTATTAATAAATTATCTAAAGAATCTTGTATAGCCATACTTGTTATTTGTACTTACCAAAAGTATAATGATTCTGTGCAGTGTATATGCACATCAAATTAATATTTTTCTAAAGCCTTTTCTAAACGTTTTTTAATTTTACTTTTTAAGTCTTCTGGATTCACCACCCGAACCTTTTCGCCAAAAGCTAACAGTAAAGTCTCCAATTCATAATTGGGAATCAGTTCTAATTTTACAAGAAGCTCACCTGAATCTAATTGTGTACTTCGCTGTGACGCATGAATAGGTTTTGTGTTTATGTAATTAGCCTGCTCTTTTGTAAAAAGAAGCTCAATTTCTTCTATTTCTCCATTTTTCGGTGTTGTTACTCCAATAATATCATAAAAGTGTTCTTCCCAATCAATTTCAGTACTTACATATTCGAAAGATGATTCTTCAATTGATTCAATCCTATCTAGAGCCAAATTCCAGGTTGGAATTTGGAGCTTATCATTTAGTCCAAAAACAAACCACCTGTTATTGTATTGTTTCAAATGGTATGGGTGGAACAAAAGGGAGTAACTTGGCTTATCAAAAGGGTGATAGGTAATCTTTAGTACACGTTTGTTTTCAATCGCATTAAACAGAGGTAATATGTTATTATAACCGGAATAATCGATATTCGATTCAAACGACATGTTTTTTTTCTCAGACTGTGAT
This sequence comes from Sunxiuqinia rutila, assembly GCF_050589705.1. Classification (NCBI taxonomy): domain Bacteria; kingdom Pseudomonadati; phylum Bacteroidota; class Bacteroidia; order Marinilabiliales; family Prolixibacteraceae; genus Sunxiuqinia; species Sunxiuqinia rutila. The sequence continues at coordinate 66,676 of NZ_JBNGOT010000006.1, forward strand.
AAACCAAATTCTGTTGTAAGCATTGGGCCAAGTTCATTTATCCATTCAAATTCCGGTGCACCTTCAAATCGTTGTAATATTGAAATGGCTCTTTTGATTTGTTCTGCTTCCGTTTGTGTTAACGGTTTTTTGTGAATTGAAAACTCCGCATCCTCATATCTGTAATATGCTTTTTTGCCATCTCGATATGAAACGATAGGTGCATCATAACCTTCCGGACTTCGCATAAAGCGAATATCATCACGTAATTGCCGGGTTTTAATTCCTTCCAATTCCGGGTCAAATTCCCAAATGGATTCATTTACAACTTCGATTAAATCTTCAAAATAAAACCTGCGTTGAAAATTGCTAAAGCATCTGTCAAGAGTGTTATATCGAAGTACAGCGTTTTTGTTGGTTGCCATAGTTGATTGTCTTTGTGCAGAACATCTGCATAAAATTAAAAATTATTCTGCCTCAATCATTCTCAATCAAACAAATTAATATCAACAAATGCTAGTGTTCTTTTATACCGGTAATTTTAATCAACAATAAAAAGGAAAGTAAAATATTTGGAATGCTTTACGGAGATAAATGGACATATGGTTTATTTAATTGTTTTACTGTGTATTATAATGTGTTAAATATACCGAATGTGACACTTTAACAATCGCGAGATTGATTCATCATAGTAGTATTTAATAACTCTGAACCATTTTAATCAGTCCAAGTTTTACAAAGCACTAATACAACTAAAGTAAAAAATTCCAAGATGACTTTTAGCGAAATAAACTATCATCATCTCCTGAATTCACTCCACTTTCTTTTTTGGCACTACCATTCTATATACAATGTATAACAACAATACTCCAAGTGCAATACCTCCAATTAAATCATCATATTTATGATAGACAAATCCGTTCATTATGGACGTATAAGAAGCAAACCAAAGAATTGGTAGAAATAATAGTTTAAGGATTGTTTTCATTGCTTAGTTTGTTGTAGTGTAATGCAATATACGCAATTATTATACCATTAAAAACCAATTGTTTTTCCTTTCATCGCAGAAGTATCTACAACCAGCTCACGTTTGTAGGCCATGAAACTTTTATAATCCCGGTGTCCGGTCAAGCTCATTACTTCCTGGTCTGTATACCCGGCCATTAATAAGTTTACCACACGTGTGTGCTTCCACCCGTAAAGGGTATATTTATTATCGAGCCCTAATTTATCCTTAATGGGTTTGTACCGTTCTGAAAAATAATCTTTGTGTACCTTATTTGCCGATGGAACTCCTGATTTTCCAAATACATAATAATCTTGTGGGAGTTTCATTATTCCCATTGACAAAATTAAATCTTTAAGCTCATCACATATCGGCACAAGCCTGTCACCGGTTTTTGCTGTTGGCCCTATTGCTTTAATTTGCCGGGCTTCGAGATCAATATGTTTTATTTGGAGCAATCTGATTTCCCTGGTTCGCATGCAGCTGTAATAAATCCAGTTTACATACCGGAAAAGTTCAGGCATGTGTTCAAGTTCTCGTTTAACCATATTGACGACGGTTGGAGAATAATAGCGGTTTTTTTCTGCCCTGTCCTTTTTAAATTCGATATCGCCTAATTCGAGATGATAGCTGACTTCTTTATTCTCCTTGCGTTCCAGTTTTAACATGCGCGAAAACAAGGTATTGAAAAATCTTAAGTGGTTGTTATACGTTCTTGGTGTCCAGCCTTCTTCATCAAATGACTCATCTAAAAATCCGAGAATTGTATTTTCTGATATTTCTGAGGCCATTAATTCTTCCATTTCGTTTTCCTCTAACCAGGAAGAAAAATTTGTGATGAAGGTATTGTATGTACGAACCGTATTGTTGGAGAGATTTTTCTTAATGCAGTATTCCTGAAAGTTTTTAATTCCTTCGATAATTGTCCACATTGGAACAACTCCCTCTGTTCTTTCTATACCCTCAATTTTCTTTGTAATTGATTTCGCGAACTGTTCTTCCATTCCGGCAAAGAAAGGGTCAAAACCAGCTTTTAAAGCCCTTTTTACTTCTTTTAGTAGTGACTGGGCTTCTTGTTCTCTTTCATCCAGATCCCGGATATAATTAATTCCAGCTGAAATCTCAAAACGCTTGTATTTACCCGGTGTGTCAGGATATTCATAGGGAAGTGCAATAAACCAACCTCTTTTAGCCCGGACAATCTTTGGTTCTTTATATTTCTTTTTGATTGCCATTTCTTTGATGCTTGCTGCAAGACTTTGCGAAGGTAGTGGATTTGGTGGGACTTTTGGTGGGAGTTCTGATATTCTACTCATAATTTTTTGTAATTACTTGAATATCAGAACTTCCAAAAGTACCCGGGGCGGGAATCGAACCCGCACTCTGTTGCCAGAACTGGATTTTGAATCCAGCGCGTCTACCAATTCCGCCACCCGGGCTTGAATTAGCGTTGCAAAAGTAATGGATTTTTTTTGAGCTCAAAGCAAAAATCGAAAAAATTTTCACTTAAAACGTGTAACGAATCGAAAATGCTCCTCCATCACCCCAAAACCCGGAGTGCCCAAATACGTTCCATGCCGGTTTCCAGTCCAAACTTAAGGCAAACGGAACTTCCACAAAACTATATTCCAACCCTAAAATTCCGTCAATACCAATCACCGTATAGGTTTTATCATGATGTCCCCAATTAACATGGTCGCCATCCCAAAACCCGAGATGTCCACCAAAACCATAATACCAGCTCAAGCCATCAACAGCAAAGGGATGGTTATGCACTTCATACAAGCCAGTCAGATTAAAGCCCTGCCAGCGGGTTGACAAAATTCCTTCCAATGCTGAATTGTTACTCAGAAAGTGCTTCACAGTTACCCCACTCGAGAAACCGCCTCGCAGACCAATCCCGGTGTTGTAATCTTGCGCCCAGGCAGCTCCGGACAATAATAAGCTAAGTGCAAATCCTAAAATTATCTTTCTCATTCGATCTCTTTTTATAATTCGTAATTTCTTCTCAAATATTTTTTCTTGCAGAAATTGCAAGCAACGCATCAAAAATAATGGTTCTAAATCCAATCGCCAATTTCACCTCCCCTACCATAAAACCTGTACTTCATGTAACAAGCACGGCTTCTACCCTATCCCCGCATTCTTTTATTCCGAAGAATATTTTCTTTGCATAACATCTGTATTTTTTGATACCTTAGCCTGAAATCAGATGGACTGAAGGTAAAAAGCATGATGCTAGTCAACGAGAAAGCCCTCTTTAACAAGCTAACACAAGGCGACGAAAAAGCGTTTGAAACCCTATTCAATGCTTACTATGCGCCACTTTGCCTTTACGCCAGCCATGTTTTATCCAACGACGAAAAAGCCGAAGAAATTGTTCAGGAATTGTTTGTTTATCTATGGAGCCAGCGTAACAGTCTGACGATAAACAGCTCCTTGAGAAGCTATTTGTTTCGCTCAGTAAAAAACCAGTGCATTAACTGGATCCAGCACCTCAAAATCCGGGAAAAACATGCTTCAAAAATGAAAGAAACAGCACTTCGCGAATACCAGGAGGCCGACTATTTTCTGGAAGTTGGACTGGCGGAAAAGATCGAAGAAAGCATCAACTCCCTTCCAGAGAAACGCCGACAAATTTTTAAACTTAGCCGCGAACAAGGATTAAAATACCAGGAAATTGCCGACCAAATGGGCCTGTCGGTTAAAACTGTTGAAACCCACATGGGCCTTGCCTTAAAACAACTTCGCGAAAAGCTTAGCGACTACAAAGACTACTTCATCGGACTAGCCCTGTTTAAAATAAACAAACGATAAATTCAGGGTATTTTACTTCTGGCTTGTCTTTAAGGTGATGAAAACAAACAAAGACATCAGGCAAAAGGATTGGGAATTATTGGCCCGGGAACTTTTTGATGCACCCGGTGAGCCCTTCCAACAAGCTGAAATTGACGAAGCCGAAAAGGAAAAACTGAGTCGATTGGCACAGAAAATTGATCTGCATCTTCAGCTCAAAAAATACGACACCTCCCGGGCTTTCAGCCAGGTGAAGACACACATCCACACCGAACGCGCCAAACCAGCTAGCCGGCTCATACCGCTGCGGTTGATTAAAATTGCTGCAGCAGTCCTTCTGGCCATCCTCATTGGCGGTTCGGCCTACTGGGTTGGCCAACAAAAGCACAGCGAGGCACACATGGCCGAAGTTGTGGTTGACGATTCAGGACTTTCTCAAATTGAACTGTCGGATGGCACAGTGGTCACCCTGAACCGGGATACAAAAATTAATTATCCCGACAAATTTGGCAACGAAAACCGGGAAGTCTCTATTGAAGGAGAAGCCTTTTTCGAAGTGACACCTAATCGCAACAAACCATTCATCATTCATGCGGGGGAAGCAACCGTCAAGGTTCTGGGAACCAGCTTTACGGTTAATGCCTACCCGCAGAATGATCGGGTTGAAGTGATTGTGGCCTCCGGCAAAGTGCAAGTCTCTAAGCAACAAGCGATGGAAGATATCATTCTCGATCCGGGAGACAAAGGAACGCTTCTAACCGCCAGCAAGCAACTGATCAAAAGCCAAAATGCCGATCCCAACTTTTTAGCCTGGAAAACGCGTACGCTGGTGTTTAACGAAAGTTCACTGAACGACGTGATCAAACAATTAAACAAGGTGTACCGGGTTCATATTGAAATTGAAGACCATAGCCTGGACAACCTGCTCTTAAATGCCCATTTTGAAAAAGAGCCCCTCGATTTTATCCTTGAAGTGATTTCAACAACACACGGATTGAAAGTCGACATCCGGAATGGGAACTACCTGTTGAAGAAAGATGCTTAATCAGAAACATTCAAGCCATGAAAACACAAAACATACAAGCCGCCGTTTCATTATTCACTTCCATCCTGCTGTTCTTCGTGATGGCCTTGCCATTGGCAGCTCAGGAAGAAAGACAAGGAGACCCCATCTTGGATCAAAATATCAGCCTCTATGCTGAAAACGAATCCTTGAGTAAGGTCGTGGAACAAATTTGCAACTACCTGGATCTGGATTATTCCTATAACTCGGAACTCCTTCAAGGAAAAAACATTACACTTAACATTTCAAACAAGCCTATCCGCTATGTTTTGGATAAGCTGATGAAAGACTTCTACCTGATTTTTGAAATTGAAAACAACCTACTTGTGGTGCGTGACTATGTCCCGCTAAAAGAAAGCGTTGACTACGAAAAAAAAATGCGCTTCAAGCCCAGCAAGAACCGGTTTGAATTTCAGAATCCGAGGCAGAAATCCATCACCTTCAAATTTAAATCAGCCAGTAACCTCATCATCATTCCGGTGCAGATCAATGAGTCTGACACCTTGAATTTCATTCTGGATACCGGTGTACGCACCCCCATTATTACAGAATTGCCCTACGTAAACAAGCTAAACCTGAACCTGCTGCAACCCGTCAACATCAGAGGGCTGGGCGAAGGCAGCACGCTTACTGCCTACCGCTCGGGCAACAACACCATGAAAATTGACGGGCTGGTGGCCTGGAACCAGGAAGTGCACATGGTGATCAACGACAACTTCCAGATTTCGCAAATTCTGGGAATCCCTGTGCATGGATTAATTGGCTTCGACCTCTTCAAGGACTTTGTTGTGGAAATTGATTATGATGCCCAAAAGCTGACGGTAACCAAGCCAAAACATTACCGCGACCGGGTAAGAAACAGGGACATTGTAATGCCTCTGCACTTTGAGCACAACAAACCGTACGTGCGCACAACCATCATGACCGACGACAACAAGGAAGTACCCGTAAAACTGCTGGTTGATACAGGCGCCAGTGATGCCATCTGGCTATCAACCAAGTCCGACGATCGCATTAACATTCCGGAAAACAGTATCGAAACCTTCCTGGGGAAAGGGCTTAGCGGCGACTTACACGGACGAAAAGGCCGGATTGGCGGCATTTGGGTGGGACCACTCATCCTAACCGAACCCATTGTAGCCTTCCCTCACAACGATATGATTGAGGAACTGATTGTTGCCAACGACAGGAACGGAACGCTGGGCGCCGAAATTCTGAAGCGCTTTTACGTCACACTCGACTATCCCAATCACCAAATCAAGCTCCGCCCCACCAGCAAGGTGAAAGATGACTTCAACTACAACATGAGCGGCATGGAAGTATATAATCCCATGCCCGGAGTCCCCATTTACACCATTGACAACATCCGGGAAAATTCGCCTGCAGACCTGGCCGGACTACAGGTTAATGACCAAATTATATCACTCAACAACACCAGTCATAAATCACTATCTTTGAATGACATCAACCTGTTGTTACAAAGCAAGGAAGACCGAAAAATTAAGATGAAAGTACTACGGGATGGAAACGAAATAAAAACGAGTTTTCAACTGGAAAAAATCTTTTAGTGAAACCCAAAAACCTGATAACTAACCTGCTGCTCCTGTTTCTGCCATTTTCAATTTATGCGCAGGAGCAGCAAGTCATTAACCTCCAGGCCAAGGTCAGCGTTCAGGTGGAGCATGGCCCGCTTCTGGATCTTCTCAATCAGATATCAAGCCAAACCGGCATCTACTTTTCCTACGATCCCATGCTTGTCAACACCGACAAACTCATCTCTATTCACCAGCAAAATCAACCGCTGGAGGCTGTTTTAAAAGCTGTGTTCAACCAAAAATATCACTTCAACCTGCTCAAGAACCAGCTAATCATTACTTCGCGAAAAGCTTCTGCCACCAGCCAGATCTCCACCCAACCACCTTCGATCCGCTATAATTTATCCGGCTCCTTGCAGGACAGCCAAAGCCGCGAATTGATTCCCTATGGAAGCATCTCGGTGCTGGGACATCCCTTTGGCACCATTTCCAACGTAGATGGTGAATTTAACCTGAAGATACCACCTGAATATGAATCGGACACCCTGGTGATTTCGTGCATGGGCTATGCCCGCCGCTACCTGTTGCTGGACACCCTTCAGCACAACCCGCTCAACATCCGGCTCGATCCGGTTGAAATTAAACTGCGGGAAGTCAAAGTCACAGCCGTCGATGCGCTTCAAATCATGGATAAGCTGGATGAGAACATTGCGCAAAACTACCCCACCAACAACCAGCTGATGACCTCCTTTTACCGCGAAGTCCTAAAGCAGGACAATGACTACATCAATGTTTCAGAGGCCATTATGGATATTTTGAAGATCGATTACACCAACCGGTTCCGCGAAGACCAAATTCGCTTTTTGAAAGGACGCAAAAGTCCGGAAGTGGAGCCCTCGTTCCACCTGGTTGATTTCAAAATGCAAGGCGGGCCCTATTACATCAACAAGCTGGATGTCATTAAAACCATGGATTCGTTCATCGACAAAGAATTCCGCAACTATTACAGCTATGCCGTTGAGCAAGTCATCAGCTATGAAAACCGCCCAACCTATGTTGTCCTGTTTAAGCCTAACGCCAAGATTGACAACCTGACCTATGAAGGCAAGCTATATGTTGATCAGGAAACCTTTGCCTTGGTTCATGCTGAATTCAGCCTGAGCCGGGACGGGAAAAAAAGTGCCCGTCGATCATTAATCAAGAAAAAGCCCCACGGATTCCGGGTTCGTCCCATCGATCTGGATTATTCGGTCAGCTACAAGCAACATCATAATAAATGGTATTTCAGCACCGCCCAGGCCTCTGTAAAGTTTCATGTCAAAAGCCGGCACGACAAAATCAATTCCGTCTTTCACAGCGTGTCAGACCTTTTGGTAACTGATCATCGTGCAACCAACTTGAGGCGCTTTAAACGACAGGAAAACTTCAATTCTTCGGATATTTTCAGTGAAATTATTTCAGATTACGATGAAGATTTCTGGGGAAATTACAATGTAATCAAACCCAGTGAAGACCTACGAAAAGCATTGAAAAAAGCGTCTCAAACAGGAAGCGTGCCACAGCCCCACCCTCAACCACTAACCACTCAAAACAACCAACCATGAGAACCAGTCTGCTATTCCTTTGCCTGACAATTAGCGCACTAAGTACATCAGCACAAACCAATGTCATTGAAAACGTCGCTCAAAAGCTTCGTGCGTATTACCAATTTTACCCCATTGAGAAGGTGCAGCTCACTGCCGACAAGGAAGTTTACCAGCCTCGGGAAACCATCTGGTTTTCCATGCTTATTACCGATGCCACCGGGCAAACCAGAACCCCTTTCAGCAACGAGTGCCAGGTAGAACTTTACTCCAGCCAAGGCGAGCGTCTTGCCGGCGATGTTTACCGTACCCACTCCGGTCCCATAAAAGGCGACCTGCTCCTTCCTGAAAACCTGCAGGAAGGAAGCTATGTTTTGGTAGCCCGACCAAACCTGCTCAATTCGGCCGATGAAGCATTTTACAAGCGAATTGACATCAACTTCAAAAACGAAAATGCGTTCAGACTTCAGGAGATGGAAGTGTCCAACACGGAGCAGGCCAATGCTTACTCCTTCCGGCTTACCAACATGCAGGGCGATCCGGCAAAAAAAGAAAAGCTGGAAGCTACATTGTATAATGGTTCCGAAATGATTCAGAAACAAAAATTCCGAACCGACACTGGAGGCCAAGCCTCAGTAAACCTGAACTTTTCGGATCAAAATTTTGAACGCCCGCTCAGTCTAACGCTCAACTCCAGGAGACAGGAGCTAAACTACACCACAACACTTCCCGTCAAGGATGAAACCCTTGATATTTCTATTTATCCAGAAGGAGGGCAGTTGGTCGCTGGAACACAAAACCTAGGCTTCACCATACACAACCAATTGGGGCAGCCAGTGCTGGGCACAGCAACAATCACGGATGAGCACGGCAACAAGCTTGCACAAGGCAAGACCCCAACGCCGGGCTTTGGCATTGTTCCGGCAAACTTTGAAAAAGACGGGCAATACAGCCTGGAAGTTACCAGCCAGACTGGAACAAATGAAATCATTGCACTACCTCCGATTCAGGAGGCCATCGCCTTGTCGGTTATCCGAACCGATGGAGCTTTCATTTATGCGAACCTCATTCCTCCCTCATCTGTACAGAATGAACCCATCTACCTGATTGCCAATAAAGGTGAACACATCTTCTGGGCTTCGAAACTCACCCCCTCGGGCCCTACCCGTCTAAAGATTCCGAAGAAAGACTTGCCCAATGGAATCAACCAGCTAACAGTTTTCAATCAGGAAGAACAGGTGCTGGCCACCCGACTGGTGTATGTTGATCAGGAAGCTGAACAACCTTTTGAACTTACAGCTCCCCGAGAGGTAAAGGCAGGCGAGGTATTTCACTTTACCTTGAAAACAAACGAAACAGAAGCTTCTCTTCCCGAAGTAAGCCTTGGCATCAGTGCTGCTGAAGAAAGCAAAGACTGGCCGACACAATGGGCTCCATGGCTTGCCATCAACGCCGACCTGGAGAAGCCCCTGACTGAAGCCTCCAAGCTCCTGCAATCGCCCAATAGGGAAACCAGCATGAACTACCTGCTCATTGCCAATCGCATGAAAAATGCCTCTTGGTCACGCATTCTGAATTTTGACCGCGAACGGGAACAAAGCAAACACCTGCAATCCGGTGTGTCGGGCCAAATTGTTAACCAAAGCAATGAACCGGTTGCCAATGCCAAAGTCAGTTTCATTCATGCTCAAAACATGCAAATCATTCAGGCATCAACAGATGGAAACGGAACCTTCTTCCAACAAGCAATAGCCGCCAAAGACCTGAAAAACTTCGCCGTAAAAGCTATTGGTCCCGATGGCAATGAAAACCTCACGGTCAAATTTGACTTGTCGCTGACGGAGCAAATTACAGAGCAGGTGCAGCATTTCATTCAAACCAGGGCACTGGACAAGCAAGCCCAGTTCAGCCCCGAATTCTACGAACAAAATAAAGCACTATTTACTCCGGTCAAACGACCGGAAAATAACCTGCCTAAAAGCGAGCCTTCCTACAAAAAATACCTGATGACGGGCACTCCGGTGCTCGAAGTACTAAAAACCATCAAATCCTACCGGCTGGAAGGAGACAAAATTATTTTCCCGGGAGGAACAAATTCCATCAATGCTCAGGACGGAGCACTGATTGTTCTGGACGGTCATAAGCTGGGGACCAGCTCATCGGTGCTGAACACCATCAGCCCACAAGACATTGAGTCCATCAACGTATCGACCAGCCCGGTGGACATCCAACGCTACACCGGCTTAAATTCAGTTGGACTAATTGAAATCCGCACCAAGCGAGGAGAGCCACTCGAAGAACCTACCACCAAAAAAACAGAAAGTTTATATGAAAATGGCTACCGTATTCCACGCGATTTTTGGCAGCAGAAAGCCGAACATCCCAAACAGCAGCCAACGACACTCTTTTGGAATCCCGCTGTAAAACTGTCCCCTCTCAATCATTCTGAATTTGAGGTGAATGCCGGACATGTTTTGGGCAAGTTTATCCTGCGGGCCGATATCATCGATCCCCATGGGCAAATCAACACCTTAACGCATGTTTTTGAGATTGTTCCCTGAGCACTAGACCAAAACATCCAACAGTTGATCGACTGAGATTGGGGTCAAGCCGACCTCCACTTTTTTGAGCTTTCCGCTTAGCTCCTCAAAGTCATGCCGTGTACCGAGCAAGGAATTGGTGAGTAAAATAGCTTGTGTATTAGAAATCCGTCCTTGAAAGTCGATGGAGTTGATGATTCCCTTCACCACTTGTAAGGAAAAAGAAATCAACTGACCATCCATTTCTACTTGGTTGGTATAGGTATACTTGGGCGAGTAACCATAAATCCAGTCCCAGGTTGTGTACTTTTCTTCCCGCAATTGCTGAATGGCCTGAAGATCTTCTTCCGAAAACTGATACACACGTTGCTCAGGATATGTTTTCCGGATTCCCTCAAAAATGAAATCCGAAAACTGGCCAACCGTCATCGGTGTTTTCAAATAATCGGAAATGTTGGTCACCTCGCTGCGATTCGACTGAACGGCTTTGTCTTTAAAGCGTGACAGATCAACTTTCAGGGCATTCCGCAGCTGGCTCAATTCGCTATTGAAAAGCAAAGTACCATGATGCAATACCCGCTTTTTAAAAACATGCTCCGCATTGCCCGATATCTTCTTTCCATCCAGCAGCAAATCATTTCGCCCGGTAGTATAAGCTTCAAGCCCAAGCTCCTTCATAACAGCCACAATCGGTTGTGTGAATGTTTTAAAGTTAACCTGATCAATGCGGTCAACCGTTTGAATGAAAGTAAAATTCAGGTTTCCCGGATCATGAAACACGGTCCCTCCACCCGAAATACGGCGTGCAATTTTGATCTTATTGTCAGCCACATACCGATGGTTAATTTCCGCCAAGGCATTCTGGTGTTTGCCCACAACAATCGAACGTTCTCCTTGCCAAAGCATGAAAACATCTTCCGTGGAATTTTTCAGCAAATACTCCTCTGCTGCCAGGTTAAAGTAAGGATCAGTTCCCTTTTGTTGAATACAAATCACACTCATGAAGTAAAGGTAATTAAAATTCCAGAATGATTCCGATGGTTGGCAGAACGGTTCCGGCTGTGTTTTCTACCCTTTCCAGCACATAACGGGTACCATTGTCGGTCGTTACAAACTGGCCATTGGCATCCTGCTTTCGCACCAAAATATCTTTATCCTGATTCTGGAAATTATACAAATTTTGAATGTCGATATAGAATTTAGCCGTGATCTTATCCAGGTAATAGGCCTTGTCAATCCGCACGTCCAACTGATGAAAAGCATCAAAGCGCCGAGTGTTCCACCGATCCGGATCCAGGTAAGGCCCTCCAGTCTGATTCCAAGCCTCAATCAAGCTTGAGCGATCCAGATCATAAGGTGTGTAAGGCAGCCCGCCTACATAGCGCCAGCGAAGGCCGACCTGCCAGTCTCGTTTCAGTTTCTTCGTGCTGGTCAGCACCACTAAATGGCGACTATCCCAACTCGACACCAGCTTCTCCCCATTTTTATCATCAAACTCGCTGCGTACCCAAGTGTAGGACAAGTTCAGGTTGAAGTTATTGGACGATGCCACCCGGGTTTGAAATTCAGCCCCATAAGCCCTTCCCTCCGAAATGGAACGCACCTCTTCATTGCCCACAACACCATAATCCGCTCCCAGGTTGGCCAAGCTAATGGAATCCCTCATTGAAAACGGATAATCGGAGTACTTCTTCAGAAAACCTTCCACCGAAAATAAAACATTCGGACGCGGCCGGTATTCAACTCCTCCAATCAGATGATCAGCCTGAATGTATTTTAAATCATTGGTTTTATTGATGAACTCACCATTCTCTTGATAACCTAAGGCGGTGTAAGGCGGCAACTGGAAGTACCGGCCCGTGTTGAAATTCAGGCTCCAATGAGGCGCCAGCTGGTAGGAAGCCGACAGCCGGGGCGAAACCTGATCAAGGAGCGAGCTCATACTAGACGAGTAACTGTTGGCGTCCAGGCGAATACCCAAAGAAAGGGTCAGCCGATCCCCCAGCACCTTGTTGCTGGCATGCCCAAAAATGCCCCATTTCACCAGGTTCAACTTCGTGTCAAAGTTGACATCCAACACACCCTCCGGATAGTAGCGCTTTTGGGTGGTTGAATTGGTATAGGTTACAAAATCCAGGTTGGCTCCAAAGTTTAGCTTCACTTGTCCAAAGCGAGCCGTATTTTCATAGCGAAACTTGTTTTCAATTTCTTCCGATTCATAGTCCAGTGTTTTGTTGGCTTCCGAGCTATCATCGTTGTCCAGGTATTTGTAAGCTGAATTATTGAGGTGGCTGCGGCTGGCGACCAGCGTTTGATAACCATTGTCCCGAAAATGCTTGTAAACCGCGCCTACCGTATAAGTCCACTGCTCATTTTGAGGTAAAAAGGCCAAAATGTAGCGTTGCTGTGCATCCGGCTCTTCCAAATCAAGGTTAAGTGCAAACTTGTCAATAGCTCCCAAGCCAATAAAGGTTAGCTCATTCTTGGCATCAAGCTTGGTTTTCAGTTTGAATTGAAAATCGTTAAAGGTTGGCAAAAACGGAAGCTCCAGCAAGCTAAACAGCAGCTGCAGATAGGACCGGCGGGCAGAAACAATGTAAGTGGTATTGTCGCCTAAAGGCCCATCAATGGTACCTGTCACTTCCGAGGCTCCCACCGAAGCCTGCGCCCGCAGCCGGTCCGCGTTGCCATCAACCTGATAAAACTCAAACACCCCACTCAGCGCGTTTCCCCGGTTGGCCGGAAATGCTCCGGAAAAATAGTTCACTTCACGCAGCAAATCAGCATTGATAATGCCCACAGGTCCACCCGAAGCTCCTTGCGTTGCAAAGTGGTTGATGTTTGGCACTTCTACCCCATCCAGAAAAAAGCGGCTTTCGGAAGGCCCACCACCTCGGATAATGATGTCGTTGCGAAATGAGGGAGTTGACTGCACCCCGGCAAAAGACTGAATGACCTTGGAGATATCGCGATTGGCTCCGGGGCTGTTCTCAATTTCTGAAATCCCAATATTTTTTAAGGAAAGCGGGCTTTCTTCCGTCTTTCGGAACAAGGACGCCGAAACCGTTACCTCATCAAGTTCGGTGTTGCTTTTTTCCAGTTCAACATCAAAATAGGTTGTTTTCAGGTTACTCACTTCCACCTCCGGCGAGATGACCTCCTCATAGCCAACAAACGAAACCTTCAAACGAATGAAGCCTGGAGTCAGGCCTGTCAGAAAATAACGCCCCTGCTCATCTGTCACCGTCCCCAGAGAAGATCCGGCAACGACCACATTCACAAAAGGCAGGCTTTCATTACTTTCCGCATCATAAATCCGCCCTTGCACAGCGGCCTTCTGCGCCCAGGCAGAATGCACGACAAGCAACAAAGCAAGCGTTAAGATAAAAGTTACTTTATTTCGCATCATTTGTTGAATCATTATCTTTGTTTATCAAAAATCCGGAGCTCTTTAATTGTTTAAACAGCAACCGGAATAATTAAACAAAAATAAGGAAAGCTTGTTCGCAACCAGCTTTCTTTTCAATAAACAGACAAAAAATGAGAGTGGTTATTCAGCGGGTCGCCAAGGCTTCAGTCAGTATTCAGCAAAAAGTAAAATCATCCATCAACCAAGGGGTACTTATTCTACTCGGAATTGAAGACGCAGACCAGGAAGAAGATATTCAGTATTTAGTCCGGAAAATCAGTCAACTGCGCATTTTTGACGATGAAAACGGAGTGATGAACCGGTCGTTAACCGACATTGGCGGACAAGCGCTGGTGGTCAGCCAATTTACCTTGCACGCCAACACCCAAAAAGGAAACCGGCCATCATACATTCGTGCATCAAAACCAGAAACTGCCATTCCGCTTTACAAGCAGTTTGTCGAATCTCTGTCGGCCACCCTTCAACAGGAAGTGCCCACCGGTGAATTTGGTGCCGATATGAAAATTGAACTGCTTAACGACGGGCCGGTAACCATCATAATCGACTCAAAAAACAAAGGCTTCTAGCAATCTAAAAGCCCCCTTCTTTGTTTAACCTATATTATCCTTTTAGTCAATCTATGAATACAAAATCGAAGGCAATCAGCTTACCCGAAGCCCAACTAATGGTGGACGAATGGATTAAAACCATTGGCGTACGTTATTTTAGTGAACTGACAAACATGGCCATTTTAACCGAAGAAGTGGGTGAATTAGCACGAATCATGGCTCGAACTTATGGTGATCAATCGTTTAAAAAGAGCGAGCTGAATCATGATCTGGCCGATGAAATGGCCGATGTTCTCTGGGTACTGATTTGTTTAGCCAACCAAACCGGTGTTGACCTGAACCAAGCATTCTTAAATAACGTAAACAAAAAAACAAAACGCGATCAAAACAGGCATCAGAATAATCCAAAACTTAAATAGCATCTCATGGAAGCCCAAAATCATCTAACTGAAATAAAAGCAATAGCCCGGCAAAACAACAACTCCGATTGGCAAGAACTGGCTTTTTCCTGCATTGACCTAACCACTTTGAACAGCACCGATACCATTAGTCATGTAAAGGCATTCACCGAGCGGGTTAATGATTTTGAGAACGACTATCCCAACCTGCCCAATGTGGCAGCCATTTGCGTGCATCCCAATATGGTTCGTACCGTTAAGGAGAACCTGCAGGACGATCATGTCAACATTGCTGCCGTTGCCGGCGGGTTCCCCTGCTCCATGAGTTTCATTGAGGTCAAGGTGAAGGAAGCCCGAATGGCTGTAGACTATGCCGCCGACGAAATCGATATTGTCTTGCCGCTGTGGGCTTTCCTGGATGACGACGATGTGATTTGCCGCGAAGAAATCACCACCATCAAAGAGGCCATTGGCGATGCACACCTGAAAGTGATTTTGGAAACCGGCGCTCTGGCCGAACCCGAAAAGATTCGGCATGCTTCGTTCCTGGCCATGGAATCGGGTGCAGATTTCATCAAAACATCTACCGGAAAGATGAGCCCTGCCGCAACTCCCGAAGCTGCTTTGGAGATGTGTTTAGCAATCAAGGATTTTCACCTCAAAACCGGCAGAAAGATTGGCTTTAAGCCGGCCGGTGGAATTTCAACAACCGAAGATGCTATTCTATACATGACGATTGTGAATGAAATACTGGGCGAAGCGTGGCTCACCCCATCCTTGTTCCGGATTGGCGCCAGTCGACTAGCCAACAACTTGTTGAGCGACCTGATTGATGAAAAGATCAAATACTTTTAAGGCCACAAGACATAAAAAAAAGGGGTTTCACTTGAATGTGAAACCCCTTTTTTTTATGATGATTATTGCTGATCAGTTATCGTTTTTGATATTGCCCTTCATAGTATTTCAAGTAATCACCAGACGTTACATTGTCCAACCATTCACTATTGTCCAGGTACCAGTCAATGGTTTTCTCCAGTCCTTCTTCAAACTGAAGGCTGGGCACCCAGCCCAGTTCGTTTTGAAGCTTGGTGCTGTCAATGGCGTAGCGCAAATCGTGGCCGGCACGGTCTTTTACGTAAGTAATCAGCTTTTCAGAAGTACCTGCCTCACGACCCAACTTACGGTCCATTATGGCACACATCAGCTTAATCAAGTCAATGTTGGTCCACTCGTTATGCCCGCCAATGTTGTAGGTTTCGCCCACCTTACCTTGGTGAAAAATAACATCAATCGCCCGGGCATGGTCTTCTACCCACAACCAGTCGCGAACGTTCTCTCCTTTACCATACACAGGCAAGGCCTTGTTGTTTTTGATGTTGTTGATGAACAGGGGAATCAACTTCTCCGGAAACTGAAATGAGCCATAGTTGTTAGAGCAGTTCGATACCAAAGCCGGCAGACCAAAAGTATCATGATAAGCCCGCACAAAATGATCGGAACTGGCTTTCGATGCTGAATACGGACTGTGTGGATCGTAAGCGGTGGTTTCGGTAAACAAACCCTCTTCGCCCAGCGAACCATACACTTCATCGGTTGAAATGTGGTAGAACAGCTTGCCCTCGGTATTGTCTTTCCAGATTTCGCGGGCCGCATTCAACAGGTTAACCGTACCAATCACATTGGTGAATACAAACTCCGTTGGGTTGGAGATGGAGCGGTCAACGTGCGACTCGGCCGCCAGGTGAATCACGCCATCAAACTGCTTCTCCCGAAACAGCTTAAGCATCGCTTCACTGTCCACAATATCGGCTTTGACAAACTCGTAGTTGGCCTTGCCCTCCAGGTCTTTCAGGTTCGCCAGGTTTCCGGCATAAGTCAACTTATCCAGGTTCACGATTTGATAATCGGGATATTTGTTGACAAACAAACGGACCACATGCGATCCGATAAAACCGGCACCTCCGGTGATAAGTATTGTTTTCATGATCTATTCAGTTTTTGCAAAGTCAAAATTAGCCATTCTCCCCCGATAAGAAAATGGGATGGCCATGACCACGTTTAATTACTCACTTTTGTAAAGCCAATTTGCTTCCATTCGCCCTTAATCGGGTCATTAGCCTGTGGCTCGCCCGGCGTGCTTCTTCCATTCAGAATATAGTCTGTAAGTAAGGTCTTAAGCTGGTCCACCAGCTCCGGATGCTGAGCTTGCAAGTTCTGAGTTTCCGAAGGATCCTCTTTCAGGTTATACAACTGAATTGGCGGCAGCGTGTCAATCACAGCCTTATTTTCGGGTCGTGGAAAGCTCCAGCCCCCTGACCCTGGACACATGATCAGTTTCCAATCCCCCTGACGAATGGCAAAACTTCCGTTGATGGAATGATGAACCGTTGCTTCGCGCAAAGGCTTCTGAAGTGCGGCTTGTTCAAAAACAGGCATCAGGCTGTAGCTGTCTTCACCTTCATTGTCAGCCAGCTGATAGTTCGTAATCTCGGCACAAGTGGCCAAAAGATCTGTGGTACAAATTGTTTCATCTGAAACCAAACCCGCCTTAATTTTGGCTGGCCATTGTGCAATAAACGGCACCCGGTGACCACCTTCAAAAATATCGGCTTTATGTCCGCGGAAAACACCACTCGGATAATGTCCCTTGGCCGTCAGCTCTTCAATTTTAGCAGCAGGCGAACAGCCATTGTCGGTGGTAAAAATGATTAAGGTATTTTCTTCAATGCCATTCTCCTCAAGGCTTGCCAATAGTTTTCCCATCCAGTCATCCACCATCATTACAAAGTCGCCATAAGGATTTAAGCCGCTTTTATCTTGCCACTCAGCAGTAGGCAAAATAGGGGTATGCGGCGAAGGCAAGGCCAAGTACAAAAAGAAGGGCTTATCTTCCTGAGCCTGTTGTCCCACAAGTGCAATGGCACGTCTGAAAAAATTAGGAGTCACATCTTCATGATCAAAATCACTGGAAGTTGGGCCTTTGCGCCACCACGAATACTTCCCGGTATTCTCCGAAACTGAATCCGGAATAGCAGTTGCCAGTCCATTTTCAACATACACATAGGGCGCCATATCCAGCGATCCCGAATGCCCGTAAGCATAGTCAAACCCTAAATCGTTGGGTGAATGCGTAACGGGTTTCGAGAAATCAATGTTATCAAAGTCCTGTGCGTCCCAACCTTCACCTCCAGCTTTTTCCGGGTCTTTCAGCTGCCAGTTCCATCCCAAATGCCATTTCCCAATAAAAGCCGTATGATAGCCTTGCTGCTGCAACAAAGACGCTACGGTAGTCCGTTCAGTTGGAATCAAGGCTTTGGATTTTCCGGTGAGCACACCACTTTTCAATGGGCTGCGCCAATTGTAGCGCCCGGTCAAAATACCATAGCGCGTAGGCGTACAAACCGATGATGAAGTATGTGCATCGGTAAACCGAACTCCTTGTTGAGCCATCCGGTCCAGGTTGGGGGTTTCAATTTTACTGTCTGGATTGTAAGCTGTCACATCGCCATAGCCCATATCATCCGCTAACACATAAATGATGTTGGGTTTTGGTAGTTGGCTTTCTTCAACCGAACAGGAAGTGAGCAGGTAACAGGAACTGATACCCAGCAGGGCAAATTTTTTAGTTACAGTTTGTTTCATGAAGAGTAGCTTAGTCGTTTTTTATTCTATAAAAAGTGAACGAGTAACACGGAAAGTTGAAAGTCCTTTTCCGCGCTACACATGAATTATCTCTATTCAGAATCCGAGGTAAAATGAAGGCTTAAAACAGTTTCAGGAAACTACCTGGGATAGATGTTTCGAACCTCAGGTTCTTGCCTGATACCGGATGCTTGAAAGCCAGCACCCAGGCATGTAACCCCAGCCGTCCTATTGGATTGGATTTTGACCCATATTTTTTATCTCCGATAACCGGATGCTTCAGATCTTGTAAATGTACCCGAACCTGGTTCTTTCTTCCCGGCTCCATGCTCACCTTTAGCAACGAATACAACTCGTTACTTTTAATTGTTGAATAATGCGTAACAGCCAAGTCGCCCTTGTCCGGATCCTGGCTGGAGTGCACTTTAAAAATTTTACTTTGGAAAAGATAAGAGCGGTGTGTTCCTTCCGCCGGATCAAGCTTGCCCTCAATAACCGCCAGGTAACTCCGGCTGTCAGCAGACTGCTTCCAGGATTCCTGCAACAGCTCCTGCATTTCCTTGCTTTTGGCGAAGACTATCAGTCCGGAAGTTTCACGGTCCAACCGATGTACAACATAAATGTTGTTGCTCTTGTCTTGCTCTTTCAGATAGTTACTGAGGATGCTAAATACCGTTTCCCTATTCTCTTTGTCAGTAGCAGTGGTAAGCAATCCGGCGTTTTTATTCACCACAATCAGGTCCTTGTCCTCATGCACTACCACAACACCGCGCATTTGCCGGGCAATGGGTGCCGATGCGCTTTCAAGGGTTATTCTCTGTCCCGGTTTTAGTAAATGATTAAATTGAGTGATTGCCTTGCCATCAACCAAGACCTGTCGTTTTTTGAGTAACGACTTGATGTTGTTGCGGTTTTTATGCGGCAGCTGAGCAATCAGAAACTTCATCAGTTCTTCTTGTTCCTTCACCTCTAACACGTTGGCGCGAGGCTTTTTTGACTGGGGGCGTTGACCTCCCGAATGGTGTTTTTTCATGCACGAAATAAATTTAAATGGCAGGTTGATAATGAAATCCCACCGAGGCAAAGATAGGGCTAATCTTTCTTCTTTAGGGACCCCACGAACAGCTTTTTCAGGAAACGGGCATAAGCCAACGAAGTGGGAGAATTAAGAGCAAAGGTAGCCCCAAAGAGATGGAAAGTATTAGGTTAAAAATCCTAATTTCCCCGTTTCCAGCTTGTGCTCAATCGATAGGAAGAGCAAAAAACAAAAGGCCTTGCCGGTTGAGACAAAGCCTTTGTAACTGCCTGCAATTCTTCTTTGTAAAAAAAGAAACTGCAAATTTCTTATTGGATATTGCGTAGACGCTTTTCCCAGTTCCAGGCCGAAAGCAGCGTTTCTTCCAATCCTTTTTCCGCTTTCCAACCCAGCTCTTCGTTGGCATAAGTGGTGTCGGCCCAAATCTTTTCAATATCTCCGGCACGACGCGGCACAATTTTGTAATTCAATTTTACGCCAGTCGCTTTTTCGAAGCCATTCACAATTTGAAGAACAGAGTAACCATTACCGGTTCCCAGGTTAAAGACCTCGTAGCCAGTCTTATTTTTGTTTTCCAGCAAGCGCGTAATGGCAACCACATGCGCCTTAGCCAGGTCAACCACGTTAATGTAATCGCGGATTGCCGAACCATCGGGGGTATCGTAATCATCTCCAAAAACGCTAAGTTGCTCGCGCACTCCGGCAGCTGTCTGCGTAATAAACGGCACCAGGTTTTGAGGAACACCTAAAGGCAACTCGCCAATCAAAGCACTCGGGTGTGCCCCAATCGGGTTAAAGTAGCGTAAGGCAATGGTTTTCAACTCAGGATAGGCATTCACACTGTCGTGCAAAATATCTTCATTTACCCGTTTGGTATTGCCATAAGGCGACTCAGCATCTTTACGCGGAGTGTTTTCAGTTACTGGCAACTGATCGGGCTGGCCATACACCGTACAAGAAGAAGAGAACACCAGGTTGGCAATGTTGTATTTCCGTTGGCAGTCCAAAATGTTCATCAACGACACCAGGTTGTTGCGGTAGTAGTGCAAAGGCTGTTGTACCGATTCCCCCACAGCTTTGGAAGCTGCAAAGTGAATGATGGCAGCGATGTCCTGATTGCGCTTGAAAAAATCATCTGTTTTGGCGGCATCGGCCAGGTTGAATTGCTCAAAAGCAGGTTTCTTCCCACTGATTTCTTCGATCTTATCCAACACGTCAACACTAGAGTTCGACAGATCGTCAACGACCACTACTTCGAAGCCTGCGTCATGCAGCTCAACAACTGTGTGCGAGCCAATGTAACCCGTTCCTCCGGTTACCAATATTTTTTTTGACATAGTAATTGATTGAGTATTTTTTTCAAAACTACAAATTTAAATGTTGTGCTTAATTAATAAGCCCCTGTAAGTTACGCCTGTCTTTTGAAAACTTGCTTAAATTGTTGAGAACTTAGGGTTGCCAGCGTGTTAATTTTTCTTTATTTTTGGGCATAAACAGAGACGAACGTGGAAATTTTAGCCTACATCAAAGAACTCTTATTGTTGAATGACTGTGTCATCATCCCCGGCTTCGGTGGTTTTGTGAGTAATTACAAACCTGCAACGGTCCGGACGGCACAATTCAACCCGCCATCCAAGGCTATCAGCTTTAATGAGAAGCTGACTTTTAATGATGGTTTATTGATCAATCATTTGGTTGAGAAAGAAGGGAGCAATTACCTGGCTGTCAGCAAACAAGTAGAATTGCTGGTTCAGGAGCTCAACTACCGGCTTACCGATGGTGAAACCATCACCATTGACGGAGTTGGCCGGTTAAGTTACGATGAGCATGAAAGCCTGACTTTTACCCCCGAGATGAACGAAAACTTCAACCTCGACTCCTATGGTCTGGCCACATTCAACTACGAAACCATTTATGCCAAAAACCTGGTTCGCAAGGAAATTTCACAAGAAGAGCGCGATGCCGTTCAGGTTTTCTTTCAAAAACGAACACTGAAAAAAGTTTTGTTAGCCATTCCGGTTTTAATTGCTTTGGCCCTGGTTCCTATTAAAAACAACACCTCCAATTTGCAAAGGTCAAACCTGACCAGCATTGCAGAGATGATGAACCGAACAGAAATGGTTCAGGAAATAGAGCCCATCCGGCCCATTGTTACAGAAAACGCTCAACCCGAAGTGCTCACTTTGAAGCATTCGTATTATCTTATTGGTGGCAGTTTCCGAAGCAAAACCAATGCCGGTAAGTTTATCCAGCAAAAGCAGGCTGAAGGATTTAAGGCCCAAAACATCGGGGTAATTAAAGGACTGCATTACATTGCACTTGACAGTTTTGCCAGCCTTCAGGAAGCTAAAACAGCAAAGCAAAAGATACAAACGGAATCCCCCGGTTCGGGAATCTGGATTTACGTTAAACGATAATTGAAGCCCCTCCGCAAGGGGCTTTTTTATGCTTCAAACCATCCTAAAACGTCCTTCTTCAACAAGCTTTACAAACCCCGGTTAGATCAAAAAAAAGACCCTGAATTATTCAATTCAGAGTCTTTATGATATTATCGATTATCTTTTTACAATCGCTTAGTAAAATTTGCGGAAACCCACCAGTTTTTTCACCTCATTCAAGGTTACCAAAGCTGACTCACGAGCTTTTTCAGCTCCCATCTTAGCCACTTTGGCCAAGTAAGCATCGTCTTCCAAAATGGTCACAATACGCTCCCGGATTGGCGAAGTAAATTGAATAATATCTTCCGCCAACTGCTTTTTCATATCGCCATAACGAATTTCACACTTGTTGTAAGCCTCATCAAATTGGGCAACCACCTCGGGTTTCGAAACAATTTTCATCAGGGTAAACAAGTTTTGAATGGCTTCCGGTTTTTCAGAATTGGGCTCCGTTGGGCCTGAATCGGTTACCGCACGCATCACTTTCTGACGAATTTCCTTTTCCGTGTCGTACAGGTTAATGGCATTCCCTTCTGATTTTCCCATCTTGCCGCTGCCATCCAGACCGGGCACTTTAATCAGGTCAGCCCCATCAAAGGTGAATGGTTTTGGAATAGGAAATACCTTCGATTTATACATGCGGTTGAAACGCTTGGCAAATTTACGCGCCATTTCCAGGTTTTGCTCCTGGTCTTTTCCAACCGGCACGTAGTGCGCTTTGTGAATAATAATGTCCGAAGCCATCAGCACCGGATAAGTCAATAAGCCTGCATTCACATTGTCGGGCTGCTGGCGGGCCTTATCCTTAAATGAAGTCGTGCGCTCCAGCTCTCCCAAGTAAGCATTCATGTTCAGAATGGTGTACAACTCGGT
This sequence comes from Sunxiuqinia rutila, assembly GCF_050589705.1. Taxonomy (NCBI): domain Bacteria; kingdom Pseudomonadati; phylum Bacteroidota; class Bacteroidia; order Marinilabiliales; family Prolixibacteraceae; genus Sunxiuqinia; species Sunxiuqinia rutila. The sequence goes on from NZ_JBNGOT010000006.1 coordinate 89,543, forward strand.
AATCTCAGGAACATCACTCTGAATAAAGATGGTTGACTTTTCAGGATCAATGCCACAAGCTAAATACTCGGCTAATACTTGCTTTACACCGGCCTGCAGGTTTTCAGGCGTTGGATGCGTAGTTAGCGAATGAATATCGGCAATGAAAAAATAGCAGTTATAGTCTTCCTGCATTCGCAGAAAGTTTTGCACTGCCCCAAAGTAATTGCCTAAATGTAAAAATCCTGTTGGCCTGATGCCACTAACAACGGTTGCTTTATTCATGTGATCGTTCTTCTGTGAAATGAGCTGCAAAAATAGCTTGAATCCTTGAAAGACAAAAATTTATTTTACCTGTTAACTCCCTTCTTATTCCTTAGCCGGCTTAAGCAGCCAAACCCCTAAACCGGAAAATACCTTTTGAAAGAAACTGCGTTCCCTTTTTCAACAGAAAACAGAAGAGAGAGCTCTTCCTACCTCGACAGGTATTTGATAAGGCCAATTTCCGATCGTTGCGTTCTATTCGGAAAGGACAAAAAGAATCTGATCAAAATCTTCTTGAAAGAAACAACTCGGTGGCAGAAGGAAAGTGAAAACTGAAAAATAATAATTAGTTTTACGGAAAATTAAAGAACAGATGTACAAAATGCCTTTATACGGAACCGAATGGCACTGGCGTAACGTGAAAATGGAAACGCTGGACCAAGCTATTGTTTTACGATCATAGAGGCCGTGAAATGGGGTTTGTTGTATATGCAGCAAACCCCATTTTTAGTTTAAAATTTTCATTAAAAACCGATAAACATGGCACGACACAAAAAAATCTATCTGGACGAAGCAGACATGCCCAAACAGTGGTACAACTTAGCGGCTGATCTTCCATCGCCCTTGAACCCACCTTTAGGCCCCGATGGCAAACCAATTACACCGGAAATGCTGGCCCCTGTATTCCCCATGAACCTGATTGAGCAGGAAGTAAGCCAGGAACGCTGGATCGACATTCCGGAAGAAATCCGCCAACACCTTTTCCGCTGGCGTCCAAGTCCCCTGATTCGTGCCTACGAACTGGAAGAAGCGCTGGGAACACCAGCCAAAATTTACTATAAAAATGAAGGCGTTTCGCCTGCCGGAAGCCACAAACCCAATTCTGCAATTCCGCAAGCCTGGTACAACAAGCAATTCGGAATTAAAAAATTGACAACCGAAACTGGTGCTGGCCAATGGGGTTCTGCCCTTTCCTTTGCCTGCTCAGTTATTGGCGGTATTGAGTGCAAAGTGTTTATGGTTCGAGTGAGCTTTGAACAAAAGCCTTTCCGCAAAATGCTGATGAACACCTGGGGAGGAAACTGCATAGCCAGCCCAAGTACGGAAACTCAGGCCGGTCGTGATATTCTGGCCAAATACCCAGACACACCGGGATCACTAGGGATTGCAATTTCTGAAGCCATTGAAGCAGCTGTAACCGACCCCAAAGGAGAAACACGCTACACGCTGGGCTCGGTGCTTAACCATGTGATGCTACACCAAACCATTATTGGGTTGGAAGCTAAAAAACAGCTGGCTAAAGTGGGCATCAACAAGCCCGATATTGTTATTGGCTGCTGCGGTGGAGGAAGTAATTTTGCCGGCCTCTCTTTCCCTTTCATCTATGATAAGATTAATGGTGCCGACATCCAGGTGATTGGAGCTGAGCCTTTCTCATGCCCCACCTTAACCAAGGCTCCATTTATTTACGACAATGGTGATGTGGCTCAAATGACCCCAATGATGGCTATGCACAGCCTGGGACACAACTTTGTGCCTGCTCCTATTCACGCCGGCGGACTGCGCTACCATGGCATGGCTCCTTTGGTAAGTGCCGCTTTGCGCGACGGACTGATGGAAGCACAGGCCATCCACCAAAGCGAATGTTTCGAAGCAGGACTGCTGTTCTCGAAAACCGAAGGCATCATTCCGGCTCCGGAAACCACGCATGCCATTGCCGCCACAATTCGCGAAGCTAAAAAAGCCAAGAAAGAAGGTAAAGAGAAAACCATTCTTTTCAACTTCAGCGGACATGGTTTGATGGACCTCGTAGGTTACGACAAGTACCTGAACGGAGAGTTGCAGGACTACGAATACCCGGATGCAGAAATTGCCTTAAACCTGGAAAAACTGCAAGGGTATCCGCTACCCAAATAAGCATACCAACAATTAAAACGCTTATAAAAAGCAATATACGTCAAGTCCTGCCTCTCATTGGCAGGACTTTTTTTATGCCGGCAAGCGAAGCTTTCCACCCAAAAGCCATTGGATTTAACAGGCTCATTTTTAAATCTAAGCCGATGTCACAGCAAACTGACAAGCCCGCGAATAGAAGTTCATACCGAATTCGCTTGAAGCATGCAGCTTGGCTGTCGGATTTTTGGTAACTTTGCCGGAAATTCAAATCACATGGAATCAACACGTCAACAAAAAATAAGCCGGTTGTTACAGAAAGAACTGGCAGACATCTTTCAGAAAGAGAGCCGCAACCTGTTCATGGGCAAAATGATTAGCGTAACGGTCGTGCGCGTAAGCCCTGACTTAGCCTTGGCCAAAGCATACATCAGCATCTTCCCTACCGAAGAACGTAAAGAAGTATTGAAGCAAATCCGGATTGCCAATCCGAAAATTCGCGGGCTACTCGGACGAAAAGTGGGGAAACAATTGCGGGTTATCCCTGAATTGGAATTTTATATCGACGACAGTTTGGATTACATCGACAATATTGACCGCCTCTTAAACCAATAAGCATGCAGTACGATCCGATTAAGCGTTCTTTGGGCAAGGTATTTAACCAAAATCCGACCCTGCGGAAACTGTTTTATCTTTTGCTCGACTGGCTTCTATTGCGTTCGTGGCATATCCGGAAAGAGCTTCGTGCCTTGAAAAAAAACGGGCTACAACAGCCTAGTATTTTGGATGCCGGGTCGGGCTTTGGTCAATATACTTACCGCATGTCGAGGCTGTTTCCCCAAGCTAAAATTCTTGCTGCGGACATAAAGCCCGAGCAAATTGCAGATTGCAATCGCTTCTTTGAAAAAATTGATAAAGCCGGACAGGTTAAGTTTCAATATGCCGATCTGACTCAATACAAAAGCGAGGCAAGTTACGACCTCGTGCTTTCGATTGATGTGATGGAGCACATTGAAGAGGACACCCGCGTGTTTGAGAACTTCTATCAGTCGATGAAAAAAGGAGGGGTTCTTTTAATCTCGACCCCTTCGGACCAGGGAGGTTCAGATGTGCATGACCATGATCATGACGAAGAAGGAGTGCATGGTTTTGTGGATGAGCATGTGCGCGACGGCTATAACATTCAGGACATTGCGGATAAGTTGAAAGCAGCCGGATTTAGCCGGGTCGATGCCCGTTATTCGTACGGTGCCCCCGGAAAAATATCGTGGAAGCTATCTATGAAATACCCGATTTTGATGCTGGGAGCCAGCAAGTTGTTTTTTGTGCTTCTCCCGTTCTATTACCTGATTGTTTTTCCCATTGCTGCCCTGTTGAATTATTTTGATGTCAACCTGAAACACCCAACCGGAACCGGATTGATCGTAAAAGCCTACAAATAGTTGAAACTCGCATTCTACATAGCACGCCGTTATTTGGTATCTCCCAAATCAGCCAATATAGTTAACATTATATCGGCCATTTCGGTGGTGGGTGTTGCTATTGGAACCATGGCGCTGATCGTTGTGCTGTCGGCCTTTAATGGCATTGATTCCTTCATTGAGAATATGCTTTCCAGCTTCGACCCGGATTTAAAGATTACGGTAGCCGAAGGCAAAAGCTTTACGCTTGAGGATGCCGATTTTGACGCTGTGAAACAGTTGGAAGGGGTAGCCCGTTATGCCGAAGTGGTGGAAGAAAACGCCATGCTGAGTTATGAAGACCGCTTAAAATATGGTGTGGTAAAAGGCGTAGCGCCCGACTATGGCTCTTTTTCGGGACTAGACAGCGTTATCCTTGATGATGGTCAATTCGTCCTGAAAAACGGTTCGCAAAACTTTGCGGTAATTGGCGAAGGCGTACGCTATGAACTCTCGGTTGGTCTCTCCTTTGTCAGCCCCATCTACATCCATGTGCCACGTAAAGATTTTAAAACACGCCTGAACATGGATCAATCACTCAACCGGGCGCATGTTTTTCCGGCTGGTTCTTTTTCGGTTGAACAAGAAATTGACAACAAATACATCCTCGTGCCCATTGATTTGGCCCGGTCGCTTTTTGAGATGGAAGGACGCCTTAGCTCCCTCGAGCTTAAACTTACTGACGGCGCTGATGTAGAAACCGTCAAAACGAAGATCCAGCAAATACTAGGACCTCAGTTTGTTGTGAAAGATCGCTACGAACAGCATGAATTTCTGTACCGGGTAATGAAGTCGGAAAAATGGTCCAGCTTCCTGATTCTGAGTTTCATTCTGGTGATTGCTTCCTTCAACCTTTTAGGCTCCCTAACCATGATTATCATCGACAAAAAGGATGATATTAAAATCCTGGAAAGCATGGGCGCCAACAACAAACTGATCCGGCAAATTTTCCTTTTTGAAGGTTGGCTGGTGTCCTTTTCCGGCGCCATTGGCGGATTAATTTTGGGAATTATTTTGGTCTGGGCACAAACCCAGTTTGAGCTTCTGAAACTCCCCGGCGACGGTTCTTTTGCGCTATCAGCCTACCCCGTCGAACTCCAGCTGATTGATGTGTCAGCCACTTTCCTTATCGTACTTTGCATTGGTTTCTTTGCGGCCTGGTATCCCGTTCGCAACTTGTCCAAAGACTTAGGCTAAGCCTTCAGAAAATCTACAAATCATAGCCATGGCGTTAATTAATTGGCCGATTTAATTTGTCCCACCCAATAGAAACAAGCTTATAGATTAAGAATAATAGGAGGAAGGTCAGCTTACTTCTTAAAAGCGCAGCATGCTACTCTTTCATTTTTGATCCGGCAACTGCTTAGCGTTTCATAATGCCGTAGCACAAAATCTTCAAGATATTGTCGACACTTCGCTCCAGGTTTACCGAGCCGTAGTTTCCGGCCGAAAGGGGCATTTCAAGCCCTTTAATGGCCGTAGTAATACCAATGGCTGCCAGGGTGAAGTCATAAATCTCAAACTCATTTTTACGAACCCCTTCAATCAAAATCCGCTTGATCATCCGGATTTCTTCCTGATCATACTTATCCTTGATGTTGTCAATGAATTCAATGGCTGTCACATCGTTCTCCAGGGCGTGGTAAAAATTAGCCAGCCCGCGAAAGGTGGTTAGTTTGGTCAAAATGTAATCGCGTAGTTTTTCTACCGGATCCGTATTCCGAAGCACCACCTTCTCCAGTTCCCGCTTCAATACATCCACCTCTTTCATAATGACAGCCTGGAAAAGGTCTTCCTTGCTGTCAAAATAGTAGTATAATGAACTTTTTCCCTTCCGAACGGCATTGGCAATATCATCAAGCGTGGTTTTTTTATAACCGTATTTGCTGAAAATTTCCTGCGCAATTTTTAAAATATTTTCACGGTTGGCATCTCGTTTATTCCCGCCGTTTTGAGTATTCATTACCATTGGGTTGATTTTTATAAAACAGGGTTAAAGATATTCAATTTTTAGAATAATCAGTTTCTTTTTCTCCCTACAACGAATCTAGAGCTTTTCAATCAACTTAAAATCAAGCTGTTTTCGCTCAAGATTTGCCCGCGAAATTTCGACTTTAACATTCTCGCCCAGTTGGTACATTTTGTTACTATGCTTACCCACCAGGCAATAATTCTTCTCATCAAAAATGTAAAAGTCGTCTCCCAACTCCCGAATCGGAATCATGCCTTCACATTTATTTTCAAGTTCAACATAAATTCCCCAATCGGTAATTCCGGAGATCACTCCCGGGAAAGCTTCGCCGATCTTGTCTTTCATAAATTCAACCTGCTTGTACTTAATGGAAGACCGCTCGGCATTGGCTGCGCGTGATTCCATTTCCGAAGAATGATGACACATGTCTTCATACTTTTGCGCATTGGCCGAGCGCCCGTTGTCGAGGTAACGCTCCAGCAGGCGGTGAACCATGATATCCGGATAACGCCGGATGGGTGAAGTGAAGTGAGAATAATACTCAAACCCAAGTCCGTAATGCCCAATGTTCCGGGTAGAATATACCGCCTTCGCCATGGAGCGAATAGCCAGTGTTTCAATCACATTCTGCTCATTTTTCCCTTTCACATTGTTCATCAAATTATTCATCGATTTCGCAATAGCACGCGAACTGGTTGTTTGAATGCCATAACCAAACTTCTGGATAAAATGATTGAAGTTTTCCAGCTTTTCCGGATCGGGCCGATCGTGAATCCGGTAAACAAAGGTTTTAGCCGGCCGCTTTCCTTTGGCTTTACCAATAAATTCAGCCACTTTTTGATTGGCCAGCAACATGAACTCCTCAATTAGCTTATTACTTTCTTTGGACTCTTTAAAATAGACGGACAGGGGCTTACCGGTTTCCTCTTCGATTTCAAATTTTACCTCCACCCGATCAAATGCCAGCGAACCATGCTTGAAGCGACTGTTCCGAAGCTCCACCGCCAGTTTTTGTAAGGTCAGTACTTCGTCTTTCAAATCTCCCTCGCCGGTTTCAATAATCTCCTGAGCCTCTTCATACGAAAACCGCTTGTTGGAATGAATCACGGTTCGGCCAAACCACTGCCCGCTCACATTGGCCTGATCATCCAGATGGAAAACGGCCGAATAGCAAAGCTTGTCCTCATCGGGGCGAAGCGAACAAACACCGTTGGATAACCGCTCCGGCAACATCGGAACCACCCGGTCAACCAGGTAAACGGATGTGGCTCGGGAGTACGCCTCATCATCCAGGATGGTGTTGGGACGCACGTAATGGCTAACGTCAGCAATGTGAATTCCAACTTCCCACAAACCATTGTCGAGTTTGCGCACCGACAAGGCATCATCAAAGTCCTTAGCGTCGGCCGGATCAATGGTGAACGTAACCACATCCCGCATGTCGCGCCGGTTTTTAATCTCCTCGGGCGTAATTTCTTCCGGAATTCTTTCGGCGGCTTTCAGCACATTTTCAGGGAAGCGAATCGGAAGGTCAAACTCGGCCAAAATCGCATGCATTTCCGTTTGGTGATCACCAACATCGCCGAGCACCTCAATAATTTCGCCAAAAGGATTCTTGGCTTTTTGAGGCCATTCAGTAATCTTGGCAATGGCCTTTTGCCCGTCTTTTGCTCCATTGAGCTTCTCGGCCGGAATGAACAAGTCGAAACCAACTTTACCAACCGGAACCAGAAATGCAAAGTTTTTGGAGCGTTCTACCGTTCCCACAAAGGTGGTCTTGGCGCGTTCCACAATCTCCGACACTTCGCCTTCCAGCTGGTGTTTTTTACGCCGGGCATACAGGTACACCTTTACCTTGTCGCCTTCCATGGCATGGTTCAGGTTGCGCTGCGAAACCAGCACAGGCCGGTCCACTTCATCTGAAATGATGTGTGCAAATCCCTGGGGTTGCAGTTCTACCAGTCCGCAGATATAACCTCCCCGCGATTTTACTTTAAACTTTCCCCGTTGAACCTGCTGCAGGTTTTCATTCTCCGCCAATTCATCAAGAACCACATTGATCAGTTTCTTGGTCTCCTGGTCCTTCACGCCCAAAATTCCGGCCAACTGCTTATAGTTGTAGGTCTTTTGCGGGTCGCTGTAAAAAATATCGAGAATGGATTTTTTAAGTTGGGGTTTATTGAAGTTCGAAAGATTTTTCAGTTTCTTCTTTCTGTTTTTCTTTTTTGCCATTGATTTTAATTTTTCCTTGAAGTTAGCCTATTCCATAGAAATAAGAAAGGGGAAAGCATCAATTTGCAATCCCCGTCCACGATTTATTTTTATCGACAGCTAGTCAAGCTCATACATTGATTTTAAGGGGTAGATTTCAAGTTGCTCGACCAAAAGCTCGCCACCGGTATTGTACAGAATGAGTTGCTGAGCTTCGGGATCAGCAGTGTAACAAGAACTTAAAACGGCTTTGCCATCATTGCCAAAAAGCTCAATGGAAGTTCGGTCAATCAGGATCTCCAGTTGTATTTTGTTGTCTTCCGGGCTAAGTAGCACGCCTTGTCCCATGCAGGATAAAACTTGCTTGGTGGCATCGTATCGAATTTCCACGCCTGTTTCCTTTCGCGAATTACGCACCACAAACCCAAAGCTATTCACCGTTTTCAGATCAAACGTGCCTTTAATATGCAAACAATCGCCTTTGATTTTCCGTGTCAGGTTCTTATTCAAGCCCGGAATCAGGTTTTCATTTTCCCAGCTATGCCCTTTTTCATGCAGCAGTTCGATTTCCTTCACGGGAGTCCGTACCAGCCGTATTCCTTCCAGGTATTTTTTCAGGGCCAGTTCCGTTGGAAATGTCATTTGACCATTGAACGCCATATCCGGGTACTCTCCACCTCTCATCCAGGCCAATTGAATGGTCCGGTTCTGTTCGTCAGGTAGGTTATTGAAAGTTTGTGTGGCGTAAAAGTTCTTTCCGAAATCCCCTTGCATTTTGGGCGTTTCCGGCTTAAAGCGTTTCCCGTCAAAATCGCCAATCAGGTAAGAGCCGTCACCGTCAAAAATCACCCAGCGCGTATCATCTGCTCGTCGGTTCACCGGCAATTCCACCAGATCCGGACATTCGTAAAAACCTGCCAAATGACTTTCGTGTGTCCAGTCGGTTAAATTTTCCGAAGAATAGATGGAAATTCCCTGGTTGCTTTTTTGTCCCTCCGGCATCCGCCACAAAACCATGACGTAACGTTGGCTATCTTCATGCCAGAACACCTTGGGATCGCGGGCATCATCCTCTTCATCAAAGGCAATCACCGGGTTTCCTTCATATTTTTCCCAGCTTCGCCCCTTATCGGTGCTGTAAGCAATGCGCTGCCCATTATCCTTGCTAGTGTAAAATGCTAACAACGTTGGAAGCTCGCCCTGCTGCTTGCCCAACAGGTTGTTCCTGTCAACAATAGCAGAGCCTGAAAAGGCGGTCGCAAACTCTTTATCGGTCGATTCATTGTCCGGGTAAATAGCCAAGGGCAAATGTTCCCAATGAACAAGGTCCGGACTCACCGCATGCCCCCAGTGCATAAAACCCCACTCTTTTCCGTTGGGATTATGCTGATAAAAAAGATGGTATTCCCCTTCAAAATAGATTAAGCCATTCGGATCGTTCATCCAATTTTCGGCAGGCGTAAAATGAAATTGAGGCCGATAAGGCTCATCAAAACCATCGCTTTTAGCCTTTGCTGTCAAGGTGAAAAAGAATACACTAATTAAAATGAGTAGCTTAAACGAACTTTTCATGTCTTGCTTGTTAAGAAGTATAGAGAAACCACAAATTAACAAAAATAAGACAAGAATTCTTTTAATTTTGACCTTAATATTGAAGATAATCCAATGAGGCAATTTTTACTTTGTATGGTTATTACGGGGCTTGCGTTAAGCTCTTTGGCGCAAAACAAGTGGAAAAAGGAAGGCGTACAAATTCCGGCACCCATCTGCTATGGTTCTTCCCACAGTCACCAAAGCTTCATCAAAGCACCTTCTCAATATCTCAAACGTCTCAAATCCACGCAGGAAAAGAAGTCCTCCATTATCGTCACTTACATCGGCTTCGAGGATGAACCAAAACAGGCTTTTCAATATGCCGTTGAAATCTGGGAACACCTCATTGCCTCTCCGGTACCCATTTACATGACAGCACGCTGGACCGCCCTGGATGAAGGGGTTTTAGGAAGCTGCGGTCCTTACCTTTACTTTGAAAATTTTGAAGCAGCTCCAAAGAAAAACCGCTACTACCCGGTAGCCTTGGTTGAAAAGCTGGAAGCTATGGAAATAACCGATGCAACCGTTCCCGACCTGATTGCCCAGTTCAACAGCGATAATGACAACTGGTACTTCGGCACCGATGGGCAAACACCGGACAATCAATATGACTTTGTTTCGGTTGTTTTACATGAAATAGCCCACGGACTGGGTTATACCGGCTTCTTTTATGAACAGGACCAACAGGGAACATACGGCGACATTCTGCCCTATCCCGGTATTTTTGATGAGTTTGTCATTAATGGGTCTGATGAACAACTGATCGACACGGAAATTTTCCCCAACCCATCGGCAGAACTTCTTCAGGCATTTACCTCCAACAATTTATATTTCGAAAGCTCAACAGCAAAACAAGCATCCGGAACAGACACGTATCCCCGGTTATACGCCCCAACCTCCTTTGATGAAGGATCCAGCATTTATCACCTGAACGAACGAACGTATCAGGTTGGAAATGCCAACTCCCTAATGACCCCTTTCTTTGACCAGGCAGAAGCCATTCACGATCCGGGTCCCTTAACCTTAGGCATGCTAGCCGACATGGGCTGGGTTTACACCAGCATTCGGCACCAACCCATTGAAGATCGCGAACTTGCCGGACCAATCACGCTGGAAGCAGGCATCAAGACTGATTCTGAAATTGACAGCACTTCCCTCATTTTCGTGTATTCAAACGATGCCTTTACCAATGCCGACACCCTGCCAATATCCTATGCACAGGAAAAGGATTTATTTGTGCTAACGATCAACGACTTAGCTGAAGGTAGCTATCATTATTACCTCGCGGTAACCGACACGAGCCAGCGCAACTATTACTTGCCGGGCACGGCTCCCAGCGACTATTTTGAATTCACCATTGGGGCTGACCTTATTCAACCCCTTGTTACACACACGCCGGTCAAATACATGCTTGAAAGCGAGCTTCGCGCAGAAATTCTAGTGACGGCCACCGACAACATCGGTATTGAGCAAGTAAGTATGACCTATTTAATCAATGACAGTGAAACGCCTAACACCCTGGCGATCCCCCACCAGGAAGGCGACCATTATCAGGCCACCTTACAGCTAAGTGGACTAATGGATGGAGACTCCATTCGCTATCAGATCATTGCCACAGACAGTTCATCCAACAAGAACCAAACGGTTCTGCCTGCAGACGGATATTACACTTTCCGCGTTGATGGCCTTTACGAAGCAGTAAGAGCCTACACCAACAATTTCAATGCGGACACCCGCGATTTCATCTCTTCGGACTTTTTCATTGGTACTGAACCACGATTTAACGACGGCGCTTTACACAGCCCACATCCTTACCCCAGTCCTGACGAAGATGATTTAACCTATAATTTCACCTGCCTGCTGAAATACCCCATTGTGCTTACAGACCGGACGAAAATGACCTTCAACGAAGTTGTTTTGGTTGAACCCGGTGAAGACGGAAGCCTGTTTGGAGACGACGATTTTTGGGACTATGTCATTGTTGAAGGCTCATTAAATGGTACCGACAAGTGGCTACCTTTAATCGATGGTTATGATTCGCGCGAAAATACCACCTGGCTAAGCAATTACAACAATTTTATTCAAGGGAATAATTCAACGGCAACCGGCAGAAGCAATTACTATATTGCCCGTGAAATCAACCTTACCGACAATGGCAGTTTTGAAAAAGGGGATACCATCTTTATCCGTTTTCGCCTGTTCTCTGACCCCTACGCCCATGGCTGGGGCTGGGCCATTGACGACCTGAGTATTCAGGATCCGCCAACTGCCACCAATGAAATCACTTACTCGCCAGGCGAACTCATACTTTACCCCAACCCGGTTCGCACCGATTTATTCATAAAAGGCAGTTTCAAATCGAAAGCAGACCGGGTAAAACTGAGCTTATTCAATAGTCACGGACAATTGCTCAATCAGGAGGAACTTGCCGTAAACAACAAACAACTGACTCATTCCATTCAACTTGAATCGCTGCCTGCGGGGCTCTATTTTGTCAATTTCACTTTTGAAAACGGGCAGCTGATCTCCAGAAAATTTATAAAACACTAAGACCGAACAAAAAAAAGGAGATTTTTATCATTTCCCAAACAGCTCTACCACTGCGAGTTACAAACACACCTGTTGACAAATAAGAAAAACTGAAACACCTTAAGTTCCAGTTTTAAAAGAAATCTCTATCTTTGCTTTCAAATTCAAAGAGAAAAAAATGGTTTTTAGCAATACATTTTATTACTGGTCTTATTATTTCGGTTCTCAAAACGGGGTCGAACAGTAGTGTATTGCTTAAACTGAAGATATATTACTTGAAAGGTCCCGAGAAATCGGGACCTTTTTTTTTTATACCAATTTAGCATGAATGTAACCGTTATCGGATTAGGATTAATTGGAGGATCAATAGCTAAAGATCTTCGTAAGAATGGGTTTGCTACAGCAATTACTGGAGTGGATGCCAATAGCGAACATGCCGGAAAAGCAAAAGAAATTGGCTTGGTTGATCAGGTTCTGCCTTTGGAAGAGGCCTTAAGTGCAGCCGACCTGGTGATTATCGCTATTCCGGTGGATAAAATCAAACTCCTGCTGCCCCAGGTACTCGATCTGATCTCCGACCGGACAACGGTTACCGATATGGGATCAACGAAAAAATCACTGACAGCGGTCGTAGAAAATCATCCGAAGCGAAGAAATTATGTGGCGGCTCACCCCATGTCAGGAACTGAAAACTCCGGGCCTGAAGCTGCATTGGAAGGCCTTTTCAGCAACAAAATCGCCATTATCTGCGATCATGAAAAAAGTGGGCCTCAGCACCTGGCCTTAATCGAAAAAATGTTTCAATCCATGGAAATGAATATTGCATACATGTCATCGGACGAACAGGATCATAGCACGGCTTTCATCTCGCACCTGCCACACGCCGCAGCCTATGCCCTGGCCAACGCCGTGCAAGACAAGGAAGACCGCTCGATTATTCTTGACCTGGCAAGTGGTGGATTTCGCTCCACAGTTCGCCTGGCCAAAAGCACGCCTTCCATGTGGGGGCCAATCTTTCAGCAAAACAAAGAGTATGTAGTCGACTCGCTCGAAGTCTACATAAAACACCTGATCGACTTTAAGGAAAGTATTGAGCATGATGAAAAAAGAATGTACGAACTCATGAACAATGCCAACAATATTCGGTCTATACTTGGTGGAGAAAATCCATCATTGATCAAAAACGAAGAGAAGATTGTTAAATTTTACACGAAATAAGATGGGAATTGAATTAGACATCAGACCAATGAAAGATTGGTTACCACAGCTGGACAACCCGCTGTTAATTTCCGGGCCATGCAGCCTGGAAACTGAAGAACAAACGCTTGAAACAGCGCACCAGCTAGCCAAAGATAAACGGGTTTTTGTTTTCCGTGGCGGCGTATGGAAACCCCGAACACGCCCAGGAAGCTTTGAAGGCGTTGGCTCTATTGGTCTGAAGTGGCTGCAGCAAGTCAAGAAAGAAACCGGCTTGCCGGTAGGTACCGAGGTTGCTAATGCCCAGCACACCGAAGAAGCCCTGAATGCAGGACTGGACGTGCTGTGGATTGGAGCCCGATCAACAGCCAGCCCATTTGTGGTGCAGGAAATTGCCGATGTGGTTAAGGGAACCGATGCCGTAATCATGGTCAAAAACCCGGTTAACCCCGATGTCCAGCTGTGGATGGGAGCCCTTGAACGCTTAAATCAGGCAGGGATTAAAAACCTGGTCGGTATTCACCGTGGCTTTACCCCGTTTCGCGAAACAAAGTACCGCAACTACCCCAACTGGAAAACCTTTATCGAGCTGAGACGCTTGCTGCCCAACCTGCCCGTTATTTGCGACCCCAGCCACATTGCCGGAAAACGCGAATACTTGCAAGAGGTTTCGCAGAAAGCCTTTGACATGGGTATGGAAGGACTGATGATCGAATCGCACCGCGATCCAAGTTGCGCCTTAAGTGACAAGGAACAACAGATTACTCCGGCTGAACTGGGCAAACTGCTCGATAAATTGATTATTCGTCAGGCTTCGTCGAACAACAAACAGTTTGAAAATCAACTGGAGCTGATGCGTAACCGGATTGATGCCCTCGATGCTGAACTCATGGAAGTTCTTTCATCGCGTATGGAGATTGCCCGCGAAATTGGTCGGTATAAGAAGGAAAACAACGTAACAGCACTTCAAATCAATCGGTGGACTGAGCTGATGAACAACCGCATCAATTTGGGTGAAAAGCTCAACCTGAACCGGACTTTTGTACAGATTTTATTCCAGCTGATTCACGAAGATTCTGTTCGGATGCAGACAGAAATTATGGATGAAGATTAGCCAATGGCTACTTAAAATACGGAAGGGATTGCCACAGGCGATCCCTTTTTTATTGCAGTAAATCACTCAGTTTTTTCAGGGCTCTTTGCATCCCTTTTTCAATGGACTGGTAGTCTTTCACTTCTTTGCAGGTATAAATAAGCATGACAGCGACTTGCCGCCCTTCCGGAAGGGATTCATAAAAAGTGGGCTTGTATAAGCGGTAAGCTTCGCGCATGCGCCGTTTCAACAGGTTGCGTACCACGGCCCGCTTAAAGCTTCTTTTCGACACCGAGAAGCTCACTTCAGCCGGATGAGTGCCGCTTAATGGCATGGGCAGATACACCACTTTCAAGGGAAAGATATAAAACGACGATCCTTGTTCAAATAGCTTCCCAATCATTTTGGTGCTGCAAAGTCGTTCCTTTTTGGTGAGTTTGAAAGCGTGCATCGTAAAAACGAAAATACAATAAAAAAAGGGGAAGTTTATTCCCCTTTCTATTCAATTATTTGTTGAAAAAGTCTTTAGTTTCCCTTGTTGTGTTCCTTGATAAACTGCTCCAAAGCCATAGTCATTGAAGGTGCCTGAGAAGTTGGCGCCTGAATATCCAGTCGAAGACCGGCATCAACAACTGCCTTTGCCGTTGTCGGGCCGAAGGAAGCAATCTTGGTGCTGTTTTGCTCAAAATCAGGAAAATTCTGAATCAGCGATTTAATGCCCGAAGGACTGAAGAAAACCAGGATATCATAGTTTACATCCTTCAAGTCAGACAAATCACTGCTGACGGTTTTGTATAGAATCGCTTTGGTGTAATTATAGCCTGCTTTATCAAGCAGCAACGGAATTTCTTGTTTGTGAATGTGCGACAAAGGAACAAGAAATTTCTCATTCTTGTGCTTCTTCATCACTTCCACCAAGTCTTCAAAACGACCAGCGCCGTAAAAGATTTTCCTTTTGCGGTAGACAATATACTTTTGCAGGTAGTAAGCAGTTGCTTCTGAAATGCAGAAGTACTTCATAGAGTCGGGAACAGTGACCCGGGTTTCCTGACAAATTCGGAAGAAATGATCAATGGCTGTACGACTTGTAAAAACAACAGCAGAGTGATCAAGAATCTGAATTCTCGTTTGTCTGAATTCTTTCCCGGAAACACCTTCTACCTGAATAAATGGCCTGAAGTCTACTTGTACGTTCGTCTTTTCAGCCAAGTCAAAATAAGGTGATTTTGTAGATTCAGGTTTTGGCTGCGAAACTAATATTTTCTTGATTTTCAAGCTATAAAACTTTAAATTATTTAATCCCGTTTTTAACCAATACCAAATTGCAGATAAAAATCAACGGTAAAATTTCAAGGGTACAAAGGTATAAAATCAAATAAAAAATAGAAAAATGTTTTGTAATTAATATTTTAGCGCCACGAAATAACAACAAGAAATAGAAGGCTGCACAAATAAATAGCCCTGTAAATACGGCCAGCCGCGGATTCTGTAAAGCACCAAAAGAAATCACCAAACTCACCGGAATTAAAAATAATCCCAAAATCCGGCTATAAAGATGCATATTATACAGAAATTCTGTTGTTTCCGAGCTGGTTTCACCCACAAATCCAGCGAACAAATAAGCCAATCGCTTGAGGATATAATAGCCAATAACTACGCCTAAAATGATCAGGTAAGTATTAAAACTACTTGAGGCAAGCGACAAGTTAAACTCATCAAAAAACTGGAAGATAAAAACGCTAAAGATCAGGTAAAAAATCAAATCCAACCGAAACGAGGCGTGGGTAACACTTACCGACCGATCGCGAAACAGCCGGCTGGAAGTGGAATAATTGATTACTGCATGGAATAGCTGGCTCAAGTACTTGTTAAAGAACAAACGAACGGTAGCCAGTAAGATAAGTGCCAGAATAAAAACCCCAATAACCCAATCAGGCTTTTCATTCATAAAAGACTTCTCAGGCAAAGATATCCAGGGTTTCGAAGGCTCTTCGGTAAAGGTTTCCACCTTTTGTGCACGAATCGGTTTGGCTAACTGAAGGTCTTCAGCAGCTTTGGCTCCCGAGCGAACTGTTGCCTTATTGGTTGTTGTTTGTGCCGATCCGGCCCCCTGAACTCCAGCCGTAACCGTACTATCTTGTTGATTGATCGAATCCAGTTTACGAATAGCAGCTGGCTGAATCAGTTTTACCGGCACCTGAACCGTTCCGGAAGACTCGGTTTCAACAGGACGATTCAGCTGTTGCAAAAGAGTGTCATTTTGAAGTGCTTGTTCTAACATTTCAGCCAAAGCTAAATTTTCATACAAAAATAGAAATTTCCGAGGTTAAATAAGCGAGCTGACTACCTTTGTAGCAAAATAGTTATTAACCAAACGATGTTATTAGACCATCATTTCTATTTAGCGCCATTACAGGGATTTACCGATTTTGTTTACCGACGCTGCCATCATCAGCTGATTGGTTCCATCGACGAATTTTACATTCCCTATTTGGCAATTGGTCCGGGTAAAAAAATCAGAAACAGCCAGTTGCGCGACTGCTTACCCGAAAATAACATCGACATGCCCGTGGTTCCGCAAATCCTCTGTGCCAATGCTGACGAACTGAAGCTGCTTGCCAGCGAACTCCAACAAATGGGCTATTCCAAGGTCAACCTAAACCTGGGTTGCCCCTACCCCATGGCCACCAAACGTGGCCGGGGAACGGCCCTGCTGGAAGATACCCCAGCGCTTAAAGCGGTTTTGGATAATTTGTTTTCAGACTTTAATTTTCAGGTGTCCGTCAAGTTTCGATCGGGAATGACCGATGAGCAAACCATTCTGAACCAGTTTGAGCTTCTGCAAAACTACCCTTTCGAAAAGTTGATTTTCCACCCGCGAACAGCCAAACAGCTGTATAAAGGCCAAGCCAATCGCAAGCTTTTTGCCCAGCTGGTGGCTTTGTCCGACAAGCCGCTGGTTTACAATGGCGATATTTCTTCCAAAGCAGATATAGACGAAATCCTTCAACTTGTTCCCAGCCAACGAACCTGGATGATTGGTCGGGGAATTTTAAGCGATCCCCTGTTGATCAAACAATTGAAAGGAGAAACAATAAGCGAACAGGAAGCGCTACAGCTCAAAATGCAATTTCACCAGCAGGTGTTGGACGCTTATCGGGCTTGGTTGCAGGATGACGGTCATGTATTGATGAAGATGAAACAATTCTGGAGTTACTTTGCCAATAGTTTTCCCAATCCGGCCAAAACCTATAAGCCGATTAAAAAGGCATCAAAACTCGATCGTTTTCTTGAAGTTTACCCCTCAATTTTTCAGAAATCAGTCTGATTTTAAGCGTCCAAAGGCGCATAACATAAATTTAACATTCGTACTCCCCAATTCTAATCAGCTTGTCTTCAATAAAGACAACACACTCTCCTACAGCTACTTCAACAGCTCCCAAAAGTAGAATAGATCACTGATAATGTTAAAACGGAAGCTGAAAAACCATGCTCAATAATTCACATATCTACATTTCTATATACTTGCATGAAAAAATACTATATTTGTCCCATCAGAAATCGATAACGACTGAAAAGTATGAAAAAGAGATTACACCTTTATGTTTTGTTCCTAAGCCTTGGCCTGCCATTGATAAGCATGGCACAAACAAGGTCGCTTAGCTTAGATGAGGCGCTGGAACTGGCTAAAAATAACAACCTGGCCGCAAAAAGCGCCGAAGCCAGACAAAAAGCCGCGCAAGGAACCTACCGAATGACCAACGCTGTCTTTTTACCCGGTTTGTCCGTTAGTCATACCGGCGTAAAAACCAACGATCCGTTGTCGTCATTTGGGTTCAAACTGAAACAGGAGATCGTCAACCAAGCCGATTTTAATCCGGCAACATTGAACGATCCGGATGCTATTGAAAACTACAGTACCAAAATTGAGCTTCAGCAGCCCATCCTCAACGTTGATGGTTTGTACGCCCGCAAGGCTGCCAAAAACCAGTACGAAGCCATGACTTTGCAAAGCAAGCGGACACATCAACAAATCCGTTACGAAGTCAAAAGAGCTTATTTTCAACTGGAACTGGCGCAATCAGCGGTAAAGGTATTGAAACAATCCGTTGCTGTAGCCGAAGAAGCCCTAAAGCTCACCAAAGACAACGAAGCACAAGGTTTTGTGAAACATGCTGATGTTTTGGAAGCGTCTGTTCGATATGAAGAACGCCGCAACCAACTCAATGAAGCCGAGAACCAGCAGCAAGCAGCCGCTGAGTATTTGGCTCACTTACTGGGCATGGATCTAGGGACCAACATTTTGCTTACCGACTCGATGACCCGCGAACCTGCGCTGTTTAGCTGGAATGTGGGTGCCGAACAGCTGGAACAACGCTCTGACCTCAAGGCCATACAGAAACAAATTGAAGCAGGAGAAAACAAACTACGTTCCGAGAAAATGAAATTCATTCCACGCTTAAATGCCTTTGGTGCCTACGAATGGAATGACCGGGAAATTTTAGGCATGTCGGCCAACAATTACATAGTGGGTGCCAGCTTAACCTGGGACTTGTTCAGCGGCTATAAAAACATTGGAAGTGTTCAGCAAGCCAGCTCACAGCTCGACGAAGCCGAATACCAATACCAGGATTACCTGTCTCAAAGCCAAATGCAGCTGAACCAGGCCAAACGCAAGCTGGAGCTAAATTTCAAGCAAGTTCATTCCAGCAAACTGGCCAAAGAACAAGCTGCGGAGTCATTACGCATTCGCACCAACCGCTTTGAGCAAGGCCTGGAAAAAACAACCGATTTATTAATTGCCGAAGCACTGGCATCAAAGAAAAACCTGGACTACATCCAATCCATTTATAATTACAAACAAGCAGTTTTCGAAATGGAATTGCTGCTTGAAAAAGACATAAACGAATAAAAGCCATAACCACAATGAAAACAAATAAGATGAAAAAAGCCACGCTAATAGCAACCCTTGCCTTAGGAATTCTGGTTTCTGCTTGTGGCAATAAAGACCAAAAACAAACCACTTCGCCAACCAAAGTTGAAGCACAACTGGCCGTTGCTGCGTTAAAAGACTATCCCGTCGTTCACAGCTTCTCGGGCAAACTGGAGGCTGAAAAAATAGCCAACCTGAGTACCCGTATGATGGGACAGGTAAGCCGGATATATGTGAAGCCGGGGCAACAGGTAAAACAAGGCGATTTGTTGTTGCAAATCCGCAACCAGGACATTCTGGCCAAAAAAGCCCAGGTGGAAGCCAACATGGTAGAAGCCACAACCGCTTTTGAAAGTGCCGAAAAAGACCTGAAACGCTTTGAAGCCTTGTATGCAGCCAACAGTGCATCAGACAAGGAAATGGATGACATTCGTACCCACTACCGGATGGCCCAAGCGCGCCTGGAAGCTGTTCAGCAGATGAAAAAAGAAGTGGAAGAATCGCTTCGTTATGCGGCCATTCGTGCCCCTTACAGTGGGGTAATTACCGGAAAATATGTACAGGAAGGCGACATGGCCAATCCCGGAATGCCTTTGTTGAGCATCGAAAGCCCCTCGCAATGGAAAGTGATTGCCCGAATTCCGGAAGCCGACATTGCCCGCTTACAGCTCAATGACCCGGTCAAAGTACAGTTTAACGCGCTGAATAACCAACAGCTGGATGGAGTCATTGCCGAAATCAATCCATCGTCGGCCAACACCGGTAACCAATTCGAAGCCAAAGTAATTATTAACAAACAAGCAGACCAAACCACCAACTTATACAGCGGCATGTACGCCACCGTATTTTACGAAAAAGGAACACAACAACAGATTTTGGTTCCTCAGTCGGCCTTGGTTACCAAAGGACAACTGGTTGGGCTGTATGCCGTGGGACAAACCGGTCAAGCCTTGCTTCGCTGGGTGAAAACCGGTACAAGCGTAAGGGATTCCATCGAAATCCTTTCAGGCCTGGCCGATGGCGAAACATATATTCAATCTTCAAACGGAAAACTGTTTGATGGCGCATTAGTGGTAACCCAATAAGAAAGAAACATGAAGACAGGATTTGCAGGCGGTATCGCCAAACAATTTATAAATTCAAAGCTGACTCCCCTATTGATGATTGCCTTTTTGGCCATTGGGATTTACAGCTCTTACCTTACCCCGCGGGAAGAGGAACCTCAAATTGATGTTCCCATTGCCGATATTTTCTTCCGCTACCCCGGGGCCAGCCCTAAAGAAATCGAATCACGGGTAATGCAACCGCTTGAAAAAGTGGTGGCCAATATTCCCGGGGTTGAATACGTCTACTCTACTTCCATGCCCGGACAAGCGATGCTGATCGTTCAGTTTTATGTGGGTGAAGACGTGGAGCGCTCGTTGGTGAAAATGTACAACGAGATTATGAAACACATGGACCAAATGCCTAAAGGAACGAGCCTTCCCTTGGTGAAAACCCGTTCGATTGACGATGTTCCCGTGCTTGGTCTGACGTTCTGGAGTGAAAACTACGACGACTATGAACTGCGCCGCATTGCGCAGGAGGTTAACAATGAAATAGAACAAGTCACTGATGTTTCGGAAACCAAAATTATTGGAGGACGGTCACGTCAGGTGCGTGTGGTCCTGAACAACGAGCAGATGGCCGGTTTTCAGGTTGATGCATTGAGCATTGCCCAAAAAATTCAGCTGGCCAATACCCAGTTCAATGCCGGTTCGTTCAACAGCAACGATCAGGAGTACCTGGTGGAAGCCGGTGAATTTTTGAAAAATGCCGACGATGTGGCCAACCTGGTGGTTGGTATTCACAACGGAAGCCCGGTGTACCTGAAACAGGTCGCTGAAGTGCTGGATGGCCCGCAAGAACCTGTTCAATATGTGAATTTTGGCTTTGGCGATATCCATGAGAAAAAAGACGAATTCCAGGGTGAATATCCTGCCGTTACCATCTCCATAGCCAAGCGTCGTGGGGCCGATGCCATGAAAGTATCGGATGCCATTCTGGAAAAAATTGACCTGCTGGAAAAAAGCCTCATTCCCGAGGATGTGCAGGTGGATGTTACCCGAAACTATGGCGAAACCGCTTCGCACAAAGTAGCCGAGCTGTTGATGCACTTGTTAGGAGCCATTGTTGCAGTAACCTTTGTGGTTATGCTGGCCATGGGATGGCGCGGCGGTCTGGTGGTCTTTCTTTCGGTTCCCATCACCTTTGCCTTAACCATGTTCAGCTACTATTTCCTGGATTACACGCTGAACCGGATTACCTTGTTCGCGCTGGTGTTTGTTACCGGAATTGTGGTGGACGACTCCATCATTATTGCTGAGAATATGCACCGTCACTTTAAAATGAAGAAATTACCGTTCATCCAGGCGGCACTGCGTTCCATTGATGAGGTTGGCAACCCGACCATCTTGGCAACCTTTACCGTAATTGCGGCGGTACTGCCCATGGTATTTGTGTCCGGACTGATGGGACCTTACATGAGCCCGATGCCCATTGGTGCATCCATTGCCATGATATTCTCCCTGCTGGTAGCCCTGACGATTACACCGTACCTGGCTTACCGCTTGCTTCGCACGGATGACAAGGATGACCACGAGAAAAAAGCATTCCGTCTGGAAGACAGCATGATTTACAAGCTTTACGCCAAGACCATGAGACCCATGTTGGAGTCGCCATGGAAACGCTGGACCTTTATCATTGGTGTAACAGTGCTGCTGCTGGGTTCAACAACCTTGGTTTACTTTAAGATGGTGGCTGTAAAAATGCTTCCGTTCGACAACAAAAACGAGTTTCAGGTGATTATTGACATGCCCGAAGGAACTACACTGGAACGTACGGCTGTGGTTGCCAAAGAGCTGGCAGCCTACATTGCCACACAGGAAAATGTGGTGAACTACCAAACCTATGTGGGTACGGCTTCGCCCATGAACTTTAACGGTCTGGTTCGTCATTATGACCTGAGAAGCGGATCCAATGTAGCCGATATTCAGGTAAACCTGACCGACAAAGGTGAGCGGAAATTGCAAAGTCATGATATTGCCAAACTGATGCGTCCGGAACTGCACCGCCTGGCAGAGAAATACCAGGCCAATGTAAAGGTTGTGGAAGTTCCACCGGGTCCTCCCGTAATGTCAACCCTGGTTGCTGAAGTGTACGGTCCGGATTACGAAGGGCAGATGGAAGTAGCCAGCCAGGTAAAGGATTTGTTTGCTCAGACAGCCGATGTTGTAGACATTGACTGGCACATGGAAGACGACCAGCACGAATACAAATTCAATGTATTGAAAGAAAAAGCGGCCCTGCTAGGCCTTTCAACGCAGCAAGTGGTCCACAGCCTGCAAATGGCTTTGGGTGGTCATGAGGTCGCTCAGCTTTACCAGGAAAAGGAACATGAGCAAATTGGCATTGTTCTTCGCTTTAAGGAGCAGGAACGCTCCGGCATCAACGACCTGAAAAAGGTAAATATCATGAGTCCGACCGGACAAATGGTCGCCTTGGGTGATGTGGTTGAAATTGAAGAAGGCTTACAGGACAAGAGCATTTACCGCAAAAATCAAAAGCGCGTGGTTTATGTAACGGCTGACATTGCCGGAAAACTGGAAAGCCCGGTGTATGGCATCCTGGACATGTCGGAAAATCTGGGTCAGATTCAGCTTCCCGAAGGGTACACGTTGAGTGAGGAATTCACAGAACAGCCCTTTGTTCAGGACGATTACAGTCTGAAATGGGATGGTGAATGGCAAATTACCTACGAAGTGTTCCGTGATTTGGGAACTGCTTTTGCCGTGGTCCTGCTTGTCATTTATTTGTTGATTATTGGTTGGTTCCAAAACTTTAAAGTGCCGTTTGTGATGATGATTTCCATCCCGTTGTCGCTGGTGGGTATCTTAATCGGTCACTGGTTGATGGGTGCTTTCTTTACGGCAACATCCATGATTGGTCTGATCGCACTAGCCGGGATTATGGTCCGAAATGCCATCCTGCTGATCGACTTTATAAACTTGAGGCTGGCCGATGGTGTACCGCTGAAAGAAGCTGTGATTGAAGCCGGAGCAGTACGGACAACGCCGATTTTGTTGACTGCAGGTACGGTAGTGATTGGTGCTGTGGTTATTTTGTTTGACCCCATTTTCCAGGGACTGGCGATTTCACTGATGGGTGGATCCATTGCTTCCACCTTCCTGACCCTGGTGATTGTGCCGCTGATCTATTACATGACCGAGCGTAAAAAATACCCGGTAGCCGAAACGCCCGTCGACAATGGCGACCAAGAGCAAAATCAATCCAATGAACCTTTAAATGAACTGTCATGATGAAATTTGTAATTATTCAATGTGTAAAAGCCTACCATCCGGAGCTGCAGCAAATTCTGAAAAGCATTAAAATTAACGCGTACAGCGAAATGGATGTCGAAGGTTTTATGGAACAGGCAGATGGCAACACCGATTTTTCCAATTGGTTTGCCGCCCAAAAAAATCCTTACAACTACATGGTTTCCTTTATGTTTTTGGCCGACGACAAAGCCAATCAACTGCTGGAACGGATTGATCAGTTCAACCAAAGCATTGAAGAAATGAGTCCGATAAACGCCTACATTGTTGGAGGTGTCGAGAAATTTGTTTAACCCTAAAAGTGAAACACAATGAGAGAACGAATTGTACGGGCCGTAGCCGGCTTGATGATCACAGTAAGTGTTCTGTTGGCGGTATTTGTCAGTGAGTACTGGCTGATTCTAACGGCATTTGTAGGTCTTAACCTGCTACAGTCATCCTTCACCAGGTTCTGTCCGCTGGAGCTTATTTTGGAAAAGAGTGGTGTCGAAAAATAAATGGGAAAAAGGATTGCAGCCAAAGTGTTGCAATCCTTTTTTTTTGCTCCAACCATTCTTTCGTAGTTGAAATTTTTGTCCAAAAGCTAACGAAGGTTAAATTTTTGATGCTCAAAGAACAACCAATAGAAAGCATGCCTATATTTGCACAAAATTTAGCAGGATGATTAAACAACTGATTCGATTGCTGTTTTTTGCTTTGGGTATCTACCTGTTGGCAGTTACCACTTCCGAACATCCCACCCCATCGGTGGCCCGCAATCATATCGCTTTTGTTGAACATCAGGCTGCTATTCAGTTACCGGGCATGCCGCCCTTGTTCCTGTTCAACCAGGAAAGTAGCAGCGGTCAGACGACTGCTGAAAACCTGAAACCCTTTGTTCGTTCCCTGTTTCCAACACAGCGCGTTCCCCGAGGATTCAGCTTTCGAAACACCATCCGTTTAACCTTCTTATTAATTGACTATGAGGCCCCTGTTCCGCTCTTTATTCGCGAACATGCCTTGCGGTGTTAGTCTTTCTTTTCCACATGTACACCCCTGCCTCCTGAGTGGTTATTCAACGTTCAGGAACAAGTAATCTGATCTCCTGAAGAGATCACCCTAAGTTTAATCGTTTAATACAAATTGACATGGAAAAGCAAAATAAAACACCCGAAGTAGAGAAAAAATCAAATAAGGATTTCATCTGGTTTGGAATCGGAATGGTGGGTCTTATTACCGCTCTGGTTCTACTAAAAGTCATCATGCAATACTTTGGCCTGATCGGCTAAAACAAAAACGAGACGATTGCTGCGGCGATCGTCTCGTTTGATTTTATCTAGTGCGCTTCCATCCAGTTTGAAGCGGCATCCATTTCAACTGTGAGTGGCAGCCCAATGTCAACAGCGTGCTCCATTTGCTCTTTTACAATCTTCTTCACTTGCTCCAGCTCGTCTTTCGGAACATCGAAGTTCAATTCATCATGCACCTGTAAGGTCATTTTAGCCTTCAGATTTTGCGCATTCAGCACTTTCCAGATGTTGATCATAGCCAGCTTGATGATATCGGCTGCTGAGCCCTGAATAGGCGCATTGATGGCGTTTCGTTCAGCCACACCACGCACCACGGCATTGGCCGACTCAATATCTTTCAGGTAGCGGCGGCGTCCGCGAATGGTTTCCACATACCCTTTATCGCGCGCCAGCTGGATACTTTCATCCATAAATTCCTTCACCCTTGAGAAGTTCTCGAAGTAGCCATCAATCAGCTCTTTGGCCTCACTACGCGAAATGTTCAACCGTTCGGACAAGCCAAAGGCAGAAATTCCGTAGATAATCCCAAAGTTGGCGGTCTTGGCTTTCCTGCGCATATCCGAAGTCACCTCTTCCAGCGGCACCTTGTAGATTTTGGCAGCCGTAGCCGCATGCACATCCTGCTGGTTCCGGAAAGCTTCCAGCAAATGCTCATCTTTACTGAGGGCCGCCATAATCCGCAACTCAATTTGCGAGTAGTCAGCCGACAAAAACAGGTGGTTCTCATCCGAGGCCGTAAAAGCCCGACGAATTTCGCGGCCGTTTTCATCCCGGATCGGAATATTCTGAAGGTTGGGGTTGGTCGAACTCAAGCGTCCGGTAGCTGCAATGGCCTGATTGTAGCTGGTATGCAGTCTGCCGGTTTTCGGATTGACCAGCAGCGGCAAAGCTTCTACATACGTCGAAAGCAGCTTTTTCAATCCTCTGAACTCCAAAATTTTTGGAACAATCGGGTGTTTATCCACCAGCTTACTCAACACCTCTTCGGAAGTTGAATATTGCTTGGATTTGGTCTTTTTGGCCTTGCTCACAATGTTCAGTTTCTCAAACAAAATGGGCCCCAGCTGCTTGGGCGACGAAACATTAAATTCTTCGCCAGCCAGTTCAATAATTTCTTTTTCGAGCGCAATGATTTGCGTGCGTAATTGATCTGCAAACACATCCAGCTCTTTCGTATTCAGGCTTACTCCGGTCATTTCCATGTCGGCCAAAACCGGAATAAGTGGCATTTCAATTTCTTCGAAAACCGGGCGAACACCCGTTTTATCCAAATCCGGATCGAGGGCCAGCTTCAGCTGCAAGGTCAGGTCAGCATCTTCGCAGGCATAGTCTTTCAGCTTGTCCACCGGCACCTGACGCATGGTTTGTTGCTTCTTCCCTTTCTTGCCAATCAGGCTTTCGGTTTCCACCTTCTGGTAGCCCAGGTAAGTCTCGCACAGATAATCGAGGTTGTGCCGCAATTCGGGCTGAATAAGGTAATGCGCTATCATGGTATCGTAAAGCGGACCGCGAACCTCTACCCCATAATGTTTCAGCATCAGGATATCGTACTTGATGTTTTGCCCGATTTTACGCACGTTTTCATCCTCAAAAACCAGGCGGAATTCTTCCACCACCTTTTGGGCTTCTTCGCGTTTGCGCGGCAGCGTTACACAGTAAGCTTCCCCTTTTTTAAAGGCAAACGACAAACATACCAGCTCAGCCGAATGGGTGTCCAGCCCGGTGGTTTCCGTGTCGAAACAAAACTCTTCCTGTACCGATAACTCAGCGCGGAGGCTGGCCCGTTGCATCGCATTTTCAACCAGGAAATACTGGTGCGGCGTATTCTCAAGATTGTTTAAGTCTTTTCGCATAACCGGTTCGGTGCCTTGGCTTCCGCCAAACAAGGTTCCTTGTTCAAAACTGGCCTGAGCCGGCTTTTCGGGTACCCCCAGCTTTTGAGCCATCGTACGAAACTCCAGCTCGTTGTAGATATCGCGCAGCACCTCCAAGTTAGGAGCATCTTTGGTCAGTGACTTTTCATCAAAGTCAACCGGAACATCCAGCACAATGGTGGCCAGCTTACGCGACAGGCGCACCTGCTCTTCATGGTTCTCCAGGTTTTCCTTCTGCTTCCCTTTCAGCTCGTTAATGTGCTCGTAAATGCCGTCGATGGAATGATAGGCCGAAATGAGTTTCATGGCCGTTTTCGGGCCAATACCAGGGCATCCGGGAATGTTATCGGCCGAGTCGCCCATCAGGCCCAGAATATCGATTACCTGCTCCGGTGTTTCAACCTCAAACTTCTCCTTCACTTGCTCCACTCCCCACACTTCCACATCGTTACCGGCACGTCCGGGTTTATACATGAAAATATTGTCGGAAACCAGTTGCGCATAATCCTTGTCCGGAGTCATCATAAAAACCTGGTAACCGGCTTTTTCGCCTTTCTTGGCCAGGGTGCCAATCACATCGTCGGCTTCAAAACCTTCTTTTTCCAGAATCGGAATGTTATAGGCTTCAATAATCTTCCGAACCCAGGGAATGGCTTTGCGAATGTCTTCGGGCATCTCATCACGCGTGCCTTTGTATTCATCAAACAGCTCGTGCCGGAAAGTGGGCGCATGCACATCGAAAACCACGGCAATGTGCGTGGGGTTTTCCTTGTTCAGCAACTGCTCCAGCGAGTTGACAAACCCCAGCATGGTAGAAGTGTTTAGCCCCTTCGAGTTGAAGCGCGGATTTTTGATGAACGCGAAATACGAACGGTAAATCAACGCGTAGGCATCGAGTAGAAAAAGTCGGTTATTTTGTTCATTCTGTTCAGGCATGTTGCTATTTTTTAAGGGTTATCGGAAGCGAACCACTCGGCAAACGAGTTCTTGGTTTCATACAGCCGAACACTAAATAATTCAAGATGTTCAGGCAAAATATGCTTAAGCTTATCAGCAATAAAAATAACCATATTTTCCGTTGTTGGCTGAAAATTAACCAAGTGCTGCCGCCTATACAGCTCGCCCAGCTCGCTTAGCTTATTGTGGGCCGCCACATTGTTGAGCATGATGGAGTGATCCAAGGGCTCGACAATATGCTTTTCAACCAGCTTTTTCAACACACTAAAATCCATTACCATCCCGTCTTTGGGGTCGCCTGCCTTGTACAATGGTTCTCCCATAATGGTCACCTGCAGCTTATAAGAATGCCCGTGCAGGTTACTGCACAGCCCATCGTAATTGGTCAGGGCATGAGACATTTCAAACCCAAATTGCTTGCTTACTCTGATTTTTGTCATCGATAAATATTAATGCCGCGAAATTAAGAACTTCCAGTCAATAAACGAAAAAAGCCGGCTTTCCGCCGGCTTTTAAACTATCGTAGTTTTCATCCATTATTCTCCGCAAGTACAGCGTTCCAGGCAATCCACCACCTGGCTTAACACATCATGTTTCAGGTAGTAAAACGTGTTTTTACCTTCACGACGTGAACACAAAACACCTTTATCTTTCAAGATACCCAAATGATGGGAAGTCGTGGATTGTTCAATCCCCAAAAGCTCATGAATTTGCGTAACGGTCAATTTCTTGCCTCCTTCCAGGTGTTTCAATATGGCAATCCGCATGGGATGTGCAATTGCTTTCAGCATATTGGCGGCCATTTCCAACCGGTCGGGGTCTATTTCCTGAATCTTTATCATGTTGTTTTCTAATTACAAATGCAAATATATAAATATTTAATATTCAAGTGAAATAAAAGTTTCGGAATAGCCCCATTTTAGAAAGAATACAAATATCCCTCAGCCAGCCAGCCATGAACAAATCCAGTTGAAATTTGTGTTAGACGGAGACATTCAAGCAAAAACTTAATTAATTTACTATTTTTGAACCGTTCCAAAATCAAACAGATGACTTCTTTGGATATCATTAAAGCCCCCATACAAACTGAGTTGGAAGCCTTTGAAGATTACTTCAAGGCAACAATCCAAAGTGATATCCCCTTTTTATCACTCATCATCAATTACCTTTTGCGAAAGAAGGGCAAGCAAATGCGCCCGATGTTCGTTTTTCTGGCGGCCAAAATGAATGGTGACTTCAATGAATCCACCAACATGGCGGCCTCATCCATTGAGCTTTTGCACACCGCCACCCTGGTGCACGACGATGTGGTGGACGAATCGTATGAGCGACGCGGAAGCTTCTCCATCAATGCGTTGTGGAAGAACAAACTGGCCGTGCTGGTGGGCGACTACATTCTGGCCAAAGGCATGCTGCTGAACATCGACAACAAAAAATACAATTTCCTGCATTTAATCAGCCGTTCGGTTAAAGACATGAGCGAAGGCGAGATTTTACAGATGCGCAAAAGCCGCAAACTCGATATTGATTACGATACCTACTTCGAAATTATTGAAAAGAAAACCGCTTCGCTGATTGCCACCAGTATGGCTATTGGGGCTGCTTCGGTTACCGACGACGAAACGGTGGTTGAAAAAATGTTCCGGATTGGAATTGACGCGGGAATTGCCTTCCAGATTAAGGATGATATTTTCGACTACCAGGCCAAGGGCTTGCTGGGCAAACCCACCGGAAATGACATCAAGGAGAAGAAGATTACTCTCCCCTTGCTTTATGTGCTGAGTAACTCGGACGACAAGGAAAAACGCCGGATTTTGCACGAGGTGAAGCGCAAAAACAAAAACACCGCCAAGGTGCAGGAACTGGTTAAGCTGGTGGTGGAACGCGGCGGACTGGATTATGCCACCGAGCAAATGAATTACTACCGCGACCGCGCCATTACGGCCATCAACGAATTCCCAGAATCGGACTCCCGCACCGCGCTGATCGAGCTGGTAAACTACGTAACTACCCGAAAAAAGTAGGGTCGCACAATCGGTTTTTTGGATTTTCGGATTGCTGGATTTGAAGAGCCAAGACAGAACAGATGGCTTTCCCTTCGCCTATGCCTGCGCCTTATCTTCCAAAAACAAGGAGCGGCCAGCGAGTCTTCTGAATTGAAATACATTTTTCCTAACCGCAAAGGCGCAAAGAGAACCGCGAAGAAAAGAAGGCACGAAGCTAGCAAAACCTAACTCCCCAACTTCACCGCCAGGTGAAAAGGACGGCCTAGGAGGCTTTCGAGCTAAAAAACACGCTGTTAACCGCAAAGCAAGGTACTCAGAAACATGAGTTCAGATGCAAGACTACGGCTGAGCCTCCCCGCTACCGCACGATTGTATCGTGTGGTATTTCCAGCTAGCCTTAACCACGCGATACAATCGCGCGGGAGCAACAATTGGGCTTGATGCAACAGGAAACCAAGATTCTGAAACAAGTTCAGAATGACGCTCCGGTTGGGGCGGTTTGGTTGGACTACGAGGCTTTCGAGCTAAAAAACACGCTGTTAACCGCAAAGTAAGGTACTCAGAAACATGAGTTCCGATGCAAGACTACGGCTGAGCCTCAGCGAGCACCCCAAAAAATGAAAATGACTCAAAAACTTTTGAAAAAGCAGGCTTATGATCAGCTTGTTTTGCTATCTTGCCTCTTGCTGCCGCTGAATTAGATTGTGTGGCGTTTCAAACTAGCCTTAGCAGGAACCCATAAGCAGTAATTGGAGAAAGCCCCCAAAAGATTAAGTTTAATTAGTAAAAAGAAAAAGATGACAAAACAATTTTTGACAATCGCTTTAGTTGCAATGGTATTAATGACAGCTTGCAATCAAAAAACAATTAAAGAAAACCCAGGAAAAACAAAAACCGAAACAATAACAACGGATTCGGAAAACATCATAAGCCAATCACTGACTGATAAAAATGGCAACACACTTAAAATGACTTTTGACAATGCAAAAGATATTGTAACCGTAGATTTTGAGGGAGAAAAGACAGAGCTTATCAGAAAAAGAGCGGCATCTGGTATTTGGTATGCAAATGACAGATTTGAATTGAGAGGGAAAGGCAACGACATACAATTTAGGAAAGATGGGAAACTGATTTTCGAACATCAGGACAACTAGAGCAAGGAGCGATAACCTTTAGAAACATACAAAGGAAGGATAAGCCCGAGCCGATGCAGCGATTACCAAAAAACAAACCCACCAGTGAGAACCGGCGGGTTTATTTTCATAGAAAATGAGGATATTTCACCTTATTAGTTCGGACTTAAGGCTTCTTCTTTCGGATTTCGGCGGGCTAACATATTCGCGTAGTAATTTCGTCCGGCGTTGATTAAATCCAGGGCCTCTTCAAACAACGGAGTGCCTTGGGCCTTAGCCATGGCCAACACGTAATTGCAGAAATCCCGATAGGTTTGAAAGGTTTCCCGGCGGATGATCTTCATATCGTAATCTTCCGTTTGGGCTTCGGTTTGAATACGCTGACCAAACAACACTTTAAAAGCTTCATTGTCGGCCTTTAAACGCGTAATATAGCGCTCCATGTTTAGGGTACTGACATGCGCCGCAGCCGTTGGTTCTTCTAAATCGCTGATCAATTTGTCAATGGCAATCGTTTCGGCTTCGTAATTCAGGTTGGGCAAATTTCTAAAGTTTTTGAAAATCAGGTTCAGGCTACGGCTGGCAGCCACTTCCTCCGGGTCGTCCGAAAGGGCATAAAGGGCCAAACATCGCCGGCAGGCCTGGTTCGACTTATCGCGTTTGGTATCGGCATTGGCAATATTCAGGGTTATTTCACTCGCCCTGATCTGTGCCATGGCCTTCTCGAACAAATCACTATGATCACTTAACTTACTCATGTAGTTGTTAAATGGCCCATCGGTCATCAGGGCCTGATCAATCGTTCCCAAATCGGCTAAGTGCCGGTTAACTAATTGGCCTGCTTCGAGGTTCGAAAGCGCAGAAACGCGCAAAGATTCTAGAAAATGTTTCATCGTTAGGTCGTTTTATGTTTATAATTAACTACAAGTTATGACCTTCTGATGAAATAAAAAACATTTCTACTGATAAATTGCCTTTTTAAAGCTGCCTTTTCTACTGAAAATCAAGCCAAACACCCGATGCAAACCACGGCTTAGCCGACTTGCCATTTTTTGACTCCGGCCGAGCCTCAGCTAAGCCCAAACCAATTAAAAACACCCTGGCTGAGCCTCAGCTGAGCAGAACTGAAACAAAAACAAGCTGGCTGAGCCTCAGCTAAGCAAAACCGGAACAAAAACAGCCCGGCTGAGCCTCAGCTGGACAGAACTCAATAAAAAACAAGCCAGCTGAGCCTCGGCTGAGCAGAACTGAACCTCAGGCAACTTTTCTGAGCCTCAGCCAGCACCCCAAAAAATGAAAATGACTCAAAAACTTTTGAAAAAGTGAGCTTATGATCAGTTTGTTTTGCTAAATTGGCTCTTGCTGAGGTTGAATTAGATAGTGTGGCACTACTGGTTAGCTTTAAACAGGCGAAGCAAGTACACGGGAGCGTTGAGTAACTATTAATAAGATATAAGTGTCGCACATACATACGTTGCGGTAATGTCAGAAAAATTATGAGAAACTTATCGAAAATAGAAAAAGAAATTATTAAGAATATAAATGCTCATAAGTCGGGCAATATGCTTACAGGCTTGTTAGGCTGTATTGCTAAAGAGATGATCATTGAGGTTAATAAAATAACAAGAGTCGTTACTGCGACAGCACTAAACTCAGAATTGTTAAGTGGTGCAGGAGAAAAAGAGCTTGAAGATTTCTTTTTTAAACGAATATACTTTATCAATACACTTTTTACGCTTTTGACATATTTGGAAAAGGAGGGGTATATTGTTACTTACACTTTGTCAAATAAGCATCCAGACTCCCGGTTAATTGGTGAATCCGATTCGATACATCAATTTAAAACCCAAGGTGCACAAGCTGGCAGGTATAATTTTGACAATGATTTCATTATTAATTCCTTTATAAATTATCGAGATTCATTAATTGTAAGTACGGAAGAACTGAGGCTCTTTGAAAAGAATAAATTTAAAACCAAAGAAGAAAAGCGATTTAGAATAAACGTGAGAATATCAATAGCTGCAATTATTGTGGCATTTCTAATGGGACTATTCGGTTTACTTGCATCAATAGAAAATCAAGGTAAACCTTTAAAAATAAATCAAGCTCAAATTGACTCAATAGCAGTACGATTAGACCGAATAATAAAAAATCAAAAAAAGATAGAAAGACACTATCGCCAATCAAGTAGAAGGTCCCTGCTAGAAAAGCCGGGAAGCGCCTCTCACCTCCCGCTGCCGCACGATTCTGAAACAAGTTCAGAATGACGCTCTGGGTAGGGCGGTTCGGTTGGCCGACGAGGCTTTTGAGCTAGAAAACATTCTTTTAACCGCAAAGGCGCAAAGAAAGGAAGCCAAGAACCAAGACTGAACGAATGGCTTTCTCTTCGCCTGTGCCTATGCCCTAGCCTTTTTAATTCAAGCCCTCGTTACAAAGACGAATCCTTAAGTTTCACCCCAATGCCCGGCCAGTCATTCAAGACCACCTTACCATCCACCACCTGAACACCTTCAAAGGGATCGTTGGCGATAAGGAGGTTGCCATCCAGGTCGGCCCAGTCTACCCGGGGCGACAATTGGGCCGCAGCAGATACGGCGCAGGAAGTTTCAGTCATGCAGCCCATCATCACTTTCAGGTCGAGTGCTTTGGCCAGGTTAATCATTTTGTGGGCCTCGCGCATTCCCGTGCATTTCATCAGCTTGATGTTAATGCCGGCATACACCCCGTGCGCTTTTTGAACATCATCCAACCGCTGCAAAGCCTCATCGGCAATGGTTGGTAGCGGACTGTGCTGCGTTAGCCAGGCCATATCGTCCAGCGCCGTTTTGGGCATCGGCTGCTCAACAAAGACCACCCCTTTTTCCTTCAGCCAATAGATCATATCCAAGGCAGCTTGCCGGTCGTGCCAGCCTTGGTTCACATCCACACACAAGGGCACGTCCGTCACTTCACGGATGGTTTCAATCATCGCCTTATCGTTGTCGCGCCCCAGCTTCACTTTCAGAATTTTATAGGGTGCCGCCTCCTTCACCTTCTGGAGAACCACCTCGCGGCTGTCAATCCCAATGGTAAATGAAGTATTGGGTGTCAGCGCCGGATCGTAACCCCAGATTTTATACCAGGGCCGCCCCATCAACTTCCCGAGCAGATCATGCAAAGCGATATCCACCGAGGCTTTGGCGGCACAATTTCCTGCTGCTGCCTCATCCACATAGTCCAGTATCTTTTCCACCTGAAAAGGGTCTTTAAACTGCGCCAAATCGAGCGAGGCTAAAAAGCGGGTGGCTGTTTCATGACTTTCACCCAAATACGGGGGCATGGAAGCTTCGCCGTAGCCTGTAACACCATCATACTCCAGCTCCGTCAGCATCACCGGCGTGGTTATGCGTGAACTTCCTGCCAGGGTAAACGCATGCTTCAGCGTCAACTCAAAAGGCTTAAAGCGCAATTGCAAGCCCCGGGCAACGGATTGGTTCTTCTTTGGATTCATGGTCGCTGCTGTTTTAAATCCGGACAGCCCCAAAACGGTAGCCAATCCGGTGGTACGAATAAAATTCCGTCGGTTGTGTTTCATAATTGTTCAGTTATACCAGGGATGATCCCTGACAAGGGTAATTTGCGTTGTTCCCAAGGCATTGAATACCCGGCATGCGGAAACCAGATCATCTTTTCGCGCCGCATCAAAATTGGCATGCTCCGGGTTCAGACTATTGATTTTCACCCTTCCGGACGCATGAATATAGTGGTCATTCTCCAGGTACAAAGCGACATGGGTAATCCGCTCTTTACTGGCCCCAAAAAACAACAGATCGCCCGGCTCAAAACGCGTGGAATCCGTCAATGGCAAAACTTGGCCATAGCGGGCTTGTTGCGAAGCATCGCGGGCCAGAATAAGGCCTTGCGACAAGTAGGCGGTCTTGATCAGTCCCGAGCAATCGACGCCTTTAGCGGAGGTGCCGCCCCATAGATAAGGCCGCCCCAACAAGCTTTTGGCGGTAGCTATAACCGCCTCAACCTGCGGCTGATCAACGGCCCATTGTTCAAAGGTCAT
Organism: Sunxiuqinia rutila; assembly: GCF_050589705.1. Taxonomy (NCBI): domain Bacteria; kingdom Pseudomonadati; phylum Bacteroidota; class Bacteroidia; order Marinilabiliales; family Prolixibacteraceae; genus Sunxiuqinia; species Sunxiuqinia rutila. The sequence goes on from NZ_JBNGOT010000006.1 coordinate 124,353, forward strand.
CCAGTCAGCTATTTTGACAAAGCCCTGGCGTCCATCGGGCAATTCAACCTGCCAATAACCGTTTTGCTTGCCAAGGCCCTTCACCATACATCCCAGCACCAAGTCGGACACCGGGTCGCTCAATTCATCCGCATCGCTATAAACCGTTCCGCTAATTTCCGTAAAAACGAGGCGGGTGCTCTTGATCCCGGCCTTTAATTCCTTGTTTGTTAGTCGTTGTAAGCTGCTTCCCGTTATCCAGCCCACATACTGGTCGGGCGTTTGAATCAGGTACCAGCTGCCCTTCCGGTCGAGCAAAGCAACCGGGGTGCCCATAATTGCCTGCGAAACCATTTCAGCAGCAAAAGAAGGTCGTTTCCGAATGGGGCTAACCGACAGGTTTGTTACCGCCCAGGTGTGCTCGCCCAACTCAGCAGCCGGAAGCTGCTTCAGCGAGTCAATCACCGAGAGTCCCAGCACTTCCAGGCTGTCCAGAAGCGCCCGATGCGCCTCAACAACATTGGTTTTACCACGAAGGACCACCTGCCCCGCTTCCTGCCGGGCTTCTACCTCGAACACCGCCACCCGATGATCAGGCACAAAGTGCTTGTCCACATTCAGCACTATCCGGTTAACCGGCTCCTTTAACGGCTCAACCATGCAACCTGCCCCAATACCCAGGCAGACAATCCAAAGGAAAACGAAACGCAGCATTTTAGTCATTTCAAATTCTTAAGTTATTCTCAGACTCCCTTAAAGTTACACCCTCTGCTTTAAGAAAACAAAGCCTTTGCAGCCCCAGCGGTGCGTAAGGTACGTACTCGGTGTCAGCTTAGCCTAATCGTATTCTAAACAAGCGACCTTGCCGTCAAGCACCGAAACCAATACCCGGTTTTTTCCCACAGGCAGCACATGGTTAATCAAGGCATGCGACACTTTGTACTTCCAAAGCACCTGGTGGCTCGTTTTATCGATGGCGCAAACCACTCCTTCCGTAGTAGGCACAAACACCACATTTCCATCCTCCGTGATGGGTGAAGGGGCTATTTCGTAGCCCAAATCTGCCTGGCATTCCCAAGCCAGCTCCTGGGTATCAGCAGCCGTATAAAAAGCATTCACATTGCCTTCGTACATGCTTTTGATGTACACCCACTGGCCATCCTCCGAAATCCCAATAGACTCGCGACAACTGTATTCGCCCGAGTCCCAGATTTCCTCACCTGTTTCGGCATTCAGGGCAGTCATGCGGCGGTCGGGAGCCACAATAAAGATTTTATTGTTGGCTGCAACAGGCCATACAACCGCCGGCGATAACATGCGATTAGTGTATTTCTCCCGCTTCCAGATCAGCTTCCCAGTCAGGGCATCCAAGGCATAGAAAGTATTGCCCCACGAGCCAAAATAAACCCGGTTTTGATAAACCAGCGGACGGCACTCCACAAAGTTTCTCACTTGGTCAAACTGCCAGTTCAGTTCACCTGTCATCAGATCGATCGACCGAAAAACTCCTTCGGAAGAGCCAATAAAAACAGACTTACCGTCAATGGCCGGAGAGGCCACAATTCCTTTGCCCGTGGAAAATGCCCATTCCTGTTTCCCCGTTTTCAGGTTTAAACAGTAAATCTTCTGGTCAGTGGAAGCACACACAACCCTGTTTTGCGCAATGTCCGGAGTGGAGTATACCTTGCCTCCGGTAGAAAAGCTCCAGATAAGCTTCCCGTTTCGAATGTCACGCGCTACAATTTTACCGGATGTTGTGCCATACACGGCATAATTCTCTGATCGGCTAAGCCCCGTCCCTATGTCGCTGTCATCCTGAATTTCCCAACGGCTTTTCACCCTTGATAATTGCTGATTAGACATATAGTCTGGCCGCGGGTAAGAAGTCGTATCCTTACTGAAATAATGATTTTGAAGAGGCACCCAACACCATACAGGATGTGTTTTACCTCCCGGCGTACGTTCGGCATAAAACAAGGTATCGCGCGTAATGGTTGCTATATTATAGCCGCCGGTATCGCTTTGGGCACGCAAATTCGAGCGGCTCATAACTCCCGGGATTCCTTCAAAATTGTACAATTTATTCTGATGCCCGTGCCCCAAAAGTGTTGCCTGAATATTGCGGGTTTTGAATTTATCGATTAAAACATGCCAATTGGAAAGTGATTCGTTGAGTGGGTAATGGTTAATCGAAATAATGGGCTGATCCGGCCTGGCCATATTCGTCAAAACCGAATCCAGAAACACCACTTGCTCGCGCGGCACCAAACCGGGTGCCATGCGCATGTTTGGGCCACTGGCTGTACCGATAAACAAATATCCTCCTTGTTCAAAAGCAAACTCTTCGCAGCCAAACACCTCCACAAAGCTGTTGTTCCCACTTTCCGACCATTTCGAGTCGTGATTGCCCGGCACGATGTACCAGGGTTTAGTCAGCTTATCCAAAATACGCTTAGCCAGCTCCAGTTCGTCATCAGATCCAAACTCGGTAATATCACCGGATAGAATCACAAAATCAAGGCTATCCTGCCGGTTAATGTCGTCCACTGTTCGTTCCAGGTCTTCTGCAGCGTTGGTTCCTCCAATATGCGTATCCGTAATATGTGCAAAATGCAGTGCTTGCGCCCAGCTAAAAACCGTAGTCAGACAGAGCAGCAACAGAAAATAAATTCGCTTCATCATTTCAATTGGCTTTATCAAAAGAAAGACCCACCGGATGAAAAATCCAGTGAGTCTTTCAAAGTTCTTTTAATCGCTTATTCCCAACCCGGAGTTTGACTCAGGGTGTATCCTTTATCCATATACTCACTGATCTGGGCATTGCCCACAGGAGCCAGGTAAACCCGGTCAGTAAAAGGATCGCGGTCTGAAACATTCTCAGGAACATAGTAGCCAACCATCTCGGCCGCGTTGGAGCCATTGTAGGTTACAACAGTTCCATCAGCTGTTTCAACACGCAGAACACCTTCTTTTTCTTCAACCAGCCACTCAGGGAAATCGGCTTCAAAATCAATCCAAGGGCCGCGAAGAATATCCGGATTATCGGCACCACTCATATAGTCGATCTTATTCCAGCGCTTAATATCCAGCAGGCGCGAATGCTCATAGACAAACTCCATTCGGCGTTCGCGGCGAATTTCCCAAATCAGTGCTGACACATCAGCATCTCTTGCCGGGTCATCAGGCAACTCGGCCAGAAGTAGTGGTGCAGTTTGCTGAATGCCCTTCTCAATGGCTACTGCGTCCAATGGACGACTGCGAATTGCATTAATCGACACATCCAAGTCGGCTTGAGTAACCGCTGCTCCTCCCATGGTTGCAAGCTCTGCTTTGGCTTCAATCCAGTTTAAAACCACTTCACCCAAACGCATCACAGGCGCATCATTGGTGTTGGTGTTTGATCCATACATCGAAGGATAAGTTGATCCATAATAAGTAACCCCTACCCGATCAATAAACTTGCAAGCATACAGCAAGGTGCTCGACTCTTTTTTGGGCGCATCCCAAAAAGTAGCTTCAAAACGAGGATCGCGCGTGGCTGCCAGATTTTGAATGCTGAGTTCATCGGCATTGGGAACTGCCGACAGCTGATACGGCTTGCCATCGGTACAGATAAATGCTTTGGCCAAAGAAAGGTTAGGCGCATTATACTGTCCTTCTGTTAGGTTGGAATAGGATGCAACATGGTGAGTAATCCCAATTGAAGCATCGTAATGCCGGAACAGGATCACTTCTTTATTCCCGGCCAAATCCTGAGATCCAAACAAAGAACGGAAATCGCTTGTAAAAGAATACATACCGGAAGACATGACAAAGTCGGCAGCATCAGCAGCCAGCTCCAGATACTTGCTTGCTTTTTCCGTATTGTTCAGGTGGTATTTCTGCCAGGTTCCTTCAAACAACATCAGGCGCGAAATGAAACTCGCCGCAATGTAACGGTTCAGGTATTGTGCATTACCGTCCGAAGTACGCATATTATCCATCACATACACAAAATCATCATAAACCTGATCCATCACAAAGGTCCGGTCGTCCCGGTCCTTGTATAGCTCATCCAGGTTCGAATCATTGATCACTTCGCCATAGTAAGGCACATCGCCAAACACACTCACCAGCCGGCTGTATTCAAATCCCCGGAAGAAACGAGCTGCAGCAGTCCAATGCTGGAAAGTCTCTTCGCTCAGCTCAACTCCGGCTTCCTGCATCGCTGCAATTCGCTCCATAAAGACATTGGCTTTACGCACCCAGGCAAAGTTCCAGGTAGGCCCGGCGTAGCTATTCATCATCGATACTACCTCGTCATCATCAGCCCGGGAAGAAGGCGCCTGAGTTTCAAAGCTCCCCAGCTTGCCGGTGGATGAGAAATCATCTGAAAAATAGTAACCACGTAATGGCGCATAGGCACTTCCCCATCCCGAGTTGTACCCCACAAAATAGTTGGAGTAAAAGCCATTGGAGAATAATCGGAGGTTGTTCTCTGTTGTCCAGTAGGTATCATCGTTCATCTCGGTTAAGGAAGACCTATCCAGGAAATCATCACAGGCTCCCAGCACAAGTATAACCAAGGGTAAAATAAGTAATATCTGTTTTTTCATAACTGTTTCGTTTTAGAAGTTCAACTGAACGCCAACCGACGCACTTTTAAAGGTAGGCGTACCCACTCCGGTACGGCCCAAATTGTAGTTCGAACTGTTCCACATGGAATAACCGGCAATTTCTTCCGGATCAATCGGCAGATCACGCAAGTTATCCTTGGTGAAGAAGTTTTCCAGCGCCACATAAACGCGCAGGCTTTTCAGATACATTTTGCTCACCAGGTTCTCCGGAAGGCTGTAACCAACCGTAATATTTTTCACCCTTAGGTAAGACATGTCAAGCAAGTAGCGGCTTTGCGGAACCATGTTTAAAGAAGTGCTGCTCCCAGCCAGGTTATAGGGAGCCGGGTAGAACGCATCGGTCCGGTCTTCTCTCCAGAAATCGCCGGCAATGGCCAGCGGCATAGCACCGTCAGAGGCTTGAAATCCGGGGATAGCCAGGAAGCCACTTCCCCATACATCGCGTTTGCCTACTCCCTGAATAAATACAGACAAGTCGAATCCTTTATAGTCAGCGCCCAAGCGCAAACCATATTCGTAGCGAGGAGTGCTGTTTCCAATCACTTTCAGATCTCCGTGATCATCTGTTAAGCGATTTCCTGCATTAATTTCACCATCACCATTCAGGTCTTTAAATTTCACATCGCCAGGGCCAAACCGGAAGTTACCCGATTGGATATAGCCTTGCGTTGCCGCTTCTGAGTCCGACAGCTGATTAATCGTATAACCATCTTCTGTTACCGTAGTGACCAGGTCTCCGTTGCTATCATACACAAAGTCATCTTTCTGGTACAGCCGGTCGGTCTCGTAGCCCCAAATTTCGCCGTAGGTTTTTCCAACATACCAAGAGTTGATACTGGTAGTTGATCCATACTTGGTAATTTTCGTTTTGGCATCGGCCAGAGTTGCAACTACGTTAATGCCCAGGCCATTTTTAAACCGGTGGTTGTAATCCAGCTGGACTTCGAAACCATTGGTTCGGAGTGAACCAAAATTGCCTTTAGGAGCACTGGTTCCGTAAGTTACCGGCAAACCTTCCTGAGGCACAATCATGTTTTCCGTATCGCGACGATACCAGTCGAAGGTAAGGCCAAGTTTATTGTCAACAAAACGAGCATCGAAGCCCAGGTCGAGTGTTGTAATATCCTGCCAGGTAATGGAAGAAGACACCGATGTTGGGGTGCCGAATTCATAAAGCCGTGCGCCACTAATTACCCAACTGTTGTAACCGCCACTCATCGTTGGAATGTACAAGGAGTTGCTGACCGACTGGTCACCGATTGATCCCCAGGATCCCCTAAATTTCAACGAGCTAAGCGCTGGCTGCAGGGCCTCCATCCAAGGTTCTTCACTTACACGCCATCCGGCAGAAAATGAAGGGAACCACTGCCATTGCAGGTAAGAAGGAAATTTGGAAGTTCCGTCGTAGCGAAGGTTAGCTTCAAACAAATATTTTTCCTTGAAATTATAGTTTACACGCCCGAAAAATCCGAGTTGAGACTCCCAATATTCACTTCCGCCTGCCGTTTGTGTCCCGGTTGCCAAATCAAACTGCGGATTCTCATAATCCACCAGTTCCAGGCGTTGCGAGTAGTTTGACCCCAATTCATAGCCCACACGGTTCAAACCCAACATGAAGTTGAAGGCATGGATCTCATTAATATCCAAATCATAAGTGGTACTTAAATTGATGGTATTCCATTTCCGGTTTCGGGCATAGCGGTAAACCCGGTCAGGGTTTGAGCCCACACCTGTATAGGTCATCATATTCAATTCGTAGGCGGCCATAGCTCCCGGAGCAGTTGAAGAAACGGGTTGCCCGGCATCATTCACATAAATCCGGTTTCCGCTTTCATCATACTTAGGAATTCCTGCCGACCAGCTGTTGCGGGCCGTATAGCGTGTTCCCGGATTTTTGTTGATGTATTCCTCATTGGCATGTGTGTAATCGAAATTGATATTCCAATCTTCAAGCGGAGTTAAAACAAAACCTCCGTTTAAGCTGGTATAATTGGTTTCCTGGAAAGCCGTATTGGCCTGTTGCACTTCTGAAACCGGGCTCCGGATGGGATCTCCGTCTTCCGTAGAGAGCGGATAGATTGGGCTCCAACGGTAAAGATACAACCAAGGGTCAGCAGTTGTTGAAGCTGTGGCAAACGGATAACGCTTAACCCGCTTGGAAAAGATTGTTCCTCCATGGACCTTCAGAAAGCTATTCACTTGCGTACCAACACGCACCGAGCCATTGTAACGTTTAAAACCATCCTCTTTGGCTGGCTTCAGCATACCTGTTTGATCCAGGTAACCAAAACCAATGTTGTAATCCGTAGCTCCTGATTTACCACTCACCGACAAGTTATGTTGCTGCGTAGGTGTCCACTCCTTAATCATGTAGTCGTACGGATCATAGGTACGAAGTCCCAATTTGCGGTTATCCGCATCAACATACCAATCGCGTCCATATAGCATCGGATCACCTGTTCCTACTTGATCTCCCCACGTTTCTTCCCAAGCTTTGGCCTTTTCATAACTATCTCTGGTTACTTTCCAGAAAGCTCCTATTGAAGTGGCACCAACACGCTCCATGGCCAGCACCGAGTACTCCAAAGCATCAACTCCGGCCATTTCTATTTTCTTCGAAATATTCTGGAAGGACAGGTTGCCGGAATATGAAACATTAACGCTTTCCGTTTTGGCTCCCTTTTTGGTGTTAATAAGAATAACTCCAAAAGCCCCTTTTGATCCGTAAATTGAAGCTGAAGCGGCATCTTTCAAAATAGAAATCGATTCAATATCATCAGGATTAACCAATTGAATGGAAGGAATTTCTACGTTATCCAGCAAAATCAAAGGGGATGAACCTCCTTCTAAAGAACCAAGTTGTCCACGAATTTTCAAAATCGGGTCAGAACCAACCTCTCCACTGGGAACAACCACGTTCAACCCAGGAGTCGATCCCTGCAATCCACGCCCGACATCGGCAATGGGTCTTGCTTCCAACACCTTGGTATCCACCGAAGCAACAGCACCGGTAAGGTTCGCTTTCTTTTGTGTGCCATAGCCCACTACCACAACTTCAGTCAAATCCTCAACTGAAGCTTCTAATTCAATATTGATCGTTGAAGCATTGCCAACCGTAACTTCCTGCGGTTGCATTCCAATAAAGCTAACTTGAAGAACTGCACCTTGCTGCACAGAAAGGCTATACCGACCATCAACGTCAGTCACCGTACCCTGGGTGGTTCCTTTTACCACCAACGATACGCCGGGAAGAGGTTCGTTGGTCGATTTGCTGCGGACTTCTCCACTAATCGACCGGGTTTGTGCCTGGGTGAGCTGTATCACCAAACACAGAAGAAAGATAAGTAATAAGCTTTTTTTCATAATACAAGAGATTTTGAAAAGTTAATGTAATCAGAAGAATAATTCCTAAGATTAATAGTTTAGTAGAGCACATAAGACAAGGATCATATAGTGAGCACTTTAAATAAAGATGCTAATCAGTCAGGACGACACAAAATCAACTTCACCATCTTTTAATTGCCAACTAAGTTATGAAATATTATTCAATTGGTAAGATGTAATACATGTTATTGAGCAAGTTCATCGTAAAAAATCTGAAGGAGGTCTGTTCGAACATTCATTCGACCTAATAAATTGCCTTCGCGACTGGGGTAAACCCTATTGCTCAAGAAGATATAAACCAGTTGACTTTCGGGGTCGGCCCAAACAAAAGTGCCGGTAAACCCGGAGTGTCCAAAGCTTGCAGGGCTGGCTCCGATACAAGGATAAGCGGCATCGGGCGTTAACTCCCGGTTGTTGAGTAAGGGCTTATCAAAGCCCAGCCCCCGTCGGTTGTCATTTTCCGGAAATTGCACACGGGTAAACTCCTGCATTGTTTGAGACTGCAGATATTGGTATCCGCCGTATGTGCCCATCTGCAAATACATCTGCATCAGCTTGGCCAGGTCGTTGGCCGTGCCAAACAAACCCGCATTTCCGGATACGCCACCCAGCACAGCCGCTGCTTCATCATGCACCGTGCCGTGTATCTGACGTTTGCGGTAGTACTGATCGTATTCTGCAGGCACAATTTCGTTTACTGAAAACTTTTCAAGCGGGTTGTAGGTCAAGCGGCCAGCCCCCAGGCGCTGATAATAGTTTTGATCCAGAAAATCGACGTAATTCTGGCCGGTTAGCCGCTGAGTCAATTTTGGTATGACCAAAAACGAAAGTCCGCTGTACACATACTTACCTGGTTCATTCAGGCTGGACTTCCGAATGGTGCGATACATTTTCTTTGTAAACTTTTCATTCAGAAACAAGCCCGGAGCCACCTCCAGAGTATAATCCTTCTGCTTCTGAAAGGAATACCAACGCGGTTTCAAGCTGCCATCGTCCACGGTTTCAGTCCAAAAGTTCAGGTAGGGTATCAATCCTGCCTGATGCGCCAGAATTTCCCGCCAACTCAGTGCTTCTTTATTGGAACGATGGAACAAACGTTTTTGCCAGTCGGGCCAGGCCTTTGAGAACGGCTCATCCAAATCAATCAGTCCATCATCGGTCATTTTCAAGACAGCTGCCAGCGCGCCGGTAATTTTGGTCACCGAAGCCAAATCATACAAATCGTTTTCCCGCACAGGCACCAGTTGTTCATAGGTGTGGTACCCATAGATTTTATTGAAAATTACTTTCCCGTCCTTGGCAGCCAACACGCTGCAGCCCGGAGTGGCCTTTTTGACGATGGCTTCTCTCACCAAAGAATCAATGCGCCTATTCAGCCGGCTGCTGTTAAAACCCACTTCCTCCGGAATGGTATACTTCAGACGAATCGGTTCAAGAATGGTCAAACCATCGCCTGCCGCGTAATAGTCTCCCAGGCTAACCGGCAACTTCCCGGACGAGCTAATGCCGCCAAAAATTAACTGAGCCGCGAGCTCCTGCACCAGTGAATCATTCTGATAAGCCATAATCAGGCCTTTGGGTGCCTGAAAGTTCTTCACCTCAGCCAAGGCATAAGGACTGGAGAAGAATACCTCAATGGACTTTTTATCACTGGCCAGGTAGTTCAGCAAAGCTTCTGTCTGTCCGCTTAATCCATAGGGACGTTCCGGTCTGGTGCGCTGCATGTTGCCCACCTGCATCGAACGCCTTGTCTTACTTTCATACAAGTGAAGGCCTGCCACCACCAGGTTAAAGTCCTGCAACTGCTCCTTTACGGCTTCCAGCTCCTCTTTTGAAAAATGCTCCGGAAGAAAAAAATCGTGGATCTCCGTGTATTTCGCCAACATCTTCTGGAAAGGCGTCACCGGGGTACTTCCCACCGTCAGGCAGGCTATGCGAAGGGTATCGAGCCGCATCAGCGGAATCAGCTCCTGGCTGTTTTCAAGCAAAGTAAGCGACGACTCAATCACTTTCCGCTTTACCAATTCGGTTTGCGGGGCATTCAGGTCCTCAAGCAAACCATGCGGATCAACCGGCTCCAGTTGATCAAGTCCGGCCCAACGCTTAGCTGCCAAAACACGCCGGCATTTGCTGTTCACTTCTTCCCAACTAAGATTCCCCTGCTCAATTGCCCGTTTAATGCCTGCTATCGCCTGCTCGATGTCTTTCGGAAACTCCACCACATCATTGCCTGCTTTTAGTGCCAGTGCTTCTATCTCGCCCGGCGCACCATAGGTATTTGCCCCGGCCATGTTCATGGCATCAGTAACAACTAAGCCATCGTATTGCCATTCATCACGCAAAACTCCTTGAATAATGCGGGCAGACAAGCTTGAAGGAATTCCCTTCAACGTATCCAGTTGCGGAACATTCAGGTGAGCCGTCATCACGCCTGCAATCCCTGCATCGGCCAACCGACGAAAAGGAAATAGCTCAACAGAGTCGAGTCGTTCACGTGAATAAGGAACCAGCGGAAGGCTGTAGTGCGAGTCAGTTTGGGTGTCGCCATGCCCAGGGAAATGCTTGGCTACTGCCAAAATACCATTCTCCTGCAAGCCCTGCATATACGCCAAACTGAAGTCGGCCACACGTTGCGGAGATTCACCAAAAGAACGCATCCCAATAATCGGATTCAACGGCTGCGTGTTGCTGTCGGCAACAGGCCCGAAGCTCATTTGCACACCCAGCCGTTTCATCTGCCGGGCCATCTCTTTCCCGACTTCCCTTATCAATTCAGGATCATCCGATGCGCCCAACATCATATTGTATGGGAAAGCAATAACTCCTGGAAGCCGCATTCCTACCCCCCACTCTGCATCCATGGCAATCATCAGAGGCGTTTGAGCAACCGATTGGTACAAGTTGGTTAAACGAGCTTGCTTAACCGGGTCGCCGGTGAAAAAAATAGCTCCGCCGAGGTTATATTTTTCAATCAGTTCTGCAACTTCAAATTGTTTCTCCAGGTCTGCGTTGGCTGCCGTGTTAATCCAAACCAGCTGTCCGATGCGCTGTTCGGGTGTCAGCGATTGAAACACAGAGTCAACCCAATGGTCCTGCAGCAAGGCATTCATCACAAACTGAGCCTGTGCTTTTACCGCAAGAAGAATGAAAAGCAAGCTAAAAAAGAGAATCCGTTTCATACCGAAAGCTGTTTTGGTTTCCGCAATTTAATCATTAAACCTTGATGAATATTTTCTTCTTGTAAAGCACATAGCCTATAAACCAGAAGAAAACAATGTGGGTAAGGGCAAACAGGAGCGACCCGTTCAAAGGGCCAGCCAATGGAACAAAAACCTCTTGATAAAGCCAGCTGTAAGCATTTTGCATTTCGCCATTCCGGCCTTCCCAACGAATAATCCGGCTGATGGTAATGGCCCACAAGCCAGACAGCGCGAAGATAAACAAGGGGTTCATGCCGAATACTACAAAAAAGGAGGTCCACTTCTGATAATGCTTCAAGTCGATAATCCAGACCAACACACCCAGGAAAATACTGGCCAGCCCTCCCGTATAAAGCACATACGAGCTTGTCCAAAGGGCCTTGTTGATTGGGAAAAACTGTCCCCAGACCAATCCGCCGATCACCCCTGCAATGCCCCAAAGCACCAATTGTTTGGGTACTTGCAATTTTTCATGCTGCTTGATTAGCGAACCGGCCAAGTAACCCAGTATTGCCGTTACAATAGCCGGCAATGTACTCAACAAACCCTCCGGATCGAAAGGAATACCAAAGCCCCGGTACAGGTGTTGCTCACCCAGAATCATTCGGTCAAACGGGATGGTGGCATTGCTCTCCAGACTGTATGGGTCACCCGTTCCCATAAAATATATTATTCCCCAGTAAACCAACAAAATAATGCCTCCTATGTATGGCAGGTACTTCTTTTGAACCGATAAGACAATCAAGGAGGCGAACCCATAAACCAGTGCAATCCGCTGCAGTACGCCCATAATCCGCAACTGAGAAAAATCCTTACTCCACTGCGGAAAAGAATTCAGGAACAAGCCGATGGCAAAGATCAACACCGTTCGCCGACTCAGGCGCACCAGCGACTCCCTGTTCAGCTGATTGCCGTATTTTGAAAAAGAGAAAAACATGGATACCCCAACCACAAACAGGAAAAATGGAAAGACCAAATCGGTGGGCGTACATCCATGCCAGGCTGCATGGCGCAAAGGAGCATAGATATGCGACCAGCTGCCGGGAGTATTCACGGTTATCATCGCAGCAATCGTAATGCCGCGGAGCACATCAAGTGCGAGGTAGCGTTGCGTTGTTTTCATTTGTATGTTTTTTTGTCAACAAGAGTAATCCAATAAACGTAAGTAAGCCATTCAGCAGCAAAAGTTCAAATCCAAATTGGTAGCCACCCAGCCAGCTTTCCGAATTGCGGTCAATCACCAAAGATAACACAGGCGACAGCAAGCCTACAATAGGAACATAGCGATCCTTCACCTGTCGTTTGGTCAGAATTCCGAAAGTAAACAAACCCAGCAAGGGACCATAGGTGTACCCAGCCACCCGAAACACAGCAGTCACCACACTTTCGTCGTTAATGATACGGAAGAGGACTATAACCAGGAAAACCAGCAATGAAAAGGCAATGTGCACCTTAAAACGAGTGGCTTTGCTATTATTCGCCTCAGCATCAATATTTAGAAAATCAATGCAAAACGAAGTTGTCAGCGCCGTCAGGGCGGAGTCGGCACTAGAGTAGGCTGCAGCCAGAATACCAAGCAAAAACAGTGCTCCGGCCAATGGCCCAAAATATTGCATCGCCAACATCGGAAAAAGGTCATCGCTACGCTCGGGTATAGCCAGCCCTTTTTGCTGCACGAAAAAATAGAGCATTACGCCGAGGCACAGAAAAAGCAGGTTGGCAATGATAAAAGCCAGGCTAAACCAATAAATATTCTTCTGAGCATCCTGCTGCGTTTTGCAGGTCAGGTTTTTCTGCATCATATTCTGATCCAATCCATTGATCGTGATCACGATCCCCAAACCAGCCAGAAACTGCTTGAAAAAGTTGGTTTTCGACTGCCAATCCCAATCGAAGATCCGGCTGTACGGATGATTGGCCACTGTTTCCACCAAGCCCCCGGCACTCAGGTCCAGTTGTTCCGAAATAACCCAAATGGTCATCCCTACGGCCCCTAAAATAAAAAGTGTCTGTAAGGAGTCGGTCCACACAACCGTCTTAATTCCGGCCCGGTGCGTATAAATCCAGATTAATAGCAGGGTGAGCAAAACCGTCAACCAGAAAGGAATACCCAGCGCATCGAAAAAAGCCAGTTGAAGCACACCAGCCGCCAGGTAAAGCCGAAAAGAGGCTCCAATGGTTTGAGAAAGCAGGAAAAAGAAAGCTCCTGTTTTGTATGAACGAAGGCCAAAACGCTGATCGAGATAAGTATAGATGGAAACGAGCCGAAGCTTGTAATACAGAGGAATTAAAACCAATGCAATGATCCAGTAACCGACAAAGTTGCCTAGCAAAAACTGCAAATACGTCCAGCCCGTGTTGCCCACCTCGCCCGGCACCGAAATAAAAGTCACCCCCGAAATGGTAGAACCAATCATGCCAAAGGCCACCAAGTACCACGGAGACCGGCGATTTCCCGTAAAAAAAGTATCGTTGCTGGCATTTCTTGAGGTCAGGTAAGAAATCACCATCAACAAGCCAAAAAACAAAAGAATAACAGTCAGAATCAGCGAATTAGTCATAGTATAAATTCAGCATAAAAAATTTCAACCCTACATCCTCATCACAAACGGCTTGGCTGGTAGCCTTTATTGGTCAGGAAATCCAAAAGTTCATCCAGATGATGATAAAACTTATCGGTTCGTTCAGCAGCTGTTCCCAGATGAATCAAAATAACAGCCCCATTAAGTCCGGCCAGTTGATCGTTTTCAAAGCTTTTCAGGTCATTTAGAATCCTTTCTGACGATCGGTAGTTTTTCATGTCAGGAGTTGTGTAATCTGCGTTGGTGCGTATCCCCGGTGTAAAATTAACCACTTGTAAACCCAGCTGCTTACTCCAGTTGACAATGGCTTCATTGTACCATTCGTAAGGCGCCAAAAAGTAAGGTGCTTCGGATGGATCAATGCCCAGCTCGGCCATTTTATGATAGTTGGCTACCAGATCCTTTTCAAACACTTCGCGCGTTACCAGCAGTGAGTCGCGTTTCTCCCAGTCAGCGTAAAGCAAATGCTTATCCGAATGGGCCCCCAGATAATGGCCATCCTTCATCAACCGGGCAATTAATTTCTGGTTATCCTGATTTTCATAAAAGTCTCCGGTAAAGAAGAAGGAAGCCTCCTGGTTGTGTTTCTTCAAGGTTTTAGCAATCAGCTCGCAGCCATCGTTGTAGTCATGTGCGGAGAAAATCAGGTAAACCTTCCGGCTCGTGGTATCCATCCGCACCAATGCCCCCTGAGTGTCTTTTACCACCCGGCTCATGGTTTGGCCTTTTTGCCCCTCAACTTCCAGCGAAGAAAATAAAAAGCTCAAGCTCGCCGTGCCATCCATGGTCGGTTCATTCGATGAGTAATCGCCAATATCATCATGATAAACGGCTTTCCCCTTCTGGAAATTGGCATATTCATCCGGTTCCAAAAGCTGAATCCCACGCAGACTCTCGTAAATCGATCGGTAAACCGGTCCATCCACCAGCCCGCCAGTGGTGGTTTCATGCATCAGAACCGTGATGGAAGAATGCGGTTTTTCCGGGTAATCACCTCCCTCAGGAAGTCCGCAGATCATACTTGTCCCCCAGGGATTACAGCCTAAAAGCCAGTCGACCAGGGCCGCTTCAAGCGTTGCGAAAGTCTCATCGCCACTGAGCTGACGGTACAGCCGGGCCTGAGTAGCTGCCCCGGCTACAAAATTGTTGGAACACCACTGAAAAGGAATTCCAAGCTGAAAAGGATCATTGCCTGCAAAGTGCTTTAAATGGCTCAGTCCTTGTTTCATCAGGGCCAGAAATTGCTCGGAAGTGGATTCATTGGCGGATTGTGCCAGCAAAGCATGTCCCAAGTTAACAAACGGGTAGTACTGGTAATGCCTTGCCCGATGCAAAGCCATCCAGGGGGTAACCGGTTCCAGCGCACCCCAGTAACGCGCCTGTTGCTGATAGTCATCCTTACCAGACAATTGGTAAAGCGAAGCTGCTGCCAACTCCATATCATCGATGTAATTTTCCTCTTCATAGAAATAAGGAGAAACCATGCAGGCTGTTTGACACACCCCAGGATCAGAAAGTGCAAAAGTCCAGGCGTCTTCAGCCTTTTGGTGTATCACCTCAGCCAACTGAGGGTCTATATCGTCAAACAACTGAGCGCCCAATGCAAACGCCGAAGCATACTTGGCAGCCGTAGAAGCCACCCCAGTACTCCGATTTTTATGTTTTCCCAAGCCTTGTGGTTTTCCGGTAACAAAATACACCGGACGTGCTTTCCCCAGCCCATAGCTAACCGTATCCTTGTTGGGCAGACGATACCCTCTATGATCGCGATCATCAGCAATTTGGTTGTACATCTCATCTTTTGCCGGATTCATTTTCAAAAGCCACTCCAGCCCCCAGCGCGCTTCGTCCAAAATATCAGGTATTCCATTAGCTCCGGCTAAGCCATTGGCCTGGTATTTATCGCCAAAAGCCTCCGGATTTTGCTGGTAGGCAAATAGCATCTGGTAGGTTGCATTGGCTGAAGTCGTTAAATATTGCAGGTAATCAGAGGCGTCATGCCAGCCACCGGTCACGTCAATCTGCTCGCCGGAACGGGTCGGATGATCGACAATAACACCATCGTGTAAGTGGCAAGAGTCATTTAAAAACGGGTTGAAACCACAACGTTGCTGACGCATGTAGTTCAGCACAAAGTCGGCCGTTCCATCGTAAACATCGTTTCCAATGCGAAAGGAAGGCGATTGCGCTGCTCCTGCCTGAACAAAGAAACCACCGGCTTCCTGGAAAGCTGAAAAATCGAGCCGGTAGGCAGACTGCATCCCCCAAAGCGAGGCATCTGCAATTTCAGCCGAAGCTTCATAAACTTTCTCTCCGGAAATTTTGTCATACAACTCAAACTTATCGATTATAAGCTCCTCAGGGCTCAACAAAACAGCTGTTTTAAATGCCTTGGGAAGATAGCCCAGTTGATTGATACGAATAACAGGCTGTGCCGAAAGCCTTAAAGCCCCACAAAATACAAAGAATACAAGGAGCGTAATTAGCTTATAGTTCATATGTCAGGTTTTTAAAGAAAACTTTTGATCCTTGGACGGCTCAAAAACTCCAGTTAGGTTTCTCCTTCAAAAATAAGTTTTTAATCACACAAAAGCAAAATCTGTAATACATCTTATAACTTTCTTTATTATGAACCAAAATTCCTTATATTTGCTTCATGATTCGATTAATTGCTGATAGTGGATCAACCAAGACCGATTGGTTGCTGACAGGTAAGGTTTCCAAAGAGCTGGCCTTTCAAACGAAAGGAATTAATCCGTTCTTCAGAACCAGTGAAGATATCTATGAAGAACTTCGCGAAAAATTGCTTCTTCCCGCCGGAACCAGTGTAGACAAAATCGAGTTCTACGGGGCAGGCATTATCAACCAGGAACGAGGCGATGTTATCAAAAAAGCCCTTGAACGGCTATTCCCCAATGTTTCAATAGAAACAGCCAGCGATGCTTTGGGTGCAGCCCGGGCATTATTTGGCACCGAAGCCGGAATCGCCTGCATTGTGGGCACGGGCTCCAACAGCTGCCTGTACGATGGTCAGAAAATCGTTAGCGGCATTCCTCCGCTAGGCTTCATTCTTGGAGATGAATTTAGCGGGGCGGTACTCGGAAAAAAACTGTTGGGCGACTATTTCAAAAACATCATGCCTGCCGATTGTAAAAAACTGTTTGAAAGCGAATTTTCACTCGATCAGGCAGAAGTATTGACACGAGTCTATCGGACCGAACGGCCAAACAAGTACCTGGCTGGCTTTGCTCCTTTCCTATCCAGGCACCTGGCAGTCCCCTACTGCCACAGGCTGGTGACAACGAGCGCCAAAGAGTTTTTTGAACGCAATATCCTTCAGCTGCCCGAAGCCGGAAATTATCCACTTGGCTTTGTGGGCTCTGTGGCCTGGCACTTCAAGCCAATCATTGATGAATTGGCTCAAGCTTATGGGTTTCCGACACCAATCATTCTGAAGGGGCCCATCGATAAGTTGAAAGAGTATCATGAACATACCGAAGAATAAACTTGAAAAGATGACAATAGAAAGTGTAACTGAAGCCGATTCGCATTACAACAACCTCGAAGAAATGGATGTCAGGCAACTGCTTGATAATATTCATCAAGAAGACCAAAAGGTACTTCCTGCCGTGCAAAAAACCATTCCTCAAATTGAGAAGCTGGTGACACAAACCGTGGAACGGATGACCAAAGGAGGACGTCTTTTTTATGTTGGCGCCGGCACCAGCGGACGTTTAGGCATTCTGGATGCTTCAGAAATTCCTCCAACTTATGGCGTTGGCTATGATTTGGTTATTGGAATGATTGCCGGTGGAGACCAGGCTATTCGAAAAGCGGTTGAAGCTGCTGAGGACAACGAAGAGTTGGGCTGGCAAGAGCTTCAAAATTACAAGGTCACCCCGCTGGACACGGTGATTGGCATTGCAGCGTCAGGCCGTACGCCTTATGTCATCGGAGCGGTGAAGCAAGCACGCAAACATGGATTGCTGACCGGCTGTGTTACCAACAATCCCAACAGCGAACTGGCCAAACAAGTAGATATTCCCATTGAAGCTATTGTTGGACCAGAGTTTGTTACGGGTAGCACACGCATGAAATCAGGCACTTCTCAAAAGCTGATTCTGAATATGATTACCACCACGCTCATGATCAAACTGGGACGTGTAAAAGGAAATAAAATGGTAAACATGCAGCTGACCAACCAAAAACTCATTGCACGAGGCACCCGCATGATCATGGACGAGCTGGGCTACGACGAAGCCAAGGCCAGACGCTTATTGCTCTTGCATGGTTCGGTCAACAAAGCACTGGAGGCCAGCAAAGAGCACTAATCCTGTTCGGGAATTTTCATGAACTTATTATAAACCTGCATATTCCGATCCAGGTGGGCTTGCATTTTTTCGTAAGCCCGCTCGGCATCGCGCTCGCGTATGGCGTTTACAATTTCTTTGTGATAACCCAAGGTAATTTCCTTTTCACCCTCAATATTGGCATAAATAAAATTCCGCATGCGAGGCAGCAGGTTGTGTACCGGTTCCATGGTTACAATCACAAACGGGTTTCCGGTAGCCCGGGCCACATTTAAATGAAACTTATTGTCCATG
Organism: Sunxiuqinia rutila; assembly: GCF_050589705.1. Lineage (NCBI taxonomy): Bacteria > Pseudomonadati > Bacteroidota > Bacteroidia > Marinilabiliales > Prolixibacteraceae > Sunxiuqinia > Sunxiuqinia rutila. Next base: position 142,718 of record NZ_JBNGOT010000006.1, read on the forward strand.
TCTGATTCCAGCTGGGTATTGTCCGGATCGCAGGCTGCAAAATCAATCAGGTTTTGCTCCAGATTAGCCAGGTCCTCATCTTTCCGGTTCAAAGCAGCCATTTTTGCAATTTCCGGTTCAAAAGCCAGACGCAACTCAATGATCTGACTAATCAGGTTCATGTCAAATTTCAAGTCGTAATACAGGTTCAGCGAGTCAATGGCATCTTTCATGTTGATCTTTTTCACGACCATGCCACTCCCCTTTCTGATTTCGATCAACCCCCGGGCACTTAAGCGCCGCAAGGCTTCGCGAAGCGCTGTTCGACTCACGGCAAACATCTCACAAAGCTCCCTCTCTGAAGGCAACTTAGAACCAATCGGAAGTTTCTTTTCCCGAATAGCCCGTTCGATATTCCGCTCAATTTTTTGACTTAAAGTTTGTGTCGTACCAATCTTTTTAAAAATATCATTCATGGCGTTTTGCATTTCCAAAGCATTGTGCAAGATAGCACAAATAAGCGAGTATCAGGCCTGATTTTTTTCACCTATGGTTCTTTTGACTTTCAAGTTTATGAAGCAGAAAAGCCCGGTTCAGGCCCTGAAAAAGGTCAAATACACATTCGGAATTAAAAAAGTGCAGCCCAATTTCAGCAATTGGTCACACCAGAAAGAAACGGTATTTGCAAGCCAAGTGGATCTCCCGGTTGCATTCTGCAGGCAGTCAATCTCCGTCAAAGTCAGGCTTTCCATTTCTGGAATTCCATCGAATTCGGTAACTTCGCAGGATAAAAAATTGAAGTACTATGTTTTCAGGAATCGTTGAAGAATACGGCGTAGTTAAAGCCATTGAAAAAGAGCAGGAAAATTATCATTTTACACTGACCTGTTCATTTGTTGACGAATTGAAAGTCGATCAAAGTGTATCGCACAACGGTGTTTGTCTGACTGTTGTGAAAGTGGACAATGAGGCGAAAACCTACACGGTAACAGCCATCAAGGAAACCCTGTTAAAAACCAATCTGGGCTATTGGGAAGTCGGATCAAAAGTTAACCTGGAACGTAGCATGATGATGAACGGACGCCTGGACGGACACATTGTTCAGGGGCACGTTGACCAGACTGCAACCTGCACCAAGGTGGAAGAAGCCGATGGCAGCTGGTATTTCACATTCGAATACGAATTCGACAAGCAAAAAGCACAGCAAGGTTACATGACGGTGGAAAAAGGGTCGGTTACAGTGAATGGCGTAAGTCTTACGGTAGTCAATTCGAAAGACAACTCCTTCCAGGTGGCAATCATTCCCTACACCTACGCAGAAACCAATTTTCACACCTTCAATCCCGGCACTGTTATCAACCTTGAATTCGATATTATTGGCAAGTACCTGGCTAAATTGGCTAGCTTCAACTAGCCAGCATCAAGCCTTAAAAAAATACAGGAAGTTATGTTGAAGCGAACTTCACGATAACTTCCTGTTTTCTTTCCTTTTAAAACCTCAGAAATCACTAGGCATGAAATACCAGTAAGGGGGTTTTTAGGTGAAACACCATTTTACGGGCAATACTCGGGTTAAAAATCCGTGTAATCATGTTTCGTTTATGAGTCGTTAAGGACAAAATATCAATGTCCTTTTCCTGAATGTATTTTTCCAGGTCAACCAACACGTCATTGCCAGTCATAATCTGACAGGTCAGCGAGTCATCCGGGTACTTTTTCTTCAACACTTTCCGCATACTTTTCATCCGGGCTTCGCTCAGCTCCTTGTATTCCTCATCGCCAATGTGCAGGCAGGTTACTTCGGTGTTAAAGGGTTTTAGCAGCCCCAGTAACTTATCAATGGCATGAAAGTCCTTATCATCAAAATTGGTGGCATAAACCACTTTTTTAACCGACGATAAATTCAACAAAGGCGCCTTTTCGGGAATTACCAAAACAGGAACCTTCGCCTTGTAAATCACCCCTGCCGTTGTACTTCCCATCACGGCATCCAGCTCATTCGAGGGTCCCTTAATACCCATAACAATCATCCGTGGAGGATGAAGTTCCGTGTAAGCCAGGATGTCTTCTTCCGGATAGCCCATCTTGATAATTTGTTCCATTTTTAATGCATCCCAGACTTCCTGCCCAACCTGTTCCAGCAGCTTTTTCTGAAACCGCGCAAACTCCTCGTGCACATATTCTTCCCGCTCCTTCAGGTGATCGTAAAGACCGGCATCGAAAGCCATTACATCGGAATACGGAATGGTAAAATAATCAGGCTGAGGAATGACATGGTAAAATACCACGCCGGAGTTCAGTTTTCGGGCAATTTCAAATGCCATTGCCGCCGCCTTTAAAGAGTAGCTGGAAAAATCAACAGGAATGAGGATAAAATCTTCCGGCTTTTTATAGTCTTCATCAATCTTACCCAACACTTTATCCAAAACCGGATACGCCTTACTCGCATCTTTGGCATTAATACGCACTTTTACCCCGGAAGCCACCGCCCCCTGAATCAAATTCACATTCTCCAGAGAACATTCAATTCCTTTGGCTTCGAGCATCGACCGCAAAACCTCTGCGGTAGCGTAAGGCAACATGGCAATAGTGATAATTTTTTCTTCCATAATAAATCTCTTTTATGAACATTAGCCCTGTTTTATTTTTCGGAATTTGTGACGTTTTAGTTTCAAAAATTTATCAGAATCTTACGAAAGCTATTCTTAAACATCAAGTAGAGGGAGGTGCCGGAATCTATAATGGGCTACAAACAAATTCCGTGTTCTCCTGTTGTCTTTATTGACATAAAACAATACCTTTAATCAGTTAATTCTGCGGTTTAATAGAATTGAGATTCAAGTTTTACCTGCCGCAAATTAAACGTCAAACGGATGAGAAAAACAGCACTGATCACAGGAGCATCAAAACGTATTGGCAAGGCCTTGGCCCAGCATCTGGCATCACGCGGCTGGAATATCGCGCTTCATTACAATACTTCGGCTGACGCTGCCCAAAAGCTTCAACAGGAATTAAACCAACAGTTTAGCGAAGCTTGTTTCCGTATTTTCAAGGCCGACCTATCCAATGAAGAAGAAGTTCAACAGCTCATTCCTGCCGTGCTCGCTGAATTTTCAACGCTTGATTTATTAATCAACAATGCTTCTGTTTTTGAACCTTCGAGCATCAAGTCCACATCAATGGATTTGTTTCATCGTCAGCTGGCGGTCAATTTCCAAGCTCCTTTTATCCTGAGCCGCGATTTGGCAAACAAGGGTCAGGAAGCTTTGATCATTAACTTTGTTGACACCCGAATAACAAGCAACAAATCTAATTTTGCGGCCTACTCCCTGTCCAAAAAAGCCCTTTGGGAACTGACCAAGATGACAGCACTGGAGTTTGCTCCACACATCCGCGTCAACGCGATTGCACCGGGCGTAAGCTTAGCTCCCGAAGACAAGGATGAGGATTACTTGTGGAAGCTGGCTCAAGCCATCCCCATGCAAAAGCCCGGCGGACTAGCTCCTATTTTGCAAAGCCTCGACTTCATCATAGAAAACACGCATTTAACCGGCCAACTGCTTTTTGCTGATGGCGGTGAAAACCTGGGAAAAAACGAATAAAACTATGGCACGAATACGCGTAAAAGACCTCTTAATACGAACCTATATTGGGTTTAACCCCGAAGAACTGGTCAACAAGCAAGATGTAGTAATCAACCTCGAAATTGAGGTGGACATTCCGGTAGAAGCGCTGGAGTCGGACGAGCCGGATGGCATTTACGACTACAAGCTGATTACCAAGCGAATCATTGCTTTTGTGCAGGAAGGACGTTTCAAGCTGCTGGAAGCCTTGACCAAAAATCTGCTGCAATTAATTATGGAAGACGAACGTGTTCGCCACGCCAAAGTAGAAGTAGATAAACCTCATGCCCTGCGGTTTGCCGAATCGGTCTCTTTTGAAATGGAAGCCCAGCGATGAACACCTGCATAATTGGCATCGGATCGAATATTGACGCGGAAAGAAACATTGCACAAGCCCTGCAGCTGATCGGGAAATCCTGTACCATTTTACAAACATCGACCATGCTAAAAACCAAGCCCATTGGCTACACTGCACAGAGTGATTTTACAAATGGAGCCGTTAAAATTGAAACCAACTGGTCGCAAGAGGAGTTAAACCTATACCTGAAGGAAGTTGAAGATCAACTTGGACGCGATCGGACTCAACACAAATACGGTCCCCGAACCATTGATTTGGATCTTATGGTGTGGAACGGCCAGCTCATTGATCAGGATTATTACACGCGTGATTTCCTGCGCCAATCGGCTGCTGAACTGGGATTTCATGCATCAAACAAAGAATAAACTTAAATTAAACGATCAACGATGAATCAAAAATATTACCGTTTCCTATTCGCCCTTTTTCTGGCACTTCTCCTTATTTCCTGTGGAAAAAACGACGATCCTACACCTACTGAAACGTCCTTTGTCTTCCTCGAATCAGAAAAACAGCTTGGCACCATTACCCAAAATTCGGCCCAGCTTTTGTTTAATTTGCTGGCCGCACAGTTCGATGATGACGGTACCATGGACAATGAAGTCAGCTCGGGCGCGCAAGTGTACAAGGTAACTTACAACACCACTTTCGAGGACGATCCGCTGCTGGTTTCCGGCTTAATTTCCGTTCCGGACAAGCCGGGCAACTACCCGGTAATTAGTTTCCAAAACGGCACGAATGTGGAATACAGCAAAGCCCCAACGGTGGATGAATCCAACGAACTTTTTCTGGTTCTCAAAAATTTCGCTGCGCTGGGGTTTATTGTGGTTATCCCCGACTCCCCAGGTTTTGGTGAGTCCACCCAGGTTTTTCACCCCTACCTTGAAAAAGACAACACCTTGCCCAGCCTGGTTGACTTGCTCAAGGCAACCCGTGAATTTGTCAGCCAGGAGCATATTTCGGCCTCACTTAACGAAGATTTATACCTGATGGGCTACTCACAAGGCGGATGGTCAACCATGCAGCTGAAACACGAAATTGAGCAAAACGGCCTGGAAGATTACCAGCTGAAAGCCACTACCTGTGGTGCCGGCCCGTATAATTTAAACCTGTTGAATGAACTGATTGTGGAACAAGACAGCTACCCCATGCCCTATTTTTTGGCTTACCTCATGCAAGCCTACCACGTTCACAACAAATACCCCAATCCGCTGAATGAAATCTTTGCTGATCAATATGCGGCCAAAATTCCGGAACTTTTCAACGGAGTTACCCCCGGAAATGCAATCAATGACGAGCTTACCACCCAGGTTGAAGACTTGTTTCAAGCCGGTTTTCGCACAGGCTATGCCACCGATGCCCAATACATGTCGATCCAAACTGCCCTAACGCAAAACAGCGTACAGCCGTGGAAAACAACAAGCCCTACCCGACTTTTCCATGGCGAAGCCGACACCTACGTGCCTCTTCAACTTTCGGTTCAGATGCATGAGGGATTTAAAGCTTTAAATGTGAGTGACGATCTGATTAAGCTGGTTAAACTTCCCGGAGCCGATCATCAATCTGCCATTTTACCTTTTGGCGTTGCTTCCATCAATTGGTTTATCGACCTCAAAAACAAGTAAGCAAAACTGACATTTTTAATACTTTTTGACGGGTCAAAATCCTATTTTTGCTTGTATGTCAACACCTGATGTACAAGCAAAAACAGACCAATTCAAAAACATCAAAAACCGTGATGCTTTTCATTTCCAGTTCATTTAACTGATATTAATGTAATCTTTAACTTCAAATGAATTGAGAAATGGATTTACCTTTTGCTGAAAACTATAAAATAAAAATGGTAGAGCCCATCTACCGAAGCACCCGTGAAGAACGGGAACAATGGATTCATCAGGCGCATTACAATTTATTCAACCTAAAAAGTGACCAGGTTTTTATTGACCTGCTGACCGATAGTGGCACCGGCGCCATGAGCGACCGCCAATGGGGGGCCTTAATGACCGGAGACGAAAGTTACGCCGGATCATCATCCTATTTTCACCTCAAGGAAAAAGTCAAAACAATCTTTGGATTCGACTACTTTTTACCTGTCCACCAAGGACGAGCGGCCGAAAATGTGCTGTTTTCGGTTCTGGTGAAAGAAGGCCAGCTGGTGCCGGGAAACTCCCACTTTGATACGACCAAAGGACACATTGAATTTCGAAAGGCCAAAGCCATAGACTGCACCATTGATGAAGCTTTTGACACCAACGGACCCCATCCTTTCAAAGGCAATATTTCAATTGACAAACTGACTCACGTGTTGGAAGAACATCCACGCGAGCAGATTCCCATGATCATTGTTACCCTTACCTGCAACAGCTCAGGCGGGCAGCCCGTATCTATGGAAAACCTCCGCCAAATCCGTGAGCTTGCTGATCAATACCAGGTTCCGGTGATTTTCGACTCTGCCCGTTTTGCTGAAAATGCCTGGTTTATTCAGAACCGGGAGGCGGGTTACCAAAACAAAAGCATTCGCGAAATTGTAAGCGAAATGTATCAATATGCCGATGGGATGACCATGAGCAGTAAAAAGGATGGGATTGTAAATATCGGCGGTATTTTGGCTATACGCCACAAAGATTGGCACCAGCAAGCTACGGTTTACAACATCATGTACGAAGGTTTTATCACCTACGGAGGGATGGCCGGACGCGACATGAATGCACTGGCCATCGGGCTGGAAGAAGTCACCAACGGAGATTACCTCGAAAACCGCATTCGCCAGGTTCATTACCTGGGTAACCAACTGATTAAAATGGGCATTCCGGTTCAGAAACCACTGGGCGGACATGCTGTCTTTGTGGATGCCAAGCGCTTCCTGCAACAGGTTCCGAAGGAAGAGTACATTGCACAAACCCTTGCGGTTGAGCTGTATTTGGAAGCCGGAGTGAGAGGTGTGGAAGTGGGCACTTTGCTGGCCGACCGTGATCCGGTAACCAAAGAAAACCGTTATCCAAAGCTGGAATTCTTGCGACTGGCCATTCCGCGTCGGACGTATACCAATAACCACATGGATGTTGTAGCAGCCGGATTGAAAAACATTTTGGATCGACGGGACCAAATCACCAGAGGCTTCCGGATTGCGGAAGAAGCCCCCATTATGCGCCATTTTACGGTAAAACTGGAACGAAGCTAAGAACACTTTGATAACTGCCTTTTCCAAAGCAAAAACCACTAAAACAAATAGCCTGGTTGGGAGGAAAGTCCTGATCAGGCTTATTTTTTCAGAAGTTTAAACGCGTGTCTCCATTCATTGTGCTGAAAACCCGGAATACACCAAAGCATGCAAAGTGGTTCAATCGCTCGGGCAGCCTCAGCTTTTCCCATATCAGCAATCTCCCAGCCAAAAAGGTCAAGCACTTCTTTTACCTGATTTTTAGAGTTTTCATTGTTTCCACAAATGAACATGGTCGGTTTGCCGCCCTCAAACTCCGGGTTCACCATGAACTCATTCCCCACACAACTGAATGCTTTGACAAAGTGAATCCGCGAATACTTCTCCTGCAGGTGCTCCATCAGCGAAAAATTCATCTTGGTGAAGAAATGCAAAACGCCATGAACCGGCTGATCATCACTAATCGGATTGCAGGTATCAATCACTGTTTTTCCATGCAAAGTAGCCGCTCCGGCCAGGTCGAGCACAAACTCCACCGCACTGCCTTTAACGGCCAAAACAACCAGGTCGCCAAAGTGAGCTGCATCTGAAAAGGAACCAACGGAGGCTTTTTCTCCGGCTTGTTTTAACCAATGGGCTAGCCGAAGTCTGTCGCGCGTTCCCACTTTTACCTCATAACCATATTTTAAAAAGCCGTCAGCCAATGTCCGGCCCACGCTTCCTGATCCTAAAATACCGACTTGTTTTCTCATGGCACTTCACCTAAATAATTAATACTGATTACGTTATTACTGATACGCTATATTTCTGAATTTGGTTTTCGCCATTACAGGAAGATTTGTACCTTCAAATGAAATTTAGAACCCCATGTTGAGACCCGAATATTTGCAGCCGGGAGACCGGATCCGAATTGTAGCCCCTGCAGGAAAAGTAGTGAAAGAGAAAATACTGGACGGCGTGAATTTACTCCGCCAGCAAGGTTTTGAGGTAATCCTGGGCGATCATGTTTTTGATGCTCATTTTCAGTTTGCCGCAACCGACCAAAACCGCCTGAATGACTTGCAGCAAGCCCTGGACGACCCGCATTGCAAAGCGATCATCTGTGCCCGCGGAGGCTATGGCACCATACGCCTGATTGACCAGATCGACCTGTCTGCTTTTCGCAAGCACCCGAAATGGCTGGTAGGCTTTAGTGACATTACCTCCCTGCACGCCCGGCTTCAACAGGAAGGCTTTTGCAGCATACACGGGGCCATGCCCGCCTTATACCTGAAAGATAATCAATCGACTGAGAGCTTTAACGAACTGGTGAAAACCCTGACAGGTAAACTTCCGGCGACAACCGTTGCCAACCACCCTTTTAACCGGACTGGGCAAACCTCCGGAACACTTATTGGCGGCAACCTGTCCATTCTTTACAGCTTGCTGGGCACTCCGCTCGAACCTCAAACCGAGGGCCGTATTTTATTTATTGAAGACGTGTCGGAATACCTCTATCACCTTGACCGGATGATGCACAGCCTTAAGCTGGCAGGAAGACTAAGCCAGCTGAACGGCCTAATAGTAGGCGGTTTCACCGAAATGAAAGACAATGATTCACCCTTTGGGCAAACAGCGCGGGAAATCATTCGTGACGTGCTGAAAGACGAGCACTTCCCTGTATGTTTTGATTTTCCGGCCGGTCATATTGAACGCAATTTACCACTTGTTTTTGGTGCCAATTATGAGTTAAGGGTTGACACAAAAAAGGCCGTACTGACCACCACATAAAAAAGAGGCTGTCCAAAAGGTCGCTTTAGCATGTAAAACTGTCATTGCGAGTGAAACAGAGCAATCTTATGAATAAGAGATTGCTTCAGTCGTTCCTCCTTCGCAATGACGAAGAATTATACTTTTTAGACACCTTCTTTTATCTAGGTCGTCAATGGGTTCGCTTCAGGGTTGTCCTCCGGCTTGTTTCGTCGTTTTTCCACCCACAAGTAAATCGTTGGAAGCACCAGCAGGGTCAGCAAGGTGGAGGTGATTAAACCGCCGATAACCACCGTTGCCAAGGGCCGCTGAACTTCTGATCCCGGCCCCGAGTTAAAGGCCATGGGAATAAAGCCCAAACTGGCCACCAGAGCAGTCATTAAAACCGGTCGCAAGCGATCTACCGCCCCGGTAATGACCGTTTCCTTAAGCGATTTTTTAGTCTCCTTACGCACTTCATTGATATGATCAAGCAGCACAATGCCGTTGAGCACCGCCACGCCAAACAGCGCAACAAATCCAATACTTGCTGAAACCGACAGATACAGGCCTCTCACCCACAAAAGAAAAACTCCACCAGACAAGGCAAATGGCAGGTTCAGCAAGATGATCATGGCATAACGCATGTTGCCAAAATTAAGGTACAGCAAACCAATAATGATAAACAAAGAAAGCGGCACAACCAGCAAGAGGTGGTTCATGGCCCGGCGCTGATTTTCAAATGTTCCACCGTATTCGATAAAATAGCCCGGCGAAACAACAGCCTTTTCACGAATGGCTTCCTGCAACTGGCCTACGTAACTTCCGATGTCCATGTTTTTTATATTAACACCCACAATCAGGCGACGCCAGCCATTCTCACGCTGAATCTCGCGTGGCCCTTCCTGTGCAATGATCTGACTGACCCGCTTCAACGGTATCGACTGACCATTAGCCAGATAAACCGGAATTTCCTGAATCTGCTGCAATTGCTGACGGATGTCTTCCGGGTAACGAACCAGAATGTCAAAGCGCCGCTGGCCTTCATATACTTGACCGGCCACTTGTCCGCCAATCCCGGCCTCAATAACTTGCTGCACTTCATCAACATTCAAACCAAATGAAGCCACGGCTTCGCGGTCAATAGCAATGGTTAAGTAAGGTTGTCCGATGGCCTGCTCCACAAAAAAGTTATCTGTGCCATCCAGGCCAGCCACCACCTGCGAAATAGACTCACCAATCCGATTCAGTTCTTCCAGGTCTTCACCATAAATCTTCACGGCCAGGTCCGATTTCACCCCACTGGTCAGCTCATCCACCCGCATGGCTATGGGTTGGGTAAAGTTGTAAGCCAGCCCGGGTTCTGTTTTCAGGTAAGGCTCAATTTCAGCAATAATGTCCTGTTTGGTAATTCCACGACGCCATTCATCAGGGTTTTTCAGCACCACCCACACATCGGTTTGATGAACGCCCATCCAATCGTTGGCTAAATCGGAACGTCCGGTTTTGGGAACCACCGTTTGAATTTCCGGAATATTTTTCATGAGCTGACCACCCAGCCAGTTGGCATTTTCAATGGATTCTTCGAGCGTAACGGAAGGCATTCGCACTTGTTCCACCAAAATAGAACCTTCTTCGAGCTCAGGTAAAAACTCACTTCCCAGTCGTACCATCACCACCATGGAAAGGCCAAAAACCGCAAGCGCCACGCTTAGTACCAAAACGCGCTTTTGAATGTTGCGCTCCAAGAACCGCTGATAAATGGGTTGCAACCAGTTAATCAGCCAGTTTTTTCGGGGCTTGACACCTCGTTTGAAAATCAAGGCTGAAACCGAGGGAATAAACACCAGTGCCAACAGCAACGATCCCAACACTGCGGCAGCCACCGTTATGGCCATCGGCCGGTATAAAATGCCTTCCATTCCGCTGAAGGTCATGATGGGCACATACACCATCAGAATAATAAGTACGCCAAAAAAGATGGGGCGAACCACTTGCCGGGCCGCCTTGATAATCACCTCATCGGTGTCTTTTCCGCCCTGCTTTTCGCGCAGCCTTTTGATGATATTTTCCACCATCACCACAGAGCCATCCACCACCATTCCAAAGTCAATGGCTCCTAGACTCATGAGGTTGGCAGCGAGCCCAAACTCGCGCATGCCAATGAAAGCGAACAACATGGAAAGCGGAATAACCATGGCTACGATGATAGCCCCGGAGAACTCACCCAACAACAGCAACAAAACCACAATAACCAAAAATCCTCCTTCAACCAGGTTGGTGGTGATGGTTCCGGTGGTTCGTTCAATCAAATCGGATTGATCGTAAAACTTCTCAATCGTCACGCCCTCGGGTAGGTTTTCATTGACGGATGCAATTTTTTCTTCAATTTCAGCAATCACTTCCCGCCCATTTCCTCCGCGCAGCATCATCACAATACCGGTAACCACCTCGCCTTTCCCATCGCGGGTAACACCGCCTTGCCGAATCTGTGTTCCCAACTCCACATCGGCCAAATCCTTGATAAAAACCGGTTTATTGTCGAGCTTGGTAACGACGATGTTGAGAATGTCCTCCTTCCGGTTAATCTGACCAAAACCACGAACAATGTATTGCTCCCGGTTATGCTCCAAAAAGTTACCTCCCGACACGCTGTTGTTTTGCTCAATGGCCGTGATGATTTCCTGAATGCCGACCCCGTAATTGCGCATTTTGCCCGGCTGAATGACCACATTGTACTGCTTGACAAAACCTCCAAATGAGTTGATCTCGGTAACTCCTTTAACGATTTTCAGTTGCGGGGCAATCAGCCAGTCCTGAATCTCCCGGAGCTCAGTCAGGGAATAATTCTCGCCCTTCACTTCATACTGATAGATTTCGCCCAGGGCCGTCGAAATTGGTCCCAACTGGGGTGTTGAAACGTCTCGTGGCAGCTCATCGCTAATGGATTGCAAACGCTGGCTAACCATTTGGCGTGCAAAGTAAATATCGGTGTTCTCCTCAAATTCGACCGTCACTGCCGACAAGCCAAACTGAGAAATGGAGCGCACCTCTTTTACATCGGGTAAGCCGTTCATAGCTGTTTCGATGGGATAACTCACCAGCTTTTCCACATCGTAAGGCGAATACCGACCCGCCTTGGTAATCACCAATACCTGAACGGGAGTAACATCAGGCAGGGAGTTGATGGGCAGTCTCAGTAAAGAGAACACCCCGGCAGCCCCCATCAAAACAACTAAAGATAGTGCTACGAATTTTTGTCTGACTGAAAACTCTATAATTTGATTGAGCATAATCGTGATGGTTAAATTATTCTTCCGCTATCATTTCAAAGCGTGAAAGGGCCTTCAAACTAAAAACCTGCGAAATGGCCACTTCCTCCTCCTCCTGCATGCCTTCATTCACAATGGCAAACTGATCCTGAATCTCCGTAATCTCAATCCCTCGCTTTTCGTAGGTACTCTCATCCTTTTTGACAAAGACAACAGCCTGATTGCCATCGTAAGTCACCGCTTTTAATGGAACCGCAAACACTTCGCCCAGAGAGCGGGTTGCAATCTCCATACGCACGGTTTCCCCGGGCTTGGGCCAACCGTCCTCCGGATGAACTTCGACATTAACCACTACCGATCGATTTTCTTCGTCCAGCCCCGGATTTACCGAGCTCACCACTGCAGCGATTCCCAATTGGTCATTGTCGCGTCGGCCAATCCGGACAGAGTCCCCCATTTGGATAGAACGAGCATCTTCCGGGCTCAGGTAACCCTTTATGAGCACTTTGTCGGTATCGATGATGCGACCGAGCTTTTCCAGTGCATTCACCGATTGCCCCAACTCCACCATTCGCTGGTCAAACTTGCCGCCAATGGGAGCATGAATTTTCAAACTCGGATCGATGTTTTCTGCGCTTTTCAAGGCTTCAATTTCATGGTCGGGCACCCCAATGGCTTTCAGCTTGGCGAAAGCGGCAATAGAGGTCGCAGAAGCCCGCTGGTAATCCGACATGGCCCGATCCAGTTCAGCCTTCGAACTAATGGTTTGCTCGACCAACTGTTTCAGCCGTTCCAGACGGGTGGTTTGAAAACGCTCCTCAGCCAGTCCCTGTAAATATTCGGCCACGAGGTTACCAAACACCAGGCTTTCAATTTTAAACAGCTCCTGCCCTTTCCGAACCGGATCACCATCCCGAATCATGACTGCGCTCACCCGTCCGTCGAGCGGGGTACTGATGATGCTAACATAGCCCGATGCCGGAAATACCACCCCGGGAACCTGTAAGCGATAATTCTGAATGTTGCTGCTTACCCTGGCTGTTTCAATCTGCAATTCATCTTTCTCTTTGTCCGACAGCTGAATAATTAACTTCCCTTCCGGCATTCCGGAAACTGATGGCGGTGATTCCTCAATCTGAACCGGGACTTCCTTGCTGGCCTTATCGTTGGAACACCCAACCCCAAGGGTCAGAAGAAGCAAAAGCATGTTTAAAGGATAAAAATGTTTTTTTAGTATCATGATGTGTGTGTTTAATAGACTAGTTCCTGATCCAGAAATTTCTCCAACTGCGCCAGCTGAAGGTAGTAATCGCGTAAAGACAAGAGGTAGCGCTTTTGATTGAACAGATAGGTTTGCTGCGCATTAAGCAGATTCAACAAATCAATTTCACCAAGCTGATAGGCTTTTAAACTCAATTGCTGCAGCTTTTGCGACTTCCCACTCATGGTTTCGTTGTAGCGATCAATAATCTGTTTGCTGCTTTCATAGCTATGCCAGGCATGTTCAATTTGTTGTTTCATATCCAGTTCAATGGCCTTTTGCTGCCACTCCACTTCGGTTTGCCGCGCTTCAGCCATGCGTATTTTGCCTTTCTGCTCAAAAGGAAGCCAGATGGGAATACTTAAGCCCACTTCAAAACCATTGAAGTTGAAGCCATCGCCGTAATTCTGCTTGTAAAGATTGAACCGGATGTCGGGAAGAATATTACTTTTAGCCTCTTTTAGCTTGTTTTCAGAAGCCTGATAGTCATACAAGGCAGCCAAATAGCTTGGTTGCTCCTGCAAAACCGCCAGGGCCTGAATCTGGCTGATATCGACCACCCGGCTGTTCAAGGTGTCCGAAAAATGAATGTCATAGCTGATTTCAGCAATTTCAAGCCCAATCAGGTAGAACAAACTGTAACGAGCCTGGTGCAACAACCGATTGGATTCGCTCACCACATTCTGGGCTTCCGAAACCTGCAGCTCGGCATTTAACAGCTCCATCCCATTGCCCATGCCGGTTTCAAAACGGGCATAGGCCGCTTTATACAGCTCTTCGGCCAGCTTGCTTTGTTGCTTGCCCAACGCCTGCAGGTGCAGAGCATAAAGAACTTCAATGTAGCGGGATTTCACCTGCGATTTGATCTCATTCTCCAAGGCCTTAATTCGAAAGCTTAAGGCTTTGGCTTCCTGCTTAACCGCTTTTAACCGATAGATGGTCGTCAGCGGAAAATCGACGGATTGCGAAATGGTCCATCGCCTTTCTTCAAAAGGTTTGGCCGCGCGGGAGTTCATTCCCTCTTCAAAATAGCTGATTTCAGGGGCCTCAATGCCTGTCAGGGTTCGCCATTCATTTTCCTTTTGGCTGAGCAACGCTTTGGCCTGATTGAGGTCGGGATTATTCAGTAAGGCTGAATCAACCGCTTGCTGAATCGACAAAACAGGGTTTTGCCCATAGGCAACAGCAGCACAAAAAACGAGTAAAATCGGGAGCAGTTTAAGCATAGTACGGCAGTTGAAATGAGAACAAATGTTTATTTTAAAAGACAATCCAGAGAGTAAATTGTTTGCCAACTAATTTACCAATTTTGCCAATCAAAACCATTCCCTTAACTTGCTTAAAATCTTTGGGTCATGAGTCGTCAAAAAGAAATCGGGAATAAGGGTGAAGAACTGGCGCAAGAACACCTGCGCACCTTGGGCTACCAAATACTGGAAACCAATTGGCGGCATCATTACTACGAGATTGATATTATCGCTCTCGACCGGGATGAGCTGGTGATTGTAGAAGTGAAAACCCGAAGCACTGACAGCTACGAACACCCCGCTGAAGCCATAAGCAACCAGAAAATCCGGTTTCTGGTCAATGCGGCCGAAGCCTATATTCTGGAAAAAGACAGCAACCGGGACACCCGGTTCGATGTCATTTCAATCATTTTCTACGGACAAAACTTTGAGCTGGAGCATTTTAAGGATGCCTTTTATCCAACCTCCTGAAATTGATCATTTAATCCTATTTTTGGCCCTTACAAAAGCAAGGTGATGAACATTGAAGAACTAAGAGATTACTGCCTTTTGAAACCAGGTGCAACAGAAGATTTCCCTTTTGACGAAACCACACTGGTTTTTAAAGTCATGGGTAAACTGTTTGCATTGACAGACCTGGAAGGAGATTTAAGCGTGAACCTGAAATGTACACCCGAAAAAGCCATTGAGCTTCGCGAACAACACAGCTGTGTTTTGCCGGGTTATCACATGAATAAGAAACACTGGAACACCGTTTTGGTGGATGGCACCGTCTCCGACCAACAAATCCGGGAATGGATCGACCACTCTTATGGGCTGGTTGTTGAAAAACTAAGCAAAAAACAGCAAAACGAATTATCAAAACTTTAAAAGCAAAGCATGATCGAATTTGAATTAAAAACAGACTATATTGAACTGATAAAACTCCTGAAGCTGATGCGGCTAGTAGAGTCAGGGGGCATGGCCAAACTGGTTGTTGAAGACGGACTGGTGAGCTTAAATGGCGAAGTTGAATACCGCAAACGGGCTAAAATACGGACTGGTGATCAAATTGAGTTTGAAGGACAGACGATTCTTGTTAAATGAACCGTATTACAATTACCCTCCATAAAGCAACTCTCTCGTCCATCCGCTAAGCCATGCTTAGCTCAATTCTCTGTAAAACCTATTCCAAAAGAAAGCCGGCGAGAATTCGCCGGCTTGAAATGCTTGTGTGCTTAAGAGAACAATTAAAGAGAGTAAGAAGAAAAGGTTTACGATTTTCCTCTCTTGAATCAATTCAAAATTACTTCAAGTACCACCATATTCCAAGTTTTTTCACCTAGATTATATGAACTGGCACTTTTAGGCCCGAAACAGGCCCTGTGGACTCATGAGTGAAATTATTTTGTAAAGCAGAAAATCTAAAAACACCTTCAAAAACCCTCCTTTTAGAATTTTACACTCAGTCCAACACCAAATAATTGCTTAAACTGGATCCGTGGGCCTGTTGAATCAATCACTCCATCATCATTGTTATCGACGGCAATGTTGACATCATCATCATAAATCATGTTGGTGATTAAATTAGCCGAGAGGTAATCATTAATTTTCATATTCACCAAAACATCCCAATGAATGTCAATATTCTGCGGTGTATCCAGATAGTTGGAAAATAAGTCCAGCTTCGATTCCAGGCTAACGTTCTTTACCACCGTTGTTTTAAACTGGGTCTTAATAAAAGCACCAAGCTCCGATCGACTTTTCTTGCCCGCATCAAGACCATAATTTTCAGCCAGTTCCTCATCCGACACGACCGTCATTTTACCGGTCAGTGGCGACACCAACAACGAGAACTTATCATTCGGCTTATAGTCGGCCCCCAAGGCCAATGTAAGGTATCCCGGCGCCATAAACGAAGAGATGACTTTTTCCGTATCCGGATATTTATAGCCATCGGTCATTTGTGTGCGAAAGTTAAACAAGGCCGAGTAGAAGATCTTGCTTTCAGGTGAGGGTTTCAAGCCGAACTTTGAGCTGAAATCAATTTTATCATCTGTTTTTACTGGCTTATCATCTTCTTCTTTTAAAAGCCCGTAACCTAAATCCAAGGCATTTTCCCAACTCAAATTATCCTTTCTATAATTGGCAAAAACATTGAAAAGTGCTGTTCCCGACGCCGAACTCTTACCTCCGGCTGCCCAGTTGGTGAGCGAAACCTGCGAAAAATTGATTGAAATGGTTCCGCCCTTGGTCCACACTTTTGTGGTATCGTTTGCCGATTGTGAGAACCCGATGAAAGGAATTAACAGCAAAATGCTTAGTAAATATTTCATTGAAAAAAATAGTTTCATAACCAGAGTAAGTCTTTATTTTTGAACATGTACATCCAGTTGGGGAAACGGAATGTTCAGTCCTGATTTTGGGAACTCTTTATACACCTTCTCCGTCAAATCAAACTTGATGCTCCAGTAGTCGGCAGCTTCAGCCCATACCCGAACAGTAATATTGACCGAACTGTCAGCCAACTCACTTAAAACAATAAACGGAGCAGGATCTTTCAGTATTCGCGTGTCCGCTTCAACCAAGCGTGTAATTAAGGCCTTCGCCTGATCGTAATCATCGCCATAGGCAATACCAAAAACAAAATCAACCCGGCGACGCGCCTCTGTTGAATAATTTTTTACTGACCCCGTAGATAAGCCTCCATTAGGAATAACAATAGTAATGTTATCCGGCGTTTTCAGAACGGTATTGAAAATCTGAATCTCGCGAACAGTTCCGGCATACCCTTGGGCCTCAATATAATCGCCCACCTTAAAGGGTTTGATAATAAGAATAATAACTCCACCTGCAAAGTTCTGCAAAGTACCAGACAAAGCCATGCCAACTGCCAAACCGGCCGCACCGAGAATTGCAATAAACGAAGTCATCTCGACGCCCATCATTCCGATAACCGAAACGATCAATAAAACCTTCAGGATAATACTGAACATACTTTTCAGAAAGCCTCGAAGGGAAATGTCGACTTCCCTTTTGTCCATTAAGCGGGAGAAAGCATTCGAAATAATATTAATCACCCATAAACCAATCAGGAGGGTAACCACTGCTGCAATCAGCTTAACACCATAAAGAACAGCCATTTCAGTTAACCATTCTGTACCTTGCTGTAAAAATTCCATAATCTGATGAATTTAAAGTTTCCTAAATAACATTCAATTTACAACTCTTGCTTAAGATAAATTCAAAAAAAAACAAAAAAGACGACCTGGGGCCGTCTTCTGTAGATTGCTAACTAACATTTAGCATTATGCCATTGTTTCCATCATATTCAAAGTATCTTTCACTTGACGCATGCGGGAAACTTCTTCATCCTGTACATTGATTTTGAAACATTCTTCCAGATAAAAAAGGAATAACGCCCAATCGACGTGATCAAAATTTAGGTCTTCATCAAAGGCTGCGTCCAGTTCGATCTCCTTTCTAGGCACACCTGTTTTTCTTAAAACCCGGTATAAGGTTCTTCTAATTGTCTTGTTTTCCATCATGTTTAATTTTAATCTATGCCCAACTATTCATTGGCTCAAGGACATAAATTCATTGCAAATATAAAATAGTCGAACAAACCACTAAACGATTCAAAGATTAAAATAGTTTTGGGAAATCGAAAAAATTAGAAGGAAAATTTATGTGAATAAGTTTAAAAGTAACATTGGTAGCTTACAATCCATTAGCCCATTCTTTCCGAAGCAAGCTATACACTTCCAGATCTATGTACCTGTTCTGATGCTTTTCACCGTCCCGTTCAATGCCTTCCATTTGGAAACCAAGCCGTTTCGGAACCGCTGAACTCTTGTGATTCCCCACCCCACAACGAATCACGATCCGGTTCATCTTTAAATGCGAAAAAGCGAACTCAATTAAAGCCTTGGTTGACAATACAATGATTCCTTTTCCGGTCATCGATTCAATCAACCAGTAGCCAATTTCAGTTTTCCGGTTCACCCGGTCACTATCTTTAAAACCAATTAAACCAGCAAACCGATCATTATACCAAATCACAAATACCTCGTCGCGGTCTTTGGCAGCAACAGATGTAACCGACTGAATAAAGGATTCAGTATCTTCCTGAGTCTCGGTGTCCTGCACAAAAGGAAGCCAGGGTGATAAAAACCTGCGGTTTTGATCAATCGCCTGAAACATTTGAAATGCATGCGAGAATTTCAGTGGTTCCAAGGCAATTTTGGAGTTTACAATCAGCTTTTCCATGAGGCCGTCAAGATACTTATTTTTAAGAGACGTCCTGATTTTCGCAATTACAATCTTCGTTTCGCGACACTCCCAAGTTTAATTATATTTGTGCAAACGCTAAAGCAACAGCATCTTAAAATGATCTCAATAATTAAAGCAAATTCTATGAAAAAGCTCCTGATAACCTGCCTTGCCGGATTCTTGTTTTTCCAGGTTTCATGTGTAAACTCGAAAAGTAACAAAGAAAACGGCAGTGTGGTAAAGATAGAGACCTCCTATGGCGACATCACCCTCCGTTTGTTTGATGAAACGCCTATTCACCGCGATAATTTTATCAAACTGGCCAATGAAGGTTTTTATGACGGATTGCTCTTTCATCGGATCATTGAGAATTTTATGATTCAGGGAGGCGATCCGGATTCGAAGAATGCGACACCAGGCCAGCGGCTGGGTGGAGGCGATCCGGGCTACACGCTGCCAGCTGAGATTAACGATCAGTTTTTCCACAAAAAGGGCGTGCTTGCTGCTGCCCGGCGGGGAGGCCCTGACAACCCGGAAAAGCGTTCATCGGGTTCCCAGTTTTATATTTTGCAGGGAACGGTATTCACGCCAGGTGCCTTAGACACGCTGGAACAAAAGATGAATCAGCAACAACAGCGAGCCATCATGAAAAAACATTTGGATCAGGCTCAACAAGAACTGAACGAGCTTCGGAAAGCCGACGATCAGGATCAATTCAATATTCGTGTCGCTGAAATCAGAGAAGAAGCCAACGCAGAAGCCAGCCAGCTGCCTGCGAAAAAACTGTCAGCCGAGCGCCGTGAGGCTTACACCACTGTTGGAGGCTATCCCTCACTGGATCAGGAATACACCATCTTTGGCGAAGTGATTGATGGACTGGATGTGCTGGACAAAATTGCTGCCGTTGAAACAGACCGGTATGACCGTCCGGTAGAAGATATTCAAATGAAAGTGAAAGTACTGGATTAATGAAGCAACTAACACTGATCATACTCTTTTTACTGAGCCTGCACAACGTGAGTCAGGCGCAAGACCGGGTGGTTGAAATTAAAACCAACCTGGGCACCATGAAGTTTGAACTGTACAACGACACGCCCAAGCACCGCAATGCCTTCATCAAGCTGGCCAGCGAGGGCTACTACGATGGAACCTTATTCTACCGTGTCATTCAAAACTTCTTGATCCAGGGAGGCTCCAAGTCATCGCGCAACGCACCTCCCGGCAAGCGCATTGGTTATGGCGATCCGGAACATACGGTAGATGATGAAATTCTGAAACACTATTACCATCAAAAAGGTGCCTTGTGTGCTCCCCGTCAACCCGATGAGGTTAACCCCTTCAAGCAGTCCGATATTTCGCAATTCTACATCGTAAAAGGCCAGGTTTTTACAGAAGGACAGCTGGATACGCTGGAAATGGCTGTTAACCGTCCCATTCGTAAAAAGATTACGCAACAGATTTACACCCCCGCTATCCGGGAGGAGCTAAAACAGTTGAAAGCCGAGAAGAAAGTGGATGAGTTTCGGGCCATTGCCGAACGGGTTAAGAAAGATATTGAATCAGCCTATCAACTCAATCCAAATGTACTGGAGTTCTCCGAGGCTCAGCGCAAAGCATACACCACCGTGGGCGGTTATCCTGACCTGGATGGCAAGTACACCATTTTTGGCAAGTGCATCAGCGGTTTTGAGGTGATTGATAAAATTGCTGCGCTGGAAACCGATGAAAACAACCGCCCCCTGAAAGATGTAACCATTGAAGTGAATCTGATCGAATGAAATACCTAAAGTACGCCTTGTTTTTTCTGCTCATTTGCGGATACCTGATTAGCTGCACATCGTCTTCTCAAAAAGAGAAAAACACTTCGCCTGAGGCGAAACAAGCAAAAGCGAAACCAGCTGATTCGGCTCAAAACTATGCTCAATTCGTTCCATCGCTGGTTAAAATTGAAAGCTTCAACAAGGGGCGTTTTTTAGAAAGCGAAACGGCATTCTTTGTTGGCAAACAGGAGATTGTATGCCGGCTATCCATGCTCAAGAATGCCACAGATGTCCGCATCACTCCATTTGATGAAGAGAAGACCTATGCCATTTCAGGGTTTCTGGCCGTTGACCGGATCAACAATCTGGTGCTGCTAAAGGTAGAAGGCATTGAACGCACCCCCATTCCGCTTTATCCGGGCATTGTTCCCAAAACCGCCAAAAGCATCTACCTGACCAAACCTCAAAGCAACACCCTCCCCCTGCATCGCGGCCAGGTGCTCAATTACGGCAAGGTTGCCGGGGTTAACCAATACCGCGTTGACAACCTCTTCCGATCAAAATCTTACGGAACTCCGGTCTTTGTTTCCAACCTTCAGTGCATTGGCCTGGGTTATGCGGAAGTTGTTACCTACGAAAACCAAAATTTGGTTATTCCGTCAACCTACATTGCAGCCCTACTGCAGAAGCAATCAGCAACCGTGCAAAAACTGGAAAACTTGCGCACCCAGGCGAGCGAGGCCATGAGCAAAGCCAACAGCAAAGTTAAAGGCTTGCGCATGGAAACCGACTATGGCACGATTCAGATCCGGCTGTTCAACGAAACGCCCGAATACCGTGATAATTTTATCCGGCTGGTGCGTGAAAACTACTACGACAGCCTGCTGATTCACCGTGTAATTAAAGGCTTTGGCATTCAAAGCGGTGCTGCGGACACCCGCTACGCCGGCCCCAATGACATTGTAGGCTGGAAAGGTCCCGGTTACACCCTGCCGGCTCATATTGTTCCAGGCTTCTTCCATCGGCGGGGCATGATAGGCTCCCCCCGAAAGCCCGATCGCGGCAACAGCAAACGTCGTTCCGATGGCTCCCAGTTTTACATTGTCACCGGCCGGGTGTACTCCGACAGTGAACTGGATGCCATTGAAGAAGAGAATGGACAACGGTTTACGCCCGAACAACGGCGGATTTACAAAATTGAGGGCGGTGCTCCTCACCTGGACGGAACCTACACCATTTTTGGTGAAGTGGTCGATGGGTTGCAGGTAGCCGATGAAATAGTAAAGCTTCAAACAGACGAAGATTTCAGGCCCTTGAACGATATTCGTGTGAAAAAAATCACCATTATCGACTAGGCTTTTGGTATTTCCTTCCATCCAATTTACGTTTTCCCCCTTGAATGATTATCTTTGCCGATCTATTTCAACAGGACAGACGATGTTAGACAAAATTAAGCAGTTACAAGAGGAAATTGAAGCCTTGAGTGCTTCAGGTAAAGACGAAGTGGAAGAACTCCGCATCAAGTACATCAGTAAAAAAGGATTGGTTAGCCAATTGTTTGCTGATTTTAAAACGGTACCTGCCGAGCAGAAAAAAGCTGTTGGACAAGCCATCAATGTTTTAAAAAATAAAGCCCTCGATAAGATTAACGAGCTAAAAGAAAGCTTTGAGAATGCTGATCAGGGAGATGGAAGCACTGACTTGAGCCGCCCGGGTGAACCCATGCGACTGGGAACGCGTCACCCACTGGCCATTGTTCGTAATGAAATTGTTGAAATATTTGCCCGTCTTGGATTTACCGTGGCTGAAGGCCCCGAAATAGAAGACGACTGGCATGTGTTCTCGGCCTTGAATTTCCCGCCGGAGCACCCCGCACGCGACATGCAGGATACTTTCTTCATTGAAAAAGATCCGGATGTGCTGCTACGTACCCACACGTCCAGTGTGCAGGCCCGTGTGATGCAGAAAACACAACCTCCCATCCGCGCAATTTTCCCCGGACGCGTTTTCCGCAACGAAGCCATTTCAGCTCGTGCCCACTGTATTTTCCACCAAATTGAAGGACTGTATGTGGATGAAAACGTATCGTTTGCCGATTTGAAGCAGACGCTGCTCTATTTCTCACGTGAGTTGTTTGGCGAAAAAACCGAGATTCGTCTGCGCCCATCTTACTTCCCATTTACCGAGCCATCGGCTGAAATGGATGTGAGCTGCTCCATTTGTGGCGGAAAGGGCTGTAACGTTTGTAAATACACCGGATGGCTTGAGATTTTGGGTTGCGGAATGATTGATCCAAACGTTTTGGATTCCTGCGGTATTGACTCAAAAAAATATACAGGATTTGCCTTCGGAATGGGAATTGAACGAATCACCATGTTGAAATACGGAATCAAAGACATCCGCCATTTCTTCGAAAACGACGTTCGTTTCCTACGTCAATTTGAATCAGCATATTAGAATAAAAATAAATTCACACAAAGAAATCCTGGACTCCGGTTCGGGATTTTTTTTGACCACCATTTGAAAACCAATTCCAGAGAACCTCTGCTTTTGTCTCCAAAGTGAATGGCAGGTAGTAAATGAAAAACTGGCCGATGGTCGTGGTAGTTGGCTAAAAGTTAAACTTCATCAAGCCAATAAATCAAACAAGTCTTCGGCCTCTTCGACAAAATAGTCCGGATTTAGGCTTTTAAGCTCCTCGTTGTTGCCAAACCCATAGGCCACTGCAATCGTGCTTATTTCATTGGCCTTTCCGCCTACAATATCGAATTTGGTATCGCCAACCATCACCACTTCCTGGGAAGGAAAAATTTGGTTTCGATCCATCACCCGGGTAATCAGCTCGGCTTTGGTATGTTTTTCACCACTTCCCGCCCCTTCGGCATCTACCAGGTACCGATCCAATTCGAAGTGGCGCAAAACCCGCTTCATAAACTCATTTTTCTTCGAAGTGGCCACATACAGCTTTCGCCCCTGACCATCCAACTCCTGCAGCAATTCCAAAATACCGGGATACACTTCAGCCTCGTACATGCCACGCTCACTGTAGTACTCCCGAAAAAGCTTCATAGCCAGCTGGCTTTGCTTCTCGTCAAAATTCAGAATATGCTTCAAGCCATCCTGAATCGGGGGACCAATCAATTGATCAATAACAGCCTCACTATCCAGGTCGAGCGACATGGCATCCAACACATAGTTTAACGCATTATGCAAGCCAAGCTTCGAGTTTACCAGCGTTCCGTCCAAGTCGAAAATAAGGTGCGAAAAATGGATCATATCGTCTGTTTTAGCAACAAAGTAAGTGGAAAATATTGAAAGCTTAAAAAGCATCATTCGGGTTTTACCAAATCAGGCTGCAAAGTACTTGCGACTCATGAGATTATGTCTTAATTTCGCTGGTAATTTAACCAAATACAAAACCTTATGGAACTTCTCTCACCCTCACCAAAACCTGTAATTCCGTGGCAGGGAACCGTATTGGGGCTCATCGGCGTCGCTCAAATTCTATTCTCCATCCTGTTTTTCTTTGTCATCATGTTAGGCCTCACCGTAGGGGGTTTATTCTCCGCCTTTGCGCTTCCCGATGTAGAGTCTCTTCTCCCCTCACTGGCTATCGGTTCCATTGGCGTTCTGGTCGTTATATTCGGCCTTCCTTTCTTCATTCTAAAGGTATTGGTAACAATCGGTTTATTCAGAGGTAAACGCTGGACGGTTATCGTTACCATTGTGTTTGCAGCCCTCGGCCTGATGATGCATCTGGGATCGTTCAATCTTTTTTGGCTCACCTTTACGGCCATCGAATTGGGTCTGGCCATTGTCTGCCTGCGCGATCCGTTTTACAACCAGAACAATCCCGCATACCGGCCTCACGCCTGATTGAATTAACGTCCCGTTTGCTGGCTGCTCTTCCGGGGAATTCGCTTAACACTCCTGAATCATTATCTTTGCGCCTTATTTCAGGGAAAAGCAAGCGTTGACACTATGAATGAGTACTTTTTGCAAATCATCCGGGAAGCAACCGGAGCCAGTAAACTGACCAACAAAGAACACATCCAAAGCCTTTGGAGTGGCTATGGCAGCATTGATCGTTATCAGCTACAGGGATCGCCCCACAGCAGCGTGGTGGTCAAGCATGTTCGCCTGCCCAACCAGGACCATCACCCACGTGGCTGGAACACCGACCTCTCGCATCAGCGAAAGCTGCATTCGTACCAAGTTGAAACCAATTGGTATAAAGACTGGAGCAAGCAATGCGATGAAACTTGCCGCATTCCGCATTGCCTGGCACTGGAAAGCCAGGGCGACGAAGTGTTGATGGTGATGGAAGATTTAGACGAAGCCGGATACCCGAAGCGGAAATCGTCCGTTAGCTGGAACGAAATGGCAGCCTGCCTGCAATGGCTGGCTAATTTCCATGCCACTTTCATGAATGAAAAACCAAACGGACTTTGGGAAGTAGGTACTTACTGGCACCTGGATACCCGCCCTGATGAGCTGAAAGTGCTGGATGATCTTCCGCTGAAAAAAGCGGCCCGAGCCATTGACCAACAACTGCGCGAAAGCCCGTTTCAAACTTTTGTACATGGCGATGCCAAGCTGGCCAACTTCTGCTTTTCACCCGACGGAAAAAACGTTGCAGCCGTCGATTTTCAATATGTGGGCGGCGGATGTGGTATGAAAGATGTGGCTTATTTTATTGGCAGCTGTTTGTACGAAGAGGATTGTGAACGCCTGGAAAGTCAGCTGCTGGACACTTACTTTCAGGCTTTGCGGCAAGCGCTGACCTCCAAAAAACCAGCCATCGATCAGGATGCCCTGGAAGCCAACTGGCGCGAACTTTTCCCAGTAGCCTGGACCGATTTTCACCGGTTTCTGAAAGGCTGGAGCCCCGGCCATTGGAAAATAAACAGTTATAGTGAACGACTGGCCCGTCGCGTTGTTAAACAAATTAATTCGTAAGCCCATTACCATGAGACTAAATCAACAGGATCTTCAAATACTCAGCAAGGCTGCTATTCATGCTGCTCAGCAAGCCGGCCAATTAATATCAAGCTACAGCCAGCAAAAGATGGCTGTGAAGAATAAAGGCGTGGGCGACAGTCTGGCTTCGCAAGTAGTAACTGAAGTTGATCTGATGGCTCAGGAAATGATTCTGAATTCCTTGGCAGAAATCACTCGGAAATATGATTTAGGCACTTTGGGCGAAGAAAGTCCGGACAACCAGGAACGCTTCGAGAAGGATTATTTTTGGTGTATCGACCCCATGGATGGCACACTGGCCTTTATTAAGCAACGGCATGGCTATGCCGTATCCATCGGCTTGGTTTCGCAAGCCGGCGAGCCGGTTATCGGGGTTATTTACGACCCGCTGACCCAAACCCTGTATGACGCGGTAAAAGGGCAAGGCGCTTATCGCAACGGGCAAAAATGGCAAGTGTCCATTCCTGAGGAAAGCCCGCTACACCTGATTAGCGATACCAGTTTTCAAGATTTGCCGCAATTTGAACAAAGCCTTCAAGAGCTGGAAATTATTAGCCAAAGAATGGGTTATCAGGGACTTCAAACACGCTTTCAGGGGGGTGCCGCACTCAATGCCTGCTGGGTGCTGGAACAAGCCCCGGCCTGCTATTTCAAATATGCCAAAAAAGAACCGGGGGGAGGTAGCCTATGGGATTACGCTGCCAGCGCCTGCATCTACCAGGAAGCCGGAGCCTGGGTTAGCGACATGCATGGCAATCCGCTGGATTTGAACCGCCCGGATTCCACATATCTCAACCATCGGGGAATTCTTTACGCCACCAGCGAAAAGCTTGCGCGGGAAATTATTGCATTAGGCGAAAGAATGTGTAAAGAAAATTGAAATCAGCAGCTTGAAGAGCAGACTATTCATGCAGTTTAACTTTTGATTTCTTCCCGACAATCACCTGCAGTTGTTGTGGTAAAATTTCCAGCTCGAACTGATGGTTTCCCAGGTTTTCGCCGTCCGCTTCACCTTCAATCTGGTTTTCAGAAGCTACGACCACCTTGCTGGCCTGAAAGACAGATACCCGCTCATCGTTCACAAATTGGCCATTGAATAGGCCCGGCAAGTTTTTTAGAATACCGCCCAAGCCAATTTCACGAATGACAGTCACCTGAAAAACCCCGTTATTGGGAATGGCTCCCGGCGCCTGCATCATGCCTCCACCATTGTATTTTCCAATACCAATACTGGTCGAAAAGATCAGATCTTCCACCTTTTCGTCATCCAAACGAAGGCTCACTTTTCGGGTTTGGTAATTCAGGTAGCCGGTAACCAGGCTTTGCAAGTAAATTCGCCAGCCAGTACGCCCCTTTTCTTTCAACCGATTGGCTTTTTTGGCCACTAAAGCATCAAAGCCAAAACCGGCCATATTCGTAAAAAAACGCTGTTTTTGCAGCTCTCCTTCCTGGTAGTTGATCAAGCCGACATCCTGCAAAATGGTTTTGCCTTTTCGAATCCGCTTGATCGCTTTTTTGTAGTTGTTGGGAATACCAAAAGTTTTGATCCAATCGTTGCCTGTTCCTACCGGAATCATCCCTACAATCACTTCCGATGGCGCACAAACCTGCTGCTGAAGCACACCGTTTGCCACCTCATTCATTGTTCCATCGCCCCCAGCCACAATCAGTTTCCGGTAGCCACGCTCAATCCCTTTCATCGTTAGATGGATGGCATGTTGCGGATAGTTCGAGATAAATAATTCAAACTGAAAACCTGCCTTTTGCAGCCGTTTTCGTATTTTCTCCACGTCTTTGCGTCCCTGTCCGCTTCCGGCCTGCGGGTTCAGAATGACCATCCAATTTGTAAGTTTGGCTTTTCCCATGATTCAGTCTTTGATCAACCGACGGCAAGATACACAATATCCAAAGTTTAGGAGAAAAGCGAAACAATTCTTTTAGCCATGGAAAAACATCAGGCATTTAGCCAGAGCAACACAAAAAGCACAATTCCTCCGGTCATCAGCAACGCAGATGCGGTATTGACAAAGGCCGTCAGCCAAAAGTCGCGGTCTGCAATTGTTTTTTCATGATGTCCGATGTAGGGTTTGTCCACCAACCGCCCATGATAAATATTCGGCCCACCAAAGCGACATTTCAGAATTCCGGCTAAGGCAGCTTCCGGATAACCGGCATTGGGACTGGCATGTTGATGCCCATACCGAAAAACATGTATCAAACCACCCGGACTAAAACTCACCAGCACCATCAACAGGGCTGTTAAACGGGCGGGAACAAGATTGAGCAGATCATCCAAGCGGGCGGCAAACCAGCCATAGGCCTTGTAACGCTCATCTTTGTAGGCAATCATCGAGTCGAGGGTGCTGGCCATTTTAAAAGCAAAAAGCGCAGGAACACCGCCTAAAGCATAAAAAAACAGGGGTGCAATCACCCCGTCGCTCAGGTTTTCGGCCATGGTTTCCAACACAGCCGTGCGAATTTGCTGCTCATTCAGTTGGGAAGTATCGCGCCCAACAATGAAACTGAGTTGTTTGCGCCCGGCTTCCAGTCCTTCGGTTTTCAAGGCCCGGATCACCAGCCACGATTCAACAATCAGACTCCGGTTAGCCAACCCGAAAAAGACAGCGACTGATGCCACCACCCAATAAACCACTGGAAAAGCCTCCAGCCAGCGAAACAGCGCAAACAGGATTAGCCAGGTGCCACCCACCAAAAAGCCGGAAGTAAGAGCCCCTTTCAACCTGCGATAGTCTCCGCGGTTGAACCGCTTTTCAAACCAGCTGATCAGCCAGCCAAACAAACGAATGGGATGCGGCAACCACCGAGGATCACCCAACAGGCTATCGAGCAAAAAGCCAACCAATAAGGGTACTATGATGAAGTAAATTTTGTCCATGAATAATAGCCATGTTTTTAATTACGAGTTATCCCGAACTCATTTCGGGACCTGTCTGCTATTAATGCAGATCCTGAAACAAGTTCAGGATGACGCTCATTTCTTTTTCATGTTATACTTCATCACCGAATACAGGTAATCCATATCGACACAAGCCCGCACATGATCGGCCAGCTTGTCGTACTGTTCCTCTTTGAAAGCAGCATAATCAAACTCAGTCACATCGGCCTGCAGGCCATTCGCCTTAAGCAGGGCTTCTATCACCGTTTTGTTATCCAGAATTCCGTGTAAATAGGTTCCCCACAACTTAGGCGAAACCATACAACCATCCTCTGTTCCATCCTCCAGGCGACATAGCGACTCTGCTCCCATGCGCCGGGTTTGCCCCATGTGAATTTCGTAGCCCGAGCAAACTTCGGCCCGATTCTGAAAACGAAAGCGGGTTTGTTCGGTCCTTTTTTCTTTGCTCAGTGTGGTAATTACCGGCAACAATCCCAATCCAGGCATGGTTTCCACATCGCCTTCAACATGATCCGGATCACGAATTTCTTCGCCCAAAATTTGGTAGCCCCCACAAATGCCATACACGCCTTTGCCGGCTTCCGAGGCCTGTATGATTGCTTTGGCCAGTCCCCGCTCACGCAGGTGTATTAAATCGGAAATGGTATTTTTCGACCCGGGAACCAGCACGATATCTGCCTTGGAAATCTCGGCTGCATTGGCCGAATAGTACAAGTTGACATCCGGCATGCGCTCGAGCATGTGAAAATCGGTAAAGTTGCTCATGTGCCGCAGCAACACCACGGCCACATTAATTTTTCCGGCTTCAGTGCTTCCGTGTTTATAATCAATCACCACGCTGTCTTCCTGCTCCACATGAATATCGTTAAAGTATGGAACCACACCGATCACCGGAACTCCGGTCAATTCCTCCAGCATGGTTCGTCCTTCGTCAAACAGACTGATATCCCCCCGGAATTTATTGATCAGAATACCTTTGATCAATTTCCGTTCGGCCTCGGGCAATAGCTTGATGGTACCATAAACACTTCCAAACACGCCTCCCCGATCAATGTCGGCAATCAGAATGGTTGGTGCCCCGGTTTCAAGCGCCACCCGCATATTGGTAATGTCTTTGTCCCAAAGGTTAACTTCCGAAATGCTTCCCGCACCCTCCATCACAATGGGATTGTATTGTTCGTTTAAGGATTGCCAGGCTTTCATCGCTTCAGCAAAGAGAAAATCACGGTCGGTTTTCAGAAAATACTCCCGGGCCGACTGGTCACCCATCGGTTTCCCGTTTAAAACGATCTGTGCACTTTTAGCACTGGTGGGTTTCAGTAAGATGGGATTCATAGCACTCAGGCAGGGAATGCCACATGCTTCGGCTTGTACGGCCTGCGCACGCCCCAGCTCCAGCCCTTCTTCGCTGGCGTAAGAGTTCAACGACATGTTTTGCGCTTTAAACGGCGCCGGAGCATAGCCGTCCTGCTTGAAAATACGGCAGAAGGCCGCATTAATCACCGATTTACCAACATCGGACCCCGTCCCGACAAACAGGATGGGCTTGAGTTTCTGTATGTGTTTCATTTGATTTCAAATTCATAAACACCACCATACGATGGTGCAAAGTTGGAAAAAACAGCCTCCATCGATTGGTTTTCCAGCATGGATTTTAACAGCCGAATAACCCCCGCATGCGTTACAACAACCACACGTTTGTGGGTTGATCGACTGAGTTCATGGACAAAATCAGCCACACGCTGATGCAATTCCGGTAAAGACTCGCCTCTTACTGTTGGCAATTCCTGATAATGATTCATCCAATGCCTGCCTTCCGGTGTGGCATAAATCGCATCCCAGGTTTGCAGTTCCCACTGTCCAAAGTTCATTTCTTTCAACCGATCATCCTGTACAATGGGATGATGCGTAAATACGGCTTTGGCCAATGTCTGGCAACGGCTTAGCGGACTTGAAAACACCGCATCGACCTTTAGTCCGGCGGTAGCTGCCTGTACCTCGCTCAATTCTTTCAGGAACGAATCAGCCAAAGGCACATCGGTTTGTCCGTAGCAAATTCCAGCAGGAACAGCCACACGGGTATGTCGGATTGCAATGAGTTTCATCTCTAACAGTTTACAAAACAGCCAGCAGACACAGGTAAAAAACCACTTCAATCATCTGTTGAAGTGCCCCCAGACAGTCGCCCGTATAACCTCCAACCTTACGTTCAATGTACTTTTTGAACTGAAAAGTAATCAGCAATGAAACCGGAAGAGCAAGCGCCATGAGTTGCCACGGTAAAAAAGCAGCAGGCAACAAACCAAAAAGTACGGCCAAAACCAGGTCTGCATTCTTGCCCCGCTTGCCAATGGGCTTGGTTTTACTCAATTCATCTTCGCGCGAGTACCAGCTGGTAAAAATGATGATGACAGGCATCAGCCGGCTAAAAGCATGGCCAGCAACCAAGGCCAGCAAAATCATTTGGGCTGAAAGACTTTGCAAGGCCAGAAACTTGGTTCCCAACATGCCAATCAGTCCCACTGTGCCATAGGTTCCGATGCGGCTGTCTTTCATGATGGTGAAAATCTTTTCGCGGGTATAACCGCCTCCAAAGCCGTCGCAAAAATCGGCAAAGCCATCTTCATGAAAAGCGCCCGTTGCAAAAATGGTCGCCAGCATACTCATAAAAACAGCCAGTTGAAATGGCAGGAACAAGCTTAATCCATAGCATACCGCAGCCCCAATGCCACCAATAATCCATCCAATCAGAGGGAAATAGCGGGTAGAGCGATTCAGCCGCTCATTGGAGAATGGCAGGTTTCGAGGCACCGGAATCCGGCTATAAAACATGACTGCTGTTAAAAACAGGTTGACTTGCTCTTTCATTATTCAAGACTTTGGATATTAGATTTTCAGACAACTTCGAGTTCCGTAAGAAAAGCCCTTAAGTTCAAGTTTCAACCTTCGGTCTGCTATCCCAACGCTATCCCCTGGCTCTCTGCTCTTCTGCTACGCTTTATTCGAAACTCCGGCATCCTCAAAGCTAGCCATTTCATTTAAGAAAGTAGCTGCCGCCCGAATAACCGGAAAGGCTACTGCTGCTCCCGATCCTTCGCCCAAGCGCATGCCCAGGCTCAACACCGGCTTGGCTTGCAGGAAGTTGAGCACCAGCTGGTGACCTTGTTCTTCAGAAGCATGACAAAAAATACAGTTTTCACGAACCGATTCATCAAACTGAATAGCCGTTAAGGTGGCCGAAGTTGCAATAAATCCATCAATCAGGATGACCATACCAAGCTTGCGGGCTTCCAGAATGGCTCCCACCATCATGGCAATTTCCAGCCCGCCAAAAGTGGCCAGAGTTTCCAGGGCTGATTGAGGGTTATACTTTTCAGAAACCGCCTTCAAAATGGCTGTTTTATGGTCCAGTTTATCGCCGGTCATTCCCGCTCCTTTGCCGGTGCACTGCTCAATGGGAAGTTTCATAAAACGATGCATCAACAGCGACGATGGCGAAGTATTGCCAATGCCCATTTCGCCAAATCCGATGGTGTTGCATCCCGCTTCAGCCTCCTCCTTTACGAATTGAGCGCCGCGCTGCATAGCCAGCTTACATTCTTCCAGGCTCATGGCAGGTTCGTTCATCATGTTTCTGGACCCGCGAGCTATTTTAGCATTGGTAATCGGAAGTTCCGCAGGAAAATCATAATCCACCCCGGCATCAATCACCTTCAAATCAATGCCATTTTGCTTACAAAACACATTGATGGCTGCTCCGCCTCCACAAAAGTTCATTACCATTTGCCAGGTCACTTCCTTCGGATAAGGGCTCACACCTTCATCGGCCAGGCCGTGGTCGGCAGCAAACACAAGCAAGCTCGGTTTTTCAAGTTTGGGTGAAAGGGTATTCTGAATCAACCCCAGCTGCAAGGCAATGCTTTCCAACTGTCCTAAAGCCCCGTGCGGCTTGGTCTTCAGGTCGATTTTATGTTGTAATTGTTCTTTTAAATTTAGGGTCATTTGTTGCTAAAATTATATGTTGTCATTCAGTAAACATTCATCTATTCGTCGCCAGTCAATGGTTCATACAAAGCGCCTTATACGCCTTCCTTTATTTTGACTGGAATACCGGAAACCATCAGGTAAACCGTGTCGGCTTGCTGGGCTATAAACTGGTTTATCCACCCTTGCAGGTCGGCAAACTTACGCGCCATTTCATTTTCAGGATGAACCCCCATGCCCAGCTCGTTGCTCACTACCAGCAGGTTCATATCTTGCTTGACAAACTTGGTCCATTCCGCTTTAGCCGCTTCCATGGCCACTTCAAGCTGATAGTCATTGTCGTGGAAAAAGTTGGTCAGCCACAAGGTGATGCAATCCAATAAAACCGTTTTTCCCGTCAAGTCATGCTTTGACAAGAGCTTTTCCTCCTCCAGGGTCTGCCACCGGCCATCACGGTCGCTTTGATGTCGCTTCACCCGCTGGGCAAAATCTTCGTCCCAAATACGGGCTGTTGCCAGGTAAACCGGCGATTCGGATTGCGCCTCGGCCAGCTGTTGGGCAAAACTGCTTTTTCCCGATCGGGCACCTCCTGTTATCAATGTAATTGTTGCCATAGCCTATTCGTTTTTGAACTTAAAACGTTCTATTTGCCTGTTTGGTAAGATCAGTTTAAACAAAACAAGAGGCAGACTGCTGTTCCAGTCCCCTCTTGCTCAACACAACTACCTGATTTTCTTAACAAGTTGCATCTATCTATTCTAATCTAAAAAAAGCGCCATTGCCGGTGAAGCCCCTACAGTTTTAGTGCTTAACAGTTCGCCTGCAGTATTGTATATTTTCATCAATCCTGCACCCGTCACACTTTCTCCGGCAAACACATAAATTTTGCCGTCTACAGGGTTCACTGAAACTCCTTTCGCCCCCGAAATATTGCTTATAAATGGTTCAGAGCCAAAAGTCTTTGTGGCCACATCAAATTCTGATAGCGATCCAGTCAGGTTCCATTGGCCTTCGCCATCCTGAACGTAAGAAGCAGCTGTAACGTAGATCTTCGTAAAATCGTTGTTTGCCGCCATAATCGAAGCGTACTCGGTGCTAACCCCGCTCAAGGGGTAAATATCCTCCAGCTGATTCGTTACGGTATTGATATACCCCAAGCCGGTTTGCTCGGAAGGATCAGAGTAAGTATTCAACAAAGAAACATACAGGTTTCCTTTAGGATCTTTTATGAAATAAGAACTTACAGCAGGGGTAACAATGTAAGAAATAGCCTGATCATCGAGATTCATTACCGCCACACTATCTTTAAAGTTTAATGCGGCATAAAGCTTTCCATTCACAATTTCAAGGCCTTCAGGACCGCCAGGAAGACTGATTGTTTCTTCTACTGCACCAGTCACTATATTATACTTGGCGATATAGGATATTGAGTTATCATTCCAAACTTCACCACCCCAGCACGAAACATACAGATAATCGCCGCTGGCCACACAAGCACGTGGCTTTTCGATCTGCTCAGTCAGTCCGTTCACTGTTTGCTCAAACAGCGGGTTTACCGTAATTAATTGATCCGGCATATTTCCCAGTAAAAACACCTGATCATCATACTGATACATATACTGAATATTGGAAAGTAATTCCAGTTCATCATTCTGTTGCTGGTAGTAGAAATTGGTCAGCTTGTCCGAATCATAATCATACTTGGAAATGCTGGCTCCACCCGAACCATAATCTCCATAATTCACAATATAAGCGCCCCTCACCAGTTCACTGGGAAACGGATCTCGTTTCGGCTCATCATCTTTAGAGCAAGAACTCAGAACAGCCAGTGCCAAAAACAGCACCGAAAAATAGCTCAACAATTTTTTCATAAAGTATAATTTTGGATTTTAAATAATATTCAGATTCGTAGACAAACTCAGGCGAAAACTTCGCCCAGGCATGGCGTAATAGCGTTCGTTCTGGTAATCGACATCCAGCAAATTATCCACTGAAAACGACAGGTTAAACCCTTGTTTTCCTAACTTGAGCTGACGCGACACCCCACAATTTGTCAGGAAATAGGGATCCATTTCACGTCCAAATTCATCCGAGTAACGCATACCCGTGTAAGCGCCATCAGCATAAACCAGCCAGGCCTTTCGTTTCAAACTTAAAAAGACATTGCCCATGTGTTTGGGTACGTAAATCAACTGTCGGTGCGTTACGCCGCTTTCCGACACATTTTCAACAGCTTCAACCGGATTGAAATTGTAGTTCAACCGAAAGTTCAAATGATTGTCTCCCAGCTGCCAATCGGTGTTGGATTGAAACTCGAACCCTTTGCTTACCACTTCCATCAGGTTTTGGGCCTGCCAAACTCCAAAGTTGCGCCACTCAATCCAATTCTTGACATCCATATAGAAAGCATTCAGCTTCAGGTCCGATTGAAAATCATCCCGACAGTAGATGTAATTCAAGCCCAGCTCGTAATTCATGCCATCTTCAGCTTTAAGGTTGGGATTTCCTTGTGTTCCCCAATACCGGTCGTTGAAGGTTGGCACACGGTAACTCCGGGCAAGGGTGGATGTCAGTTTCAAAACCGACAAATCATTCGTAAACAGGCGATATTCCGCACCCAGTGAGGGGGTAAAAGGAGCATCAAAATCGGTAACAAACGACTGCCGCAGGTTAAGGGTCAATTTCAATCGGTGCCAAAAGGTGGCAAAAGCTGAAACATAAGCATCCAAATGCTGCTCGTTATCAACCACCTCATCCGAATAGGCATAGACATCGGGCACCATGTATTTGTACTTTAGTCCGGCCTTGTAACCCAGGTTCGAATTAATATCCTGCTTCACCTCCAACTCCGAAACCAACCGGTCGGTTCCAATGCGTTGCACATCGATGCTGTCATAAACCTGCATATCATGCACATAACCAACTCCCAAACGGTAATTTAAGCTTTGTTTGTTGTTTTCATACTGCGACCAAAACCGCACATGCTTGTTATCCAGCTGCTCCGTGGTTTTATAATGAAGGTTGCTTGGCATGTTGGGCTGAATTTCGTGCCAATCGTGTTCCAGCCAAACGGCTGATTTAATAAATTCTCTTGAATTGAACCGGTAATTCAGCTCCTGAACCAGCCCTTTATTTTCAATGGACGCCCCATTTTGCCGGTCAGCTACCGGCTCACGGTTCTCCACATCTCCGGTATACGGATTATCAAAAGGGAAATCATTCTTCTTTTTGTAGTAAAACAGACGGGTAACAGACTCCCAACGCCCATTCCCAACAAATACTTTGGCTCCGTACAACTGCTCTCCAAATGAGCCTTGAGTAATGGTTGATTGCACTTTCATCCCATCCGTCCAGTTACTTTTTAGTCCGAGGTAAATGGCTCCTCCGATCGACCCTGACCCGTTCACCGCCGATGAGCTTCCGTATTGCAAATCCAGCCCGTCAAACAGGTACGAGGGCACCGACGACATGTTACTATGCCCCAAGGTTAAGGAATTGACGTTGAGCCCGCCAAAATTTACGGAAGTATGGTCGGGCGCTGTTCCACGCAACCGGATGGTGGATAAACCACCCGCATTGGACTTTACATAGATTGGGGTAAAACGCATCAGCAACTGATCCAGACCACCGCCTGAAGACAATTGCAATTGCTCGTTTGAAATGGATTCCAACTTAGCACCGGCCTGGTACTTTTTCACGGTGGCGTAGGTGTTTACCTCGTCCAGCAAAATGGTGTCCGAAAGACTGTGCTCCTGAGCATAAAGCCCACCAATAGCGAGCACCAGAAGTCCTGATAATAAAATAAACCGTCTCATTTCTAAATTAGTAGAATGAGCTTAGGATAAGATTGTGAAAAATACGCGATTATTATTCACTAGCTTTATTCCCGAAGCTTTTGTTCATATTCAAAACGGATTTTGGCAGGTCTTCTGGCTCACCTTGCTTTCTGACGCCTTCCCGTTCTGATAAAAGAACAGTGGCATGGGGTTCAGAAAGCTGTATTAAGGCTTACAGCTGCGGGTACAGCTCCGGATTCTAACCGGATTCCCTATTCATCCCGACCGCGGAACGATCGTTGGAACCAAATCCGTGGCAAATGTAGGAATAATTTCTGTTTGAAAAAGGCTTTTTCCACTTCTCCATTCAAAATCAGGAAAAATGAGGCTAATAGCTGAAATTGATTCTCAAGCCCAGCAACAAGTGCTCGTCCTGCTGAGCGCCAGCCGTTTCTAGCCACTGGAGGTGAGGAGAAAGATAAACCCATTGGTTGAACTGATTGCTAATGTAAAGCTCAGCCAGCCGCTCATGCTGGTCGTCGCCAGAAAGCTTGGTATCGCCATAAGCCAGGCCAACATTAAACTCCCGGTTCAGCACCAATTGCTTGAACCCGATGCCGGCACTCCAGGCCCGCTCCACTCCAAACCATTCGGCCAGCTTCGATTCATTTTTAGCATAACGCCCAAATATGGTGAAGGTGCCGGCAATCAGCTCATCCGCCGAAAAACCAAATCCCTGGCTATTTCCTGCTTCCGGATGTTCATAGCCATAAATCCGGAAGTTGGCTTCCCACTTGCTGCCTGGAAACAGCATAAAGCCCGTTTCGGCAATTTTAAAGTGATGCCGCATCAGGTCATTGCCCGAATTATCGAGGCGATTTAAGCCAACCTGAAGGTAAAACCGGTTCAGGAACGAGCTTCGCAGCCGGATTCCGGGAGAGTTTGGAGGTGCTGGCAGTGCCGTGCTATTCACAAAGGCTCCGCTTAAAAACTGGCTGGTTTCGTCGTTGGCATGCAGGTTATTATCGAAGTAATTGGTCACATCAATCTTCCCAAGGTTCACCGTCAGTATGTCTTTCAAAGCCCGAAACTCAGCCCAGGCTTCCAGCACCACCAAGTGGTCAATTCCTTCAGCACTTTGGGAAGAACCGGCATCGGCATTCAAAACACTCCGATTGGGTATAAGCTGATCCGGCCCGTCACCCCCCACGGCCTCCAGATCGAAGAACAAAATGGTATGCGGCCCAAAGCTGGTAAAGGCAAAAATATCAAATGAACCGACGCCCTGGTAATTGGCATCCGACCTTGGTTCTACCTGAACACTGGCGGTAGCCACTCCGTTAAACTGCAGTTTTCCATCGCGTTGGCTAAGCGCTTTCAGCAGCTCGTCCACCTGCTTGCGCTTGGAGCGCTGAGCCTCGGGAATATCAGCTCCTTCCTGGGTTTCAAACAAGCCCAAAAACTGATTGATTAGTGTGGTATCGCGCTGGTCGGTTCGTGGTTCAAAAACAGGTAAGGCCAGTCCTTGCAGGCTGAGGATCACCAACAGCACCGCCCCAAAAATAAGTCGTATTGGTCGCATAGAACTTGCTTTTGCTCAAGCAAGTTAAGTCAATTATGCGAATCTTTCATCATCTTCTCACTCACCAAAAAGATAACGGGTTTGTTGGAGTACGGATTGGTGCGGGTAATAACCGGCGTTTTATAAACTTTTTCGATGGTATCGAAGGAAAGGACTTCCTCAGGTGTTCCCTGGGTAAACAGTCTCCCTTCGTTGAAAAGAATCAGCTGATCGCAATATTCCGAGGCCAGATTCAGGTCATGAATTACCATCAAAACAGTCAGTTTCATCTCTTTATTGAGTCGGTACAAAAGGTCCAGGATCTTAACCTGGTGCGTGATGTCCAAATGCGAAGTCGGCTCATCGAGAAGCAGCAATTCCGGTTCCTGTGTCAAGGCCCGCGCAATGGCCGCCCGCTGCTGCTCTCCCCCACTCAGCTCAGTCATCAGCTTGTCTTTATGCTTCAAAACATCGGTCAACTGCATGTAATGGTGGGCTTTTTCATAATCCCCTTTCGACTCGAAAAATTGAAAGCGGTTGTGGTAAGGCATGCGCCCCATCAACACATAATCTTCTACCAAAATCTGATCGGTATCCACAAACTGACTGACAATGGCAATGTTTTGTGCCCGTTCTTTCAAAGAAAGCTGCTGCAGTTTTTTTCCTTTCAGAAAGACAGCTCCATCCAGGGTGGCAATGGAGTTGGTGATGCCACGAAACAAGGTTGTTTTTCCCGAGCCGTTGGGCCCGATAATTCCGTTGAACGAGCCCTTTTCCAGGCTCAGGTTAATCCCGCTAAGTTTAAAGCCGGGGTAGCCACAGGAGAAATTATCGATGTGAAAAAACGTGTCGCTCATGCTAATTCCCCTTTCTTTTTTGACTCATTAACAACAAAAACACGACTCCGCCAATGATGCCGGTAATCACCCCAATGGGTAGTTCGTTGGGCGAAATAATCGTTCGGGCCACCACATCGGACAACACCAGGAAAATACCTCCCAACAAAAAAGACCCGATCAGTAAAAACCGATAATCCGAGCCAAAAAGCAGCCGCAACACATGCGGAATAATCAGGCCCACAAAACCAATAACGCCGGCTACCGACACGCAAATTCCAGCCAGTAAGGAAGCCAGAATAAACATCACCCTAATCACCACATTCGTGTTGACCCCCAGGTGCATGGCTTTTTCTTCGCCCAAACGCAAGGCATTCAGCGGTTGCACAAACAGGTAGGCAATGACCAATACCACCAAACTCGAAATCAGGGTTAGTTTGATCAGCCCGGTATCCGGTTCATCCAGCGAACCCATGATCCAAAACACGATGCCATGCAGGTTATCCGAACTGGTGGTAGCCATCAGGAACATCATGGCAGACGAAGCAATGAAGCTGACCATTACCCCCGTAAGCAGCATGTTTTGAATGTTGATGCTTCCCTTTCGGCTACTTAGGGTATAAACCAAAAAGATGATTACAAAGGCCCCCGTAAAGCCCGATAAGGGCAACATAAAAGAGCCCAGGGAAACGTGTAAGCCCAACACAATGGTAAAGGCTACCCCGAGCGACGCACCGCCTGAAATTCCGAGGGTAAAGGGCTCAACCAGCGGGTTCCGGTAAATGCCCTGCAAAATGACACCAGCCAGGCTTAAGGCACCGCCAACAGCAATGCCCAGAATAACGCGAGGCAGGCGCACCCTTGAAATCAACAAATACTGTAGGTTGCTTTCATCGCCGCCGTGTAACAACATCCGCCAGACTTCGCCAACACTTAGTTTCAGCTCACCTACCGACAAACCAATGCCTGCCGAAAACAATAAGGCGGCGATTAAGGCCAGCACGGCCCCGATCCATTTAATGTATTTTCCTTGTCCGACCAATGTTTATTTCTTTAGTTCATAAGTTCCTGCGTTCATCATTCCGCCAATTCTATTACGAGTAACCGCAAAAACCGGTACATCTGCTTTTTTTATTTTATTCTTAGAAATGATCCGTTTTACGGGTTTTAAAAACACACGATAAAAACCAATCCTTCTTATTCGTTCAAACTCAACTGTCCTGTAGCCGGACGGACTGATTCTTTTCCATTCGATGAAAAGAATGCAAAAATCTTGTCAAACCGAACCCTCTGCCGGGCGCTTTGACGGCCCCCCACCCGTACCTGACAGGCATATGACTTTCTTCTAGCCTTTCGGAATTTTAAACTGAGCTAAATGTACCAGCAAAAAACCGGTACATCTGCTTTTTTATTTCATTCTTAGAAATGATCCGTTTTCCGGGTTTGTAAAAACACGCGATGAAAACCAATCCTTCTTATTCGTTCAAATCCAACTGTCCTGTAGCCGGACGGGCTATTTAAAATTCAATGCCTTTCCGACTGGGAATCCCCTCATCGAAGGGATGCTTCACCTTGTTAATTTCTGATACATAATTGGCCTTGGCAATGAGTCCGGCTGTGGCACCACGCCCGGTTAATATCAGTTCCATTGTTTCGGGTTTCGATTCGATAAATTGAATCAGATCAGCTTCTTCCAGAAAACCATCGCGTACACAAATCACAATCTCGTCCAGAATCATCAAGTCGGGCGAAGCGGTTTGGCAGTAAGCCGACAAATACACCAGCGCCTCTGCCACCTGCTTTCGAAGGCTTTCCGGGCTCACCGATTTATTGAAATTCGGGTGGCCGTCGGTGAATCCCATAATGGTGGCTCCCAGCTTTTTCAGGCTGTCAATTTCATGATAGCCATACAACTCCGGCCGCTTCATAAAATGGGCATACACCACCTTCAAACCTTGTCCCAGGGCCCGGGTGGCCAAACCAACCGAAGCAGTCGTTTTTCCCTTGCCTGTTCCGGTATACACATGAACCAATCCTTGTTTCATCGTTGGTAAATTTTAGTGATTAAATCCTCCAGAGACTCTACAAACGACAAGGGGGTTGGGCTGCAGGCCTTATCGGCATCCATCATGAAAATCTGATTTTTCTGCACCGCACTCAGGCTCGGATAGCTCATCCACTGGTTCTTTTCCTCTTCTCCAATCATGCCCATCAGCACCACCACAATGATGTCGGGATTTCGGATCAGCACCGACTCCCGGGTAATGCTCCCCACCGTCAGGTCGGATGCAATATTCTCCGTTTTTGAGAAACGGATGAAATCATTCATAAACGTATTGGGAACCACCGAAAACAGCGGATTAGCGCCAATCTGCAGCATAATTTTTTGTGACGGAGCATCTGCCGGAATCCGTTCAAGCGTTTGCTTCATCCGAGCTTTGGCATCGGCAATAAGCGTTTCAGCCTGTTGCTTTCTTCCTACCTGCTCGCCCAGATCAACAAACTGGCTGCATATCTCCTCAAAGGAGCGTGGTGAATCAAACACCAGCACATCCACTCCCAATTTCCTGAAGGTGTCAATGGTTTTGGGTTTGGTGAGCGAAGTGGTAATCACCAAATCCGGCTGAAGCAGCACGGCTTTTTCGTAATTCACCTGAATAGCCGAGGCCACCACTTCGGCCTGG
Source organism: Sunxiuqinia rutila (assembly GCF_050589705.1). Lineage (NCBI taxonomy): Bacteria > Pseudomonadati > Bacteroidota > Bacteroidia > Marinilabiliales > Prolixibacteraceae > Sunxiuqinia > Sunxiuqinia rutila. The sequence continues at coordinate 184,092 of NZ_JBNGOT010000006.1, forward strand.
GTGTCACTTTGCAGGGTGCAATAACTGGTACATCCAACCAGCAAATCGCCGGCACCCAGCAGGTACAGGTTCTTGGTCAGCGAAGGAGCCAGCGAAATGATTCGCCGGGGGGCTTGTGCGTGTGTTGCAACCACGGCAACAACCACAAAAACAAGCGTTAACAAATAACTCGAAATTTTCTTCATTCTACTTTTAGGGCTTTGCGCCTTGGAGAAATCGAATTGGCAGGAACCACGTTCCCGACGATCTTTTTTCCCGAAGATCCGGTTAAACAATCTGTTGTTGGCAGGTCTTCTGGCTCACCTTTCTTTTTTTGAGGCCTTCCCACCCCGGAAAACCGGGACAGTGGCTGGGGTTCAAAAAAGATTTTGCAAGGCTTACAGCAGCGGGGACTGCTCCGGATTTGCACCGGATTCCCTTATTAAGGCACTTTCTGATAAACAGAAAGCAGGCCACCACAACACCCGCAAAAGTAGAAAATAAATTTGGGAAAGGAGGAATTCCACGTAAGAGAGAATTTTTTGTGCCCCTGCCCCAAGTATCTTTTCCGCTTCGCTGGCTCTTTTCTTTCGATAAGTAAAGGAAGTCTGCAAGGAATCCAATCTGCACCAGTCCGATGCATCAGAGATTCACTACTTTATCGGCTACTTTCTGCAATTCAATAATGTCCATCATGGTGCCGGCCAAACCAACCTCCATGTTGTCGATCAGCCCAAAATGATTTAAACAGGTTTTACAAGCCATGAGCCGGACGCCTTTTTGCTCCAGCGTTTGCAGGATTTCGATAACCGGTGAGCCACTGCAGATAAGCTGAACGCCCGCATTGTAAAAGACAATTACCCGGGGCAGGTGGGTTTCTTCGTTCAGCAGTTTCAGGTAGTTACTAACCAGCAAAAGGCCCAGCGATTCATCGCCGGCTCCCATGCCGTGCTGTGTAATTTGTATCAGGGTGTTTTTAAAGCTTCCCATTGTAAGTTTCGTTTGACTATGAAGTTTGACTTGCTCCTGCCCTTTCCGGGAAACCGCTCGTTCCTCAGCGCGCAGGATATCAGCAAAGGTAAATCTTCCTTCCTTTTATTCTCCCAAAAAAGAAGTCAACTTCGAACGAAACCGGGCTTACATGATTTTTTTGCGATCAGGCTTCAGGTTTTTCACCCACTGGTTGATGATGTAGTCATGCTTGCTAATCCACTCACGCACACCATCTTCGGGACTGGCTTCACCAGTCATGGCATCAATAAGGCTATTGATTTGTTTTTCAGAAAGCTGCATGCGCTCGAAAAAACGAACCACATCCGGCAGACGATCTTCCAGCCCACGGGTTCCCAAGGCATAGATATTTTCCTTTTCGCCAAACACCTTGAGCGGATCATCTAAAAACCGGATGTCGAAACGGGCAAACAAGCCATGCGGCTCCCACCCTGTTATGATCACCTCTTCGCGACGCTTGTAGGCTTCGGTAAACAGCCTCACCATTTCCTGCTCCGACAGGTTTTTCAGCTGAACCGTTTCAAGCATGTATTGCTGCATGGCATAGCGCGCCTGGTACATCACCCCGGCTTCGGCCTCAATACCAATTATGGTCACATCGGTTCCTTTCAAATCCTCCAGCGAGTGGTAACGGCTGTAGGCGGGCACCAGCAATCCTGTTCGCGCATCGGGATAGATGATTCCCAGTTGTTCAATCGAATCGGCATAAGCCTCCAGATAGTGACCGTGAGTTTCGGGCAACCAGGCATCGGCAAATACGTCTGCTTCTCCCCTCGCCACTTCGGCATAAGCCGACTCCACATCGGTCAGTTTGGTTTGCACGTCAAAATCCATCCGATCCTCAAGCAGTATTTGAGCCAGCGTGGTCAAGGCAACCGCTTCCGACCAATCGGTATAGACCAGCTTTACCATTCGCTCCTGCCGGGGCTCTTGGCTGGATGGCGCACTGCAGGCATTCAACAGAAAAACACTCAACAGGGAAAGCAATATGATTCGAAATTGAACTCTCATAGGATCTGAATTTTAAGCCATTAATTAATCAAAAAGCGCTTCTAAAAAGCCAAGGGTTTGTTTACGGTCTTTCACAATCATTACCGGAATGTTTTTTTCAACTTCCGCCAAGTCTTCCGAAGTCCGGTCAAGAATGACATTCGCCAAATCAGACTTGATCTTGGACCCGATCATAATCAGGTCAGCTTGGTTCATCAGTCCGTAGTGGTATAGCAGCTGGGCTTCATCATAGTTTTTGTCATATTGAAAAGAGCAAGGAATGGCCTGAGTATCCAGGTTCAGTCGCTTCATAAATTTCACATACTCTTTTTCACCATGCTTGCTCATCTTTACCTGCAACCGCTTTTCATCTTCAGGGGCATAGTTCGGAAAATGACTAATTGGAATTTTATAGGCGTGAAGAGCCATGATCCGCGCTCCGGTATGTTTACTTAAACCAACTGCTGTCCGCATAGCAATTTCTGACATTTTCGAAAAATCGATGCGCACCAGGATGGTGTCTATTTTAGCAACCGCCGTTTCACTCACCAAAACAACCGACGAAGGTGTTAAGGGCATTACCCGGCGGGCTAAAGAGCCTCTTCCGAAATAGCCAACTTTCTTTCCAAACAGGGTCAGGTTAATCTTCTTGTCACGTGTAAATTGCAACAAATTGTCCGACTTGATTCCTTCCAGCACCACCACTTCTGTAATGATTTCGTTGTGGTGAGGAAAAGCAGTGGCCAGCTTCTCTTCCAACTCTTCCTGAATCACTTTACTTATCGGCTGTTTCAGATCCGGAAATTCACTTAAAATTTCGCGCGGCAAATCATAGCTCTGCAACAAATGAAGGAAATAGATTTTTTGAGCATTCGTTTGTTCCACCAGGTAACTGGCATAATTAATCAAAAAATCATCCATCTCCGTCAGGTCCATGCAAACCAATATGTTATCTAATTTTTCCATAATCTTTACTGGTTTAAAACAACTATTTCGACTCTCTCTTTTTCAGAATATCGACAATGATTCGCTGATAATCCTTCTGTTCCTTCTCCCGCAAGCGTTCCATCATCTCGACATGCTCACCCCGTAATCCTTTCATCAAACTCCAGGCAATAATAATCAGAATAACAGCAAACGGTAGCCCGGTAGTAGTTGCGGCTGTTTGCAGTGCCTGCAAACCACCACCAACCAAGAGTACCGCAGCAATCGCACCCTCTGTTAGTGCCCAGAAAATACGCTGAGCAACAGGTGCATCCAGCTTCCCACCAGCCGTTAAGCTGTCAACCACCAGTGAACCGGAATCGGAGCTGGTGACAAAGAAACTGGCCACTAACACTACACCAACCATGGAAGTAATCGAGGAAATTGGAAACTGCTCCAGCAGCACATAAAGCGAAGTGGCCACATTGTCTTTTACCGCACCGGTGATATCGGCCAGGCCATTCAACTCAAGAAACATAGCACTGCCCCCAAAGGCCGACAGCCATAAAAAAGTCAGCAAGGAAGGAACAATCAGTACCCCTAAAACAAATTCTTTAAGCGTTCGTCCACGCGAAATACGGGCAATGAACATGCCCACAAAAGGCGACCAGCTGACCCACCAGGCCCAATAAAATACCGTCCAGCTGTTTTGCCAATCCGATTGCTGATAAGTCTCGGTCCAGAAACTCAATTCAAAAAAGTTCTGCACATAACTTCCCAGGTTCTGCACAAAGGAGTCGACGATAAACAAGGTAGGGCCCACCAGAATGATGAACAGCAAAAAGAGACCGGCCAGCACGATGTTGATTTCACTCAGTCGTTTCACCCCCGCACTCAGCCCGGCCACAACCGAACCTGTTGCTGCAAGCGTAATCAGAATTATTAAAATAACCTGGGTGTTGATGTTGTTGGGCAGATCAAACAGGTGAGCGAGTCCGGCACTTACTTGCTGCACCCCCATTCCCAGTGAAGTTGCCAAACCAAAAAGCGTAGCAACCACCGCCAGTACATTGATAATCTTTCCAACAGGGCCATTGATGCGACGCCCCAAAATAGGGTAAAATATGGAACTGATGGTCAAGGGAAGTCCTCTGTTAAACGTAAAAAAGGCCAGTGCCATGCCTACCAAGGCGTATATTCCCCAGGCATGCAGCCCCCAGTGCAAAAAGGTGAGCTCCATGGCTACCCGGGCCGCTTCTACCGTTTGATCTTCAGAGATGGGCGAATTAACAAAGTGATTCATGGGCTCACCCACACTCCAAAACAAGATTCCAATTCCCATTCCTGCACTAAAAAGCATGGCAAACCAAGCGCCCTTCGAAAATTCGGGTTTGGCATTCCGCCCTCCCAGTCTGATTTCGCCATATTTGCTAAAGGCGATGTAAAGCACGAAAACAAGAAAGAAATTGACTGCCAAAACAAAGAACCAGCCACCAGTATCAGAGATGGTATTCTGAATTTTACCGAACACCTCCTCCATGGGGTCGCCTACAATCAAGGTTATGGCAATAAACAAAATGACAACGATCGCTGCTGGCCAGAACACAGGAGCATCTACATCAAAGTATCTTTTCGTCGATTTTAATTCGGGATTAATTTCATAGTTTTCTTCTTGTTCTGCCATAGCTTTTCATATTAAGATTTACATTGTAAAGAGCTAGCAGGAAGTTACTTTAGGCTTTTGATGTAAGATAAGAAAACTGAAAGGCTAATGCAAACATACGGGGAAGCAATTGATTTGAATATAAGAACCATGCCCACAAACAGTGGTTCCAATCGATTAAAAAATCCGATCCTTTTTCAAAGATCGGATCCAATTAATGTCATCCGATAAAGGTGTTTCACCACACACTATCAGCTCGATAAACCATAGGCCTGTTTATGCTGCTTAAATGCTTCCATCACTTCCCGGGTGATGGGGCCCGGCTTACCGTCAGCCACCTGATGATCATCCAAGGTGGTAACCGGCATAATATGCTTGGTAGTGCTCGACAAAAAGACTTCATCGGCTGTTAGTAGTTCTTCCAGGCTCAGTTCAGCCTCTGCAAACGGCAGTTGTTTGGCTTTCAAAATCTCCAGCACTAAGCCCCGGGTAACACCTTCAAGCACATTTTCAGACGGAGTGATTACCTTCCCCGCTTTCACCACAAAAAGGTTACCACGCGAAGTTTCCTGTACTGTTTTTCCATTGTGGAACAGCACATCCGTCACTCGTGGATCGCTTTGTTCGTTCATCCAATATTGTCCGGCCAAGTAGTTCGTCGATTTGGCTTTTGGCAGAAAGCGGTCAAAAGCTTGCAGAACCAAACGAACCCCATCGGCATAAAACGAAGCAGGATAATCAGGCATTTGCGTAGGAAAAGCATACAATGATGCTTCATAATGCGCTTGAAAAACTGCCTCGTGTGGCAAAGCAAACAGCTTGATAAAGCCGTTCCTGAGCTTGTTACGTTCGATCAATTCTACAATGACCTCATTCAGGCGATCATCAAAATTGGTTTTGACCTTTAACAGCCGCATGCTTTTTAAAAACCGACTTACATGCCGATCGCCATAAAAAGGCTTTCCGTTAATCACCTCTAAAAACTCAAATGCACCGTAGCCCCGGTTAATCGAAAGGCTCGTAATGGGAATACTTATTTCCGATAAATTCCGGTAAGAACCATTGTCAAATCCAATCATAGCGTAAATAGTTGTTGCAACGAAATTACAAAGGATTATTCAGTTTCCAGGCGATCTATTTCTGAAAGAAACGATGAGCCAGATTCTTTTTCCAACCCAGATTCAACGCAAAGTCTACCAATCGTTGCTAACTAGGGATCAATCAATCTCTTTGGAGTTGCTACATTTGATCGGACAGTAAGTTAAGGTATGATTGGCCTTAAATTTTATCTTAGTATGATGAACAAGGCAAGAAGGACTTTTACAAGAGAATTTAAGCTTAACGCAGTTGAGCTTAGTTACGAAAGAGGCAACATAGTAGAGCTAGCTAATGAGCTGAAGATCCGTCCAGAGTTAATTTATCGATGGCGTAGTGAGCTAGCCAGTTGTGAGGGAGCAAGTTTCCCGGGAAACGGTAATCCTAAATTAACAGAAGAACAAAGAGAGATTGCTCGTCTTCAAAAGGAATTGGCAGACATGAAAATGGAACGGGACATCTTAAAAAAGGCGGTAAGCATCTTTTCCAAGAGCGATGGAAAGTTTTCCGGTTTATAACCGACAATAGCTCCATGTTTTCCATTGAAATGATGTGTAAAGTATTAGGCGTAAGCAGAAGTGGGTTTTATTCCTGGTTAAAAAGGAAACCTTCAAAACGGGCACTTGAAAATGAAGAATTAATGGTTCAGATACGATCGGTACATAAAAAGAGCAAAGAAACTTATGGCAGTCCACGCATCTGTGAAGAATTAAAGAAAGAATATATTCATGTGTCGCGACAACGTGTCGCTAGACTGATGAAAAAAGCCAATATCCACAGCAAAACAAAGAGACGTTTTAAATGTATCACCGAATCGAAGCATCAGCTTCAGGTGGCACCAAACCTGTTGAATCGGGAGTTTAAAGTGGATGAGTTAGGTAAAGTTTGGGTTTCTGATATTACGTATATACGCACTTCAGCAAGCTGGTTGTACCTGACTGTTATTATCGATTTGTGCGACCGAAAAGTAGTTGGATGGTCAACAAGTAGTACGCTTAAAACCATTGACACAGTTGTTCCTGCATGGAAAATGGCAGTTGCGAACCGTCCGGTAAATGATGATCTTATTTTTCATTCTGACAGGGGTATACAATACGCCTGTACCGAGTTTAAAGAGCTGCTGGCGTCAAATCCATTTGTAACACAAAGCATGAGCAGAAAAGGAGATTGTTGGGACAATGCCGTTGCTGAAAGCTTTTTCAAGACCTTAAAAACAGAATGGATCTACAGAAACAAGTATGCCACAAAAAAGCAAGCGAGAGTTTCTGTTTTTGAATATATAGAAACCTGGTACAATACCCAGAGAACCCATTCTGCTTTAAATTATTTGTCGCCAGTGGAATTTGCTGAATTAATAAATAAACAAAAATTGGCAGCGTAGCTTAACTCAATGTCCACTTTTTTGTTGCAAGTCCACTTCCCTTTTAGGCAATCCTCCATTCTCCCCCACGCCTAACCATCAAACTCAATCTTTCCACAGTTTATTATTACTTTTACAGCTCTAAATATTTAACTGTGAGTCAAAAAATACTATTCATCACGCCACCGTTCGCGCAGCTCAATACGCCGTATCCTGCAACCGCCTATTTGAAGGGTTTTCTAAATACAAAATCCATTCCTTCCCATCAATGTGATTTAGGGATTGAAGTCATTTTAGCCTTGTTCTCCACCAACGGATTGAGCTCTCTTTTTCAAGATATTGAAAGCAGAAATCCTGAGTTGTCCGATAACGCCCGGCGTATTTTTAGTTTACGCGATGAATACATCCATACGATTGATTCGGTCATTGCTTTCCTGCAAAACAAAAACACTGCTTTGGCTCATGTGATTTGCGAAAGAAGTTACCTGCCCGAAGCTTCCCGTTTTGCCCATACCGACGACTTGGACTGGGCTTTCGGAACCATGGGCTTGCAGGACAAAGCCAAGCACTTAGCAACGCTTTACCTGGAAGATCTTTCAGACCTGATTGTGGAAGCCGTCGATCCTCATTTCGGTTTTAGTCGTTATGCGGAACGCTTAAGCAGTTCGGCCAATACGTTTGATGAAATCCACCAATCACTGCTTGAACCAGACAGTTTTATTGATCGGTTGACACTGACTTTACTGGAGCAAAAAATAGCCAACTATCAGCCAACAGTGGTTGCTCTTTCGGTTCCCTTTCCGGGAAATTTGTACAGTGCCCTGAAATGTGGTCAATGGTTGAAAAAACACCATCCAGCAATTCCAAGAGTCATGGGTGGCGGCTTTCCTAACACCGAGCTGCGTTCACTTTCTGATCCTCGAGTGTTTGATTTCGTTGACTTTATTACCTTGGACGATGGCGAAGCAACGACTCTCCTGCTGCTTGAACACTTGGATGGCAAACGCGAAGCCGATTTGCTGAAACGTACGTTCAGACGCGTTAACGGAGAGGTAATTTACAGTGATGGCGCCACTGAAAGGGATATTTCGCAGGCCGATGTGGGCATTCCTGATTACTCCGACTTACCACTTCATCAGTACCTTTCAGTGATTGAAATTGCGAATCCCATGCACCGCCTCTGGAACGATGGGCGCTGGAATAAACTCACCCTGGCGCATGGCTGCTATTGGGGGCGTTGCACCTTTTGCGACACTTCGCTGGACTACATCAAACGCTACGAGCCCAGCAGCGTGCAGCTATTGGTCGACCGCATGGAACAGCTCATTAAGCAAACCGGGCAAATTGGCTTCCACTTTGTTGACGAAGCCGCTCCGCCTGCCTTGATGCGCGCCCTTGCCCTGGAAATTATCCGCCGCAAACTAAGTGTCGTTTGGTGGACCAACATTCGCTTCGAGAAAAGTTTTTCCTACGACTTATGCCAGCTCCTGAGAGCATCAGGCTGCATTGCAGTGTCCGGCGGATTGGAAGTGGCCTCCGACCGCTTATTGGGCATGATCAACAAGGGTGTTAGTTTAACCAAAGTAGCCAAGGTAACTGATAATTTCACCCAGGCTGGAATCATGGTGCATGCTTACCTGATGTATGGCTTTCCCACGCAAACAGCCCAGGAAACCATCGACTCCCTGGAAGTGGTCCGCCAGCTGTTTGAAGCAGGAGTCATTCAATCCGGATTTTGGCATCAGTTTGCCATGACAGCGCACAGCCCTGTTGGCCTTCATCCCGAAAAATTTAATGTCAAAATAGAAAATAAAACAGTGGGCACCTTTGCCAATAACGACCTGGTTCATAGCGATCCGAGTGGCTGCCAGCATGAGCTTTTCAGCGACGGACTAAAAGCATCGCTCTACAACTACATGCATGCTATTGGCTTTGATCTTCCGCTTCAGGAGTGGTTTGATTTCAAGGTGCCACACACCAAGGTCAATCCGCACTTTATCGAACAGGCGATCGAATCGCAGGAATACCAACTGGTCAGCTCATCCGCATCAATTGTTTGGATCGGAGGAAAAGCTACCATTGATTACTTCAGTAAAAAGAAGAAAAAACGAAGTTACCCGATGGCGCAGCTAAGGTTCTCGAATAAGCATTCAGAAGTCAGCATTCAACTGAAAGAACAGGAAGGAAAATGGCTCATGGCACAGCTTCCCAACTTGGCTGTTGCAAACATCAGTTTGCCAACCTTTGAAGAGCTGCAAACAAGTTTTGAGAAGGAAACAGGCGAAGATTTTATCCTTTTCTGGAACAGCAAGCCCATGATGAGCTTGAGAAAAAACGGTTTGTTGATGCTTTAGCAAACGAAATAAGCATTTAAAATCAATCGTTTTTGCATTGGTAATCTATTCTTTCGGCTCAAAATTTCGTTTATCTTTGTAGCCCTTAAACAGAATTGGTTTTCACCATAATAAAAACACCTTGAGATGTCAAAATACAAACGTACCCTAATTACTTCTGCCCTGCCGTATGCCAATGGACCAGTGCATATTGGTCACCTGGCCGGTGTTTACGTTCCGGCTGATATTTACGCCCGCTACCTTCGTTTGAAAAATGAAGAAGTTGCCTTTATCGGAGGATCGGATGAACACGGTGTTCCGATCACCTTGAAAGCAAAAAACGAAGGAGTTACTCCGCAAGATATCGTGGATAAATACCACGGCATGATCAAAGATTCATTTGCCCGCTTTGGTATTTCATTCGACGTGTATTCACGGACCAGTGCAGAAATTCATCATGAAACAGCCGCCGAGTTTTTCAAGAAGCTGTATGATGAAGGTAAGTTTGTAGAGCAAACCAGCGAGCAGTATTACGACGAAGAAAACAAGCAGTTTTTGGCCGACCGCTACATTGTTGGAACCTGCCCCAAGTGCTCGTTTGAAAAGGCCTATGGCGACCAGTGCGAAAGCTGCGGAACTTCGCTTAGCCCAACGGAATTGATAAACCCAAAATCCATGATCAGCGGTAATACGCCGGTGCTGAAAGAAACCAAACACTGGTACTTGCCACTTGACCAATACGAACCTTGGTTGAAAGAGTGGATTCTGGAAGGACACAAAGAATGGAAATCAAATGTTTACGGGCAATGCAAAAGCTGGATTGACAGCGGCCTGAACCCACGCGCTGTGACCCGCGACCTGAACTGGGGCGTTCCTGTGCCGGTTGAAGGTGCCGAAGGAAAGGTGCTATACGTATGGTTTGACGCGCCTATTGGCTACATTTCAGCCACCAAGGAGCTGACTCCGGACTGGGAAAAATGGTGGAAAGATTCGGAAACCAAAATGCTGCACTTCATCGGAAAAGACAACATTGTCTTCCACTGCATCATTTTCCCAAGTATGTTGAAAGCCGAAGGAACTTACATTCTTCCTGAGAACGTTCCAGCCAACGAATTCCTAAACCTGGAGGGGGACAAAATCTCCACTTCGCGCAATTGGGCGGTTTGGTTGCACGAATACCTGGATGAATTCCCCGGAAAAGAAGATGTACTGAAGTATGTATTGACTGCCAATGCTCCGGAAACCAAAGACAATGACTTTACCTGGAAAGATTACCAAGCCCGGAATAACAACGAGCTGGTTGCCGTGTTGGGTAACTTTGTCAATCGGGCGTTGGTGCTAACTCAAAAATATTACCAAGGCGAAGTGCCTGCTTTGGGTGAGCTAAACGAAGTAGACCAAGCGGCCTTAGCTGAAATTGGCCGCTTGAAAGGAGAAGTTGAGAAGAGTCTGGACAACTACCGTTTCCGTGAAGCGCTGAAATTAGCCATGGATTTAGCTCGTTTGGGCAATAAGTACCTGGCCGATGAAGAGCCTTGGAAAGTGGTAAAAACAGACCCGGAACGCGTTAAAACGGTCATGAATATCTGCTTGCAGATCACAGCCAACCTGACCATTATGCTGGAGCCATTCTTACCAATGAGCATGGATAAGCTTCGTCGTTTCCTTAACATGGAGAAATTGGAATGGAGCGAGCTGGGCCGCACGGATTTACTGGCTGCCGGACACCTGACCAACAAACCTGAATTGTTGTTCGAAAAGATTGAAGATGCCGTTATCGAAGCTCAGGTGCAAAAACTGCTGGACACTAAAAAAGCCAACGAAGCTGCTGAAGCTGTGGCCAAACCAGCAAAAGAAAATTGTACGTTCGACGATTTCATGAAAATGGATATCCGCACCGGAACCATTTTGGAAGCAGAGTTGGTTCCAAAAACCAAGAAACTGTTGCAGCTGAAAGTTGATACAGGAATTGATAAACGGACCGTTGTTTCAGGAATTGCCGAGCATTACAAACCCGAGGATATCATTGGAAAACAAGTTTCGATTTTAGTGAACCTGGAGCCACGCAAAATTCGTGGAATTGAGTCACAGGGCATGATTCTGATGGCTGAGGATGCCGATGGCACCCTACGCTTCGTTTCTCCGGAAGAAAAGGTGAAAAACGGCTCAGAAATACGTTAATAAAGACAGTCGTGCCAACACGTGTTGGCGCGCTTCCGTAAGTTGCCGTACTGCCTTTGCGGATCGGCCACCTACTCTACATATAACAAGAACCGCTTTTGTACGCAAAGGCGGTTTTTTTATTGCCCAAACTTCATCACGAATGGTATTGATCAAATGAAAAGCTTCAGTCCAAAGGGCATGTCGAAAATCTGATTACAAACTGTTTAATCCGAACAACGGTCAAACACCCGTAAAAACAGGCTTTCTATTTCTTATTTCAAACAAGAAACATGATTTTTGATCAGGTTATCTCATCTTCCAATCGTTTAATTTTGGCCCCTTCAAAAAATAAATACCATGAAAAAGTTATTGGGTGTTCTATTTTCAATCGTAATAGGCAGTAGCCTGTTTGCCCAACCAAGCGCGATTTACAATCCGGAAGCGAATGCTAAAGCTGTAATTCAACAAGCGGTCGAACAGGCCAAAGCGGAAGGCAAACATGTGTTTCTGCAAATTGGAGGGAACTGGTGCCCCTGGTGTATTAAATTCCACCGTTTTGTTGAAAACGACTCTGAAATCAAAGCTTTTGTTGATGCCAATTATGTGGTAGTCAAAGTGAACTACAGCAAGGAAAATAAAAACCTGGATGTACTGGAATCATTGGACTTTCCGCAACGGTTTGGCTTCCCGGTTTTTGTTGTTTTAGATGACAGCGGAGAACGTATACACACGCAGAATTCAGCCTATCTGGAAAAAGATGGTGCCTACGATCCCAAAGAAGTGCTCCTTTTCTACAAGCAATGGTCCCCCCTGGCTGTGGATCCAAACACTTATCATAAGTAATCAATAAAAAATATGATATTCATTCTTTCTTTTGGGCTGAAATAGCCTTAATTTGTTGAAGCAAAAATGTACTAATTTCATGAAAGCAATTGTAAAAAGTAAACCTGAACGTGGCTTATGGATGGAAGAAGTCCCCATGCCCAAAGTTGGACACAACGATGTCCTGATTAAGATAAAGAAAGCCGCCGTATGCGGTACTGACCTGCACATTTACAAATGGGATGAATGGGCCCAAAACACGATTAAAACGCCTGTAATCATCGGACACGAATACATGGGTGAGGTAGTTGAAGTAGGCTCTGAAGTGGATCGGGTACATGTGGGCGAACGCGTAACGGTTGAAGGCCATATTTCCTGTGGTTTTTGCCGGAACTGCCGGCGTGGACGTCAACACATTTGTGACCACACTGTAGGAATTGGCGTGCAGCGCGATGGTGGTTTTGCTGAGTATATTTCAGTTCCCGCCAAAAACGTATTAAAAGTAGATCCCCGCATTTCTGATGAAACAATGGCCATCATGGACCCTCTGGGAAATGCAACCCACACCGCCCTCTCCTTCCCGCTTTTAGGCGAAGATGTGCTGATTACCGGTATTGGTGGCCCCATTGGAGCCATGGCTGCTGCTGTCTGCAAATTTGCTGGTTCTCGTAATATTGTGGGAACCGACCTCAGTCCTTACCGACGTGAGTTAGCCCGCAAAATGGGTGCAACAAAAGTCATTGACCCCACCAAAGAAAGTGTTCGCGAAGCCATGGGAAGCCTGGGCATGGTTGCCGGATTCGACATTGGTTTGGAATGCAGCGGATCTCCCATCGCTTTCAACGACATGGTAGAGAATATGTATAATGGCGGGAAAATTTCCCTACTCGGCCTATTACCCAAACACACACAGATCAACTGGAGTAAGCTCATTTTCAAGGGACTAACCCTGAAAGGAATTTACGGCCGTGAAATGTACGAAACCTGGTACCACATGGAGATGATGCTGACATCAGGACTCGATATTTCGCCGGTTATTACGCATCGTATGAAAGCCGATAATTTCCAGGAAGCTTTTGACATTATGGAAGAAGGCAATTGCGGTAAAATTATTCTCGACTGGGAATAAAACAATACGGTCTTGTCTTTGAAGCTGAAATTACATAATTTTAGCATGAAATAATTATCACCTTATTCTTCTAATTATGAGAAAAAAACTTGCTTCACTTATTGGCGGCACTTTGCTGTGTGTCTTCGCTTTATCTTCTTGTTACACGTACACCAGCGTAGTTGGAGATGGTGCTCAAGGAAATAAAGAAGTTACTGAATGGAACCATTATGTAATCTATGGTTTGGCTCCGGTTGGCGTTTCAGATTCAAAGGAGATGGCTGATGGCGCAGAAAATTATGAAGTTACAACACGACAAACGTTTGTTAACGGATTGGTTTCTGGTTTAACCTTTGGCATATACACGCCTACCACGACAACCGTGAAGAAGTAGAGAACAGGCTAAGGAAGCCTAAAGTCTTAATGATCGAAAAAAAACATCCCTTCAGTTATTGCTAATAACTGAAGGGATCTCTATTTAAATCTCAATGAAAAAAGCAGCATTTGGTCTCGTTTCTATTGCTTTGATTTTTGTAATCATCCGGCTGATCAACCATCTCTTGCAAACAGATGGTTTTAACAGTTATGACTTCGGATACTTAACAGGCTTACTACTCATTGCCCTCTTACTTATCACCTTCTTGTTTCTTTTGATCAGGCGAATCAAAAAATCGTAACATTTTTAGCACGCGCAACCTTTTGCTAATAAGCCACAGCGCTACGATCCTGTTTTTTCACGTGGAACAAACCTTTTAAGCATCCAGCTCAACCCAGACAGGGCAATGGTCCGAATGAACCACATCGGCCAAAATACCAGCTCCTTTCACCTTTGATTTTAAGGATTCAGTCACCATGTGATAATCAATTCGCCAGCCCTTGTTGCGTGCCCGCGAGCCAGCCCGGTAACTCCACCACGAATATTGGTCCGGCTCGGAAACAATCTCCCGAAAACTATCACAATACCCATCATCAACAAACTGCTGGAACCACTCCCGCTCTTCCGGCAAAAATCCCGAAGTATTTTGCTGCTTCTCCGGATTGTGAATATCAATCCATAAACGACAAATGTTATAATCGCCCGAAACCACCAAATTGGGTCGTTCTTTGCGCAGTTCATTCAAATAAGCCTGAAAATCTGCCAGAAAATCCATCTTATAGTCCTGTCTGGGGCCTCCGGTAGTTCCCGAAGGAAAATAAGCACTCAGCACGCTTAAATCACCAAAATCAGCGCGGATCACCCTTCCTTCAACATCATATTTCGGGTTATTCATCCCATACTCCACATGGTCAGGTTTTTCTTTACACAAAATAGCCACACCGCTGTATCCTTTCTTTACGGCCGAGTGCGCATAAATTTGATAGCCCAGAGATTGAAAAGTTTCTTCCTCCATTTGCCCGGGCTGTGCTTTCGTTTCCTGAAGACAAATAATATCAGGAGCCTCATTGACTAACCAATCCTGAAAACCCTTTTTTATGGCAGCCCGTATGCCATTCACATTATAGCTTAAAATCCGTTTCACTATTTTTCTTACTTTTGAATTAGAATAGAAATCGAAAGATATACATTCTTCACCACAAAAATTTAGAAGTTGAATAAAGGAATCGTTATAAAATCTACCGGAAGTTGGTATACCGTCAAGTCTGAGACTGGCGCCAAAGTCGAATGCAAAATCAAAGGAAAATTCCGTTTAAAAGGGATTAAAAGTACCAATCCCATTGCTGTGGGCGACCATGTCGAATTCAAGTTTGTTGAAGAAGAAAGCGAAGAAAATACCAACGTAAATAATGGATTGATTACGAAGATTATCGAACGAAAAAATTATATTATTCGTAAATCGCCAAACCTCTCAAAACAATCGCACATTATTGCCACCAATATTGATCAGGCTTTTTTGGTGGTAACCATCAACTACCCGGTCACCACAACAACTTTTATTGATCGCTTTTTAGTTTCGGCTGAAGCCTATCGTATTCCATGTACTTTAATCTTTAATAAGATTGATCGTTACAACAGCCAACAACACCAACAAATGGATGAGCTTATTGAACTGTATGAAAAAATAGGCTACCGCTGTTTAAAAACGTCAACCAAGACCAAAGAAGGGATGGATACCCTCAAAAGTTGGATGCAGGATAAAACGAATGTTTTTGCGGGTCACTCAGGCGTTGGAAAATCAACCCTCATCAATACCATCGAACCAGGCTTGCATTTAAGAACAAAAGAAATTTCGGATTACCACCAAACCGGAAAACACACCACCACCTTTTCCGAAATGTTTGAGTTGAAGTTTGGAGGTTACATTATTGACACTCCCGGAATAAAAGGTTTTGGTGTTTTGGAAATGGAGAAGGAAGAAATATCACACTACTTTCCTGAAATGTTTCAGCTTCTTGAAAAATGTCAGTACTACAATTGCACGCATACCCACGAACCCAACTGCGAGGTGAAAAGATATGTCAATGAAGGTGAAATCGCTGATAGTCGCTATTTTTCATACCTCGGCTTGCTTGATAACGATGTGAAGTACAGAAATTGAGCTAGATTAAATAAAAAAACGAACGAATAAAAACAGTTAATAATTCAATCTAAAAATCTATTTATCAGCGGCTTAATTTGTAAAAATCGAACACTTTAACTGCTTTAGAATCGCCTATTTCATCGGCAACCAACCGATAGGGTTGTTTTTTTAAATTCTCAACGCTCTTAAATCGCTTTAAAAGTGCCTGAATGGTCTTCTGGCCCACTCCGGGGATTTTTTCAAGCTCCGACTGGATAAAATTTTTGGATCGTAATTTTCGGTGAAAGGTAATTCCAAACCGGTGAGCTTCATCCCGGGCAAATTGAATCAACTTCAAACTTTCAGAACTTTTATCCAGGTAGAGCGGAACCGGATCACCCGGGAAAAATATTTCCTCCAGTTTTTTGGCAATTCCTATGATGGCAATTTTTCCACGAAGCTTTAAATCCCCCAGCGCGTTCAATGCCATTCCAAGTTGCCCCTTACCCCCATCGATGATGATTAATTGTGGAAGCGTTTTCCCTTCATCCAACAATCGCTTGTAGCGTCGGTAAACAATTTCTTCCATCGAAGCAAAATCGTTAGGCCCCTCCACCGTCTTAACATGATAATGGCGATATTCCTTTTTAGCAGGTTTGCCATTTTTAAAAACAACACAAGCGGCAACCGGATTTGTACCCTGCAAATTCGAATTATCAAAACACTCAATGTGGCTGGGTAACTCCTTTAACTGAAGATCGCGCTGCAGGGTTTCTAAAATCCGACGACTACCATCTTTCGGCTTAGCAAGAGTTTGCTGTTTCTCTTTTTCCAAACGAAAATACTTCGCATTTCGAAGAGACAAATCCAGGAGTTTCTTCTTATCTCCCCTAACCGGAACTTTAAACGTGACTTTGTCCAATTCAAATTCCGGTTCGAAAGGAACAATTAACTCTTTAGCATTTGAAAATATTTTTTGACGAATATCAACAATCGCATATTCTAAAAGCTCCTCCTTTGTTTCATCCAAGGCTTTTTTTATTTCCGTGGTGTAAGTTTGAACAATCGCTCCGTTGATTACTTTCAAGTAATTGACGAAGGCTGCTTTTTCAACCACATCAATTGAAAACACATCCACATCTGTAATGGTAGCACTAACAACCGTGGACCGGTTTTGAAATTTCTCCAGAATTTGCAATTTCTCTTTGACCGAATTGGCCTCTTCAAACTGAAAATTCTCAGAATAACGATGCATTAATTCGCGCAAATAATTAATGACAACAGAAATATTCCCCTTTAAAATATTCCGGATTTCAGCAATGTACTCGTTGTATTCTTCTTCCCGCTGAAACGCCTCACACGGTCCCAAACAATTTCCAATGTGGTATTCTAAACAAACTTTGAGTTTTCCAGTACTTATATTTTCGTGCGAAAGATTGTATTTACACGTTCGCAGTTTATACAATTTCCGGAAAAGCTCCAGCAAGGTACGCACCGTCATAACCGAAGTGTAAGGACCAAAATATTGGGAGCCGTCGCGTATTACATTTCTGGTTTGAAACACTCTCGGAAAACGTTCATTTTTGATGACAATCCACGGGTATGTTTTGTCATCTTTCAAACGAATATTGTAGCGGGGCTGATATTTTTTTATCAGGTTATTTTCGAGCAACAAGGCATCTTGTTCGGTCTCCACCACCAAATGTTTGATGTCTGCAATAGCTCGAACGAGCAAGGCCGTTTTTCGATTTTCATGATTCTTTGAAAAATAAGAGGCTACTCGCTTCTTCAGATTTTTGGCCTTCCCAACGTAAATAATCTTGCCGGTATTATCAAAATACTGATAAATCCCAGGCTGATCCGGCAAGACGGAAACCTGCTTTTTTAAGGCATCCATGTTTCTATTTACGGCAGAATATTTCAACGATAAAAAATGCTAATTAGTACTCAACCAAGGTGTGGGTTTCATATTTCGAAAGGGTCTCTTTTTTTCCGTTTTCAATAAATTTCAAATCGCAGATAAACGAAAAATAGACCTTCTTGACATTCATTTTTTCAACCAAATTCAGAGCTGCCAAAGCCGTTCCTCCGGTCGCCAAAAGATCATCATGAATCAACACAACGTCGTCTTGACACAGGGCATCTTTATGCATTTCAATCGTATCTGAACCGTATTCTAACTCGTAAGATTCGGCAACAGTTTCGGCTGGCAATTTCCCCTTTTTGCGGATTGGAACAAAGCCGGCATCCAACAAATAAGCTGCAGCTCCACCAACAATAAAACCTCGGGATTCAAGTGAAACAATTTTGGTGATTCCTTTATCCTTGAATGTTTCGTATACTTCATTGACCACTTGCTTAAAGGCAACCGGATGTTTCAGCATCGTTGTAATATCTTTAAAACTAATCCCCTTTTCGGGGTAATCCGGCACCTCCCGGATGATTTCTTTTAAATTCATAGTTGATTTCTTTTTTGTGTTCCACGTGGAACATTAGCGTCCTAGCATCACTAAAAGCACGTTTATATCGGAAGGATTAACTCCCGAAATACGGCTGGCCTGCCCGATTGTTTTGGGTTGAATGCGCGTTAGTTTTTGCCGCGCTTCGGTGGAAATAGTATGGATTTTTTCGTAGTCAAACTTACCTTCAATATTGATATTCTCAAGCCGCTTAAACTTGTCCGCCATCAATTTTTCACGCTCGATATAGCCAGCATATTTGATCAAAATTTCGGCCGATTCTACAATCTCTTCAAAGCGATTTTTAGGTACAATCTCCAACATTCGTTTAAAAGGTGTAACCGGTTCGATGACATCAAAAATAGAAATTTGAGGACGAGAAATAACATCTTTTAGCTTTACTCCTTGTTTCAACGAAGAAGTATTTTTAGCTTCTAAAACGGCATTTATAAATTGCGGCTTGATCGAAAAATTGCTAACAAATTCAATAATTTGATCACGCAATTTTAACTTTTCCTCCAGTAAATCCATTCGTTCCTGAGAGGCCAATCCAAGCTCAAAAGACTTTGGCGTTAACCGTACATCGGCATCATCCTGGCGCAATAAAATACGATACTCGGCACGCGAAGTAAACATCCGGTAAGGCTCATCTACACCTTTCGTGACCAAATCATCGATTAAAACACCAATATAAGCCTCATCCCTACCCAAAGTAAATTCGTCCTGATTATGGGCTTTTAAATGGGCATTAATACCACAAATAATACCTTGCGCAGCTGCCTCCTCATAACCGGTCGTTCCGTTGATCTGTCCACCGAAATAAAGGTTGCGGATATGCTTTGTTTCTAACGTGTGGTAAAGCTGTGTTGGATCGAAATAGTCGTATTCAATGGCATAACCCGGACGGTAAATTTTGGCATTTTCCAAGCCAGAAACCAGGCGCAAAGCTTTATACTGAACCTGCCATGGTAGGGAACTTGAGAAGCCATTCAGATAATATTCATTCGTCGTTTCGCCTTCCGGCTCCAGGAATAACTGGTGTTGCTGTTTCTCGGCAAATGTTACCAATTTTGATTCAATACTGGGGCAATAACGAGGACCCGCACTCTGAATCGTTCCATCGTACATGGGAGATTCCTCAAAACCTTCCTCCAAGGCTGCATGAACTTCAGGAGAAGTATAGGTAATCCAGCAACTCCGCCCCTTCAATTCGCTTTTCACATCGGGTAAATAGGAAAATTTATAATGTCCTTCATCGCCCTTTTGCTCCGTTAATTTCGAAAAATCAATAGAACGTCCATCAATCCGCACCGGAGTTCCGGTCTTCAAACGACCAGTTTTAAAGCCAGCTTCTGCTAATTGATCACTGATAAAATAAGAAGCCGACTCCCCTATCCTACCCCCTTCCATCTTGGATTGGCCAATATGCATCAATCCATTCAAGAAAGTACCATTGGTAAGAATGACGGTTTTGGATTCAAATTCGACTCCAATTCTTGTTTTAACTCCCTTCACTTTGCCATTTTTAAGGAGCAAATGAATGACCGCATCCTGCCACAAATCCAGATTGTCGGTATTCTCCAAAACCGTTCGCCAGTATTCCGAAAAGCGAAAGCGGTCACTCTGAACCCGAGGACTCCACATAGCAGGTCCCTTGGAGCGATTTAACATGCGGAACTGAATAGACGATCGATCAGCAATAATGCCGGTATATCCACCCAAAGCATCAATTTCGCGTACAATCTGTCCCTTGGCAATTCCACCGATAGCCGGATTGCAAGACATCTGAGCATATTTGCCCATATCCATGGTTATGAGTAAGGTTTTCGACCCCAAATTGGCTGCTGCCACGGCTGCTTCACAACCGGCATGCCCCCCTCCCACGACAATTACATCATAAATAGGTAACATCATAAAAAATTTAGATGGCAAAATTAATAGAAAAGCTTAGAAATGAAAAGCTTAATACACACTCAGGTAATAATCTTCTTTGCTGGTCATAAGTTGCTTCTCATCTGCTTCCTTATCCTTGTAGCCCAACAGATGGAGAACACCGTGAATAATGATCCGGTTCAGTTCGTTAGCAAAACTAACTTGATATTCATCCGCATTTTCCTTGACCCGGTCGACACTAATAAAAATATCACCTGAAACAATGCCATCTTCAACATAATCAAAAGTGATAATATCAGTATAGTAATCATGGTTCAAATACTGCTTGTTAATCTCCAGCAAATAATCATCACTACACAAAATAAAACTAAGTTCACCAGGCTCCTGGCCTTCTTCGGTAATTGTACTATTAATCCAGCTAGTAATTTTTGGTAAGTCTAATTGAAATTCTTCAATATCCTCAAAGTAAAAGTTGATGTTCACGACTCAATTTAAATTTAATTTTTATCAACGATCCATTATTCACAAATTCAACATCATCCGCTAAATTCCGAATAATGAATATTCCTCTTCCACGCTCATTTTTAATATTTTTAGTATCGGTCGGGTCTGGAATATCGTGTAGGTCAAATCCGTTGCCTTCATCCTCAATTTCAATACAGATCATATTGTCCTGATATTCAGCGCGAATATCAACCAACTTATTAATATTATGTCTGTTTCCATGAGAAATAGCATTATTAACTGACTCACAAACAGTTAACATTACAGATCCAAATTGTGTTCCAGGTAGTCCAGCTTCTTGAAGAAACGAATGTATGAATTTTTCAACATCATACAAATAGGTTAAATGAGATGGTATGCTGAGCCGCTTTTTCAATTTTCCTTTCTTAGATTATTGATATACTCCCTATATTTCCGATCATAGAATTTCCGCAACTGATAGTTATTTCTTTCAATAACTTCCTCCAATTGTTTTTCATGCTTTTTATACTCAAAAAATTCAATTGGGTTACTGTAAAATTTATCCTCGGCAGTTTTAGAATCCCGCTGATCATCTACATCTCTCTCCATTTCAGCCTTTTCAGCCTTTAATAATTTATTAAGAATTAATTGCTGTCTGCTAATCATTTCACTCGTTAAGTTCTTGTGAGCCAAATCCGCCACGTTTTGCTCCAACAACTGGTTGATTTGTTTAAGCTGCTCCTCAGCAGCACTTCCAACTTCTGAATTCATGAGCAATTCACGAATCATTTGCTGCATCATCTCTTGTTGAGCAAGCGTTTTTCCAATCTGTTCACTCCCCTTCCCTGATTGACCCGATTTCAGTTGATCAATCATTTGCTGCAACTGTTCTTTCATGCCTTGCTGGGCTTGCTTTAAAAGATTCATGGTTTCACTAGAATCAGATCCCGGCTTGTCGCATTGCTGATCGCCCGGCATGGCATAAGCCATTTGCTTTTGCAAATTATCCAGGGCTTCATTCAAAAACAGAGCCATGTTATTGGCCGAAGTTATGGCATATTGCTGCTGATTCAAGGAAGCATGCAGCCGGCTTTCCTCCAGTTCGTCCAAAGCCTTGTCCATGGCCAACTCTAATTTAAAAAGCTCCTTGGTAACTACATTGGCGATGGCCGGTGTTCGTTTGGCAACGGCAAACAAGGAATCCTTCACAACCTGGCTTTGCTTTATTAGATGATCCTGCTCCAGTCGAACCTGATTTAGGCGCGGATCGTTCTGATCAAGCAGACGGATTTCATCATACAAGGCCTCTTGATTTAATGAAAGATATATCAAGTTATCCAAAATTTGCTGCAAATCCCGCATATTTTCCATTTGCTGTTGCTGCATATTCATGGCCATCATCTGATCCAAAATGAAGGAAGCATTGTCATAGTTTTCGGCATTGTGCTGAATTTGCTCAACAGCTTTTCGCTTCCGTTTGTTTTGAAGGCTCTCCCCTACTCCATCGTAAGTCGAATTAATTTCCTCAAACTCCTTGTCCAGCGATTGCAAATTCATCGGCTGCTCAAGGGTCTGATTAAGCTCCAAAGCATTTTTCAAATCATTCTGAATATCCTTCAATTTATTTTGATTCTCGATTTCTTTCGAATTGGTCTCATCAAAGTTTCGATGTTCGTCCAGTTCGTAGGCAATTTGCTTTTCTTCTTCACCAAGTACTTTTAATACATCAACAAGCTCTTCCAGTTCCTGCTCCACTTTCATCCGTTTTAGCATTTGAAGATTTCGCTCCAATTGGTTTTCCAAATCTGTCATGGACATTTCCGAACGACGCGACAATTCATCAAATTTGGCTTGATCAAACTCCTTAGCCAACTCATTAAACTCATCAAAAAGCTTCTTCAATTCCTCGTCAAAAACATCATCGAGCAATTCTTCAATCTGCCTTTGTTTTTCAACCAAGGCTGCTTTTTCTTCAGAAAACGAATTTTTGAGGGCATTCATTTCGGCATTCTGCTTCTGAACCTGGTTCAAAATTTCCTCCAGCTGCTTTTTCTTGTTCAGAATTTCGGTAACCAATTGCTGCTTTTCCCAATCCGAGGAATTTTCGCTCCGGCTTTTAAATTTCAACTCATCAATGGCCTGCTGAATATCATGCGTCAACTCAAAACTCTCCTCCATTAAAAGCTCCAAATCCTGAAAATTCTGATCATCTAACTGATCCAATTCCTCCAAAGAAGGAAAAACAAATTGGAACGTTTCGGAAACCGCTTCTTTATAGGAATGAAAATAATCGTTATCGCGCACTGAAAAATAATAATCAACGCGATCAGTCAACCCAACCAACTCTTTAAAATCGAAGGTGAAGTAAAAATCCTGTTCATGAAGATTCTTCAATAGCGGCAATGCAATCAAGCTATCCTGCTGTTTGATCATTAAATGATAATTCAGGTCATGAAAGCCATAGTCATCTGCAATACTTCCTTTAAAGTAAAAACGGGTATAAGTAACCGAATCGCGTAACTGAGCTACATCAATTTTGGGGTATAAATCCGGAATCACATCCAAGCGAAACCGTAGTAAATCGCGATAATCAAAATAGCTGTTTTTGATCGATACCGTATAATCCACATTTTCCTTGGCCATATATTCTACAGTAAACGTTTTCGAATCCGGATTAACAATTATAGGCACTCCATTAACTGCAAAAAACAGTGAATCGGTATCCATCGTTTTAAATACCCATTTGATCTTCGATCCAAAAGGAACTTCCAAATCCCCCAGCATACTTTGTTGTTTTGACTCATAACCGGTATAAGCGGGCGGTTTTATTTCAACCGAGTATTCCAAAATAGCCGGTGACGGTAAAACTTCAACCTGGTAATTCGACGACCGATATTCGAGATTGGTAAAATAGATGCCAAAGCTATTGTTGAGATGTTCGAGTGAATAACTAAAAAGAGTGTCCTTTTTTGTCATCAGGAAATTTGAACCAGCTATATTAATATAGAGAAGATCCGGAATCTTGCTTCCATCACATTTCACTTGAAGTTTTAACCCCGTCCCTTTTTTCACCTTCAAACTATCATTCAAAATTTCGAAAGTAAAAGGTGCTGGTTTTTGAAACGATTCCTTGTAAGCCAATAATCGTTTTCCAGTGTTAGAAAACAAACCTGGAAATGTCATCGCTAATAAAAACGAAAAACAAACTAAAAGAAGAAGCATTCCCAAACTTCCTCGTAATTTTCGATAAGAAACGGCTTCTGAAAAATTGAAAATCTTAAGCTGTTCAATTTTCTTATCGATGCTTGCCCATACCAATTCCTGATGGCTTTCCTGATCGATCTTTGAGAGTTCAATTATGTTTATAAGCTGATCCTCGATTTCCGGAAAATGATCAGAAATAATTTCTGCCGCCTTTTTATACGACATGCTTTTTGTTAGGCCAAGCAAGTTAAAAAATGGCCTTACGAAATAAAAAATGACGACTCCAGCAAAAAACAGAACAGAGAAATAAAAGAGCAAACTGCGGTAAAACGACCCCAAACAGCTAAAATGCTCGATCAATAAAACAATCACCAGGTAACTAAGCAGTAGCAGAGTAGACACGATAATTCCCCTTAAAAACGCATAAAAACTGTGCTTTCTAATGTATAATTCCAGTTTATCAACAAGGTGTTTATATCCCTCAGTCATATATCTTATCTCTCTATTTTAAAGTATTTTGCAACTTTACAAAAATGTTAATATCTCCGTATTTCCTGTTAATTCGACACAAATAAATATCCAAAATTAAATTTTAAAATTTGGTTTCCGATTCTGCCTAGTAATTTAATCTTGGAATAACAAACATAAGTTTTTAAAAATCACCATGAAGATATCAACAGCTATTAACATATCTCACCGTTAAAAAACCACAAAAAGTAATCAAAAACAAGAGATATTAACAGATGTTGATTTCATCGCCATTCAATTTATTTTCAGAAATAAGCCCTGTTCATATTCGGTTAATAACTGCCCAATAACATCAGATTCTCCAGTAAAACAAAAAACAGAGCAAATTTTTATACATGAAATCAACAGGCTATTATAATATCCATTTTTAATTTTTATTAAAACTTATAAATAATAATTAGGTGTTGAATTCAATTTTTTGAAAAAAGAGGGTTTCCTTTTCACTGTTTAAAGGATTAACTTTACAGTGCTTAAATGTATGTGTGAATGGAGGACAAACTTTCAATATTGCTGGTAGAAGATAATGTGCTGAATCAAAGGATTGTAACATTTAGTTTGAAGAAATTCAACCACGATGTTACGATTGCGAACAATGGTTTAGAAGCCCTGGAACGCTTTCAGGAAGCCCAGTACGATGTTATTTTAATGGATATAATGATGCCCGAAATGGATGGTTTAGAGGCTACTGTGAAAATACGGGAAATCGAAAATCAAAATCCACAGAACTTGAGAACCCCCATTATTGCACTTACGGCAAATACCATGGACAATGATCGGGATAAATGTCTCTCTTATGGCATGGATGAGTTTATGGCCAAACCTTTTGATATTGATAAATTGAAACAGATCTTTGAAGAGCTGGAAATCGTAAAATAAATTCCGCTACCCGACACTTCATGAAATAAAGCTATATTTGTTCGGTTAGAAAAGTATAGTTTTATGACAGATCAAATCGATCTTCACGATGAATCTTTTTCCGAGAGAGATGTGGATTTGGACAAGCAATTGCGTCCACTTTCTTTTGATGATTTCAAAGGGCAAAAGCAGATTGTCGAAAACCTGAAAGTTTTTGTACAGGCTGCCAAAATGCGTGGTGAAGCTTTGGATCATGTTTTATTGCATGGACCACCGGGGCTCGGAAAAACCACCTTGTCGAATATTATTGCAAATGAATTGGGCGTAAGTTTGAAGTTAACCTCCGGTCCGGTTTTGGATAAACCCGGTGATTTAGCCGGCTTGTTAACCAACCTTGAGCCAAGCGATGTGCTTTTCATCGACGAGATCCATCGTTTAAGCCCCATAGTGGAAGAATATTTGTATTCGGCTATGGAGGACTATAAAATTGATATTTTGATCGACAAAGGCCCCAGTGCACGTTCAATTCAATTGGAGTTAAATCCGTTCACCTTGGTTGGAGCAACTACCCGGTCGGGTTTATTGACCAGTCCGCTGCGGGCACGTTTTGGAATCAATGCTCATTTCGAATACTACGATCTGAGTATTCTGACCGGAATTGTGAAGCGTTCAGCGAAAATTCTGAATGTGGAGATCAAAGACCAGGCGGCCCTGGAAATTGCTTCCAGAAGCCGTGGAACACCTCGAATTGTAAATGCGCTGCTTCGACGCGTACGTGACTTTGCCCAGGTGAAAGGCAATGGCAAAATTGATTTGGAGATTACGCGGTTTTCACTCGAAGCACTCAATATTGATCAGCACGGTTTGGATGAAATGGACAATAAAATTCTATCGACCATCATTGATAAATTCAATGGAGGACCTGTGGGAATTTCTACCATTTCAACGGCTGTTGGTGAAGATTCAGGAACCATTGAAGAGGTGTACGAGCCCTTTTTAATCAAGGAAGGTTTTATCAAGCGTACACCCCGCGGACGTGAAGTAACCGACCGGGCCTACAAGCACTTAGGAAGAATTAATTACAACGGCGGACAAACACCTAGTCTTTTTTAATCAGTTTGACCTCGTATAAATGGGGCCAAAGTTTTCCAGTGATGTACATCTTTCCGTTGTCGGGATGAATGGCAATACCGTTTAAAACGTCAATGGGTTTATCCGGATTATAAAGCACCGAAAGCAAGCCTTCAAAATTGATATGGCCCAGCACTTTTCCTGTGTTTGGATCAATCTTTACCGCATAGTTGGTGGTGTAAATGTTGGCATAAAGTTCGCCTTGGTAGTATTCCAGTTCGTTCAAATATTTTACCGGCCCGCGGTCGTCATAAACCTGAAGCTTTTTGACTTCCTCGTAGGTTTCCGGGTCAATAAAATGTAAGAATTCGGACCCGTCGGTTTTAATTAAATGCGTACCGTCGTGTGCCAACCCCCAGCCTTCGGGCGTGCTGAAAGTAAATGAATCAATACGGGCAAAAGTGTTCAGATCATAGACAAAGCCTTTTTGTGCTTTGTAGGTCAGTTGGTAAATTTTCTGGTCAAAAATGGTGATCCCTTCACCAAAATACTGGTCTTCCATCTTGAATGATTTCAAAACAGATCCGGAATTCAGGTCAAATTTGAAAATGCCCGATTTTCCGTATTCTCCTGTACTTTCATAGAATTCGTTGTTGTGAATTTCGAGACCCTGGGTGAAGTGTTCGGTATTGTGTGGGTACGTGTTGACCACTTCGTAGCCGTAATTGGCCGGTTTTAAATCCGAAACCACTTCAAATGACTGAAAAGTAACACCTTCTACCCCATCGGTTTTAGTGGCTAATAGCTTTATGCTGTGTTTACCGAGCTCAGTAAGTCGGCCAACAGCAAAGTTAAACTCCAGTTCATCACTGGTTTGAACCAACTTATTGTCCACATAAAGTTTTGAATCTTTGATTTGGCCATCGCTGTTTTTTACTCGGATTGAAATTGAAATGGAGTCCCCAAATTCATAGCGGTTTTTTTGAGGATGAAGGCTGATTTTTGCGA
This sequence comes from Sunxiuqinia rutila, assembly GCF_050589705.1. Taxonomy (NCBI): domain Bacteria; kingdom Pseudomonadati; phylum Bacteroidota; class Bacteroidia; order Marinilabiliales; family Prolixibacteraceae; genus Sunxiuqinia; species Sunxiuqinia rutila. The sequence continues at coordinate 211,521 of NZ_JBNGOT010000006.1, forward strand.
CAGGTTTTCTGGATCTCTTGGGAGAATTGGAACAAGAAATAAAAGCAACAAAAAGCGATACCGACAGCAGTAAAAGGGAAAATTTCAATTTCATTTTGAATTCAGTTTATTTTGAATGACTAAAAATACACAAACTTAAAAGATCCGGAATCAAACAAAATCTTTTTGCCTGAAAAAAAACAGCTTGAATCCCTATCTTTGACAAAATTTTGACGCATTGAATTCATTTAAAAAGTTAGCCGGAGAAACAGCCATTTATGGTATGAGCAGTATTGTTGGACGCTTTATCAACTGGTGGCTGGTACCTTACTATTCCTTTATATTTCTGACGTCTGAATACGGCGTAGTGACCAACCTGTATTCCTACATGGCTTTTCTGTTGGTTTTTTTAAGCTATGGCATGGAAACTGGTTTTTTCCGGTTCGCCTCACGGGCTGAAGATAAAGAACGCGCTTATTCAAGTGCTTTAATTTCCTTGTTTGGAACATCCATGGGCTTTTTGTTGGTGGTGTTGGCCTTTTCAAAAGACATTGCCGCCTGGATTGATTACCCCGATCATCCGGAATACATTCAATGGGTAGCCTTGATTGTGGTGTTGGACACCCTTACGGCCATTCCGTTTGCCAAATTACGGATTGAATCAAAAGCCGTGAAATTCGCCGTGCTGAAGTTCGTCAACATTTTTATCATCATATTTCTGAATATTTTCTTCTTCAGCATTTGTCCGTCTTTGCTAAAAAATAATCCTGAAAGTTGGGTGAAGTTGATTTATTCCCCGGAACTGGGCGTAGGCTATGTTTTCATTTCAAACCTGATTGCCTCGGTTATCAGCCTGATTTTGCTGGTACCGGAAATGATAGTCAAACTGCAACTTGATAGACGGTTGCTGAAGGAAATGGTGTGGTACTCCTTCCCCATTCTGATTGTTGGAGTTGGTGGAATAATGACTCAACATATCGACAAAATATTACTTCCAAAACTGTTGCCCGAAAGTCAGGAGCCAATGTCGCAGCTGGGAATTTATGGCGCCAATGTTAAACTCGCTGTCATTCTAAACATGTTTATTCAGGCGTTTCGTTATGCGTTTGAGCCTTTTTTCTTTTCCCAGGTTAAGTCAGAAGATAACAAGCGCGGTTATGCCATTATCATGAAGTATTTTGTGCTTTTTGGCTTAAGCATCTTTTTGGGCATCTGTTTATACATCGATTTGGTGAAACTAATTGTGGATGCCAAATACCACTCGGGTTTAAATGTTGTTCCCATCATTTTAATGGCGAACCTCTTTTTAGGCATTTACTACACCCTTTCACTTTGGTATAAACTGACCGATAAAACCCGCTATGGCGCTTATTTTTCACTGGCTGGTGCCGGAATCAGCTTAATACTGAATATCCTTTTCATCCCACAATTTGGATATATGGCCTCAGCTTGGGCCATGCTGATTTCCTTTGTGGCCATGGTGGTACTTTCCTACAGCTTCGGTCAAAAGTATTTTCCGGTCAACTACCCCTTAAAACGCATTGGCCTTTACTTTGCTGCTGCTTTGCTTATTTACTTTGCGGCAAGTTTGTTAAACCTCACCCCCTCGGTGTGGATGTACCTCATTCATACCTTGCTGATTAGTTTGTTTTTATTGTTAGCTTTTTTATTAGAGCGAAAAGAAATTTATCGGTTTCTTAAGTAAGAAACTCCGAATAAATACTTTTAAGTATTATTTTTGATTATTTTTAGTGAAAATGAATAAGATGAAGATTGCATTGGCTTCAGATCACGCTGGATTTGAAAAGAAACAGGTGATTATGAATTTTTTGAAAGAACAAGGGATCGAATTTAAAGATTTTGGCGCATATTCCGATGAGAGTTCCGACTATCCGGATTGGGCTCACCCCATGGCAAAAGCGGTAGAAGATGGAGATTTTGAGTTGGGAATTTCGCTTTGTGGAAGTGGCAACGGAATTAACATGACAGCCAATAAACATCAGCAAATTCGCTCAGCCATTTGCTGGACTCCTGAGATTGCAGAACTGGCCCGTTTGCACAACGATGCGAATGTTTGTGCCCTGCCTGCTCGTTTTATCAATGATGAAGAAGCCCTTCAAATTGTAAAAACGTTTCTTTCAACGGATTTTGAAGGGGGCCGTCATGTGCGACGAATCAATAAAATGCCTTTAAGCTAGTTATGTCACACGAGAAAAAACAATTTCTGGAGGAATCTGCGAAAATTGCGCCCGATAAACGACATCGGGCTACCATTAAATTCAATATTTCGAAATATGACGCAGCGGTGGATCGGGGACGAAAACGTTATTCTGATCTGGCTTTGGCCAAAGCGCGTGCATCATATATCAAAGGCGAAGCTATTGGTCAATTAGCGGATTACCTGCTGGAATTTGAAAAAAACAGCCAGGCGAACGGCGCCGAGGTCATTTGGGCCGAAGATGCGCACGAAGCCATTCAGGCTGTTCAGCAAATATTGAAAGAGAATAAGGCTAGTTTGTTGGTCAAAAGTAAGTCGATGACCACCGAAGAAATTGAGCTCAATCATCATGTTGAAGCGGTTGGTGTGGAGTCGCTTGAAACCGATTTGGGTGAATACATTGTACAAATAGCAGGTGAAAAACCTTACCACATTGTTACGCCGGCTATGCATAAATCGAAAGAAGATATTGCTGAGCTTTTTCATGAGAAATTCGACACGCCGGAAAAAAGTACACCCGAATATTTAACCAGCTTTGTGCGGGGTTTGCTTCGCGAAAAGTTTACCCAGGCCGAAGTTGGAGTTACTGGTGCTAACTTTTTGATTGCCGATAAAGGTGCCATTGCCTTGACCGAAAATGAAGGGAATGCCATGATGACTTTCTCTTTTCCGAAAATTCACATTGTTATAGGCGGAATTGAAAAAGTGATTCCACGATTGCAGGATTTGGGCTTAATGTGGCCCCTGCTGGCAGCTCATGGTACCGGACAGCAGGTTACGGTTTACAACTCCATTGTTTCCGGACCAAAACAAGCGGGCGAGACCGATGGGCCGGAGAAAATGTATGTGATTTTACTGGACAATAAGCGGAGTGAGTTGTACCAAAAGGATGATCAGTTTGAAGCACTGAAATGCATTCGTTGTGGTGCTTGCTTAAACGCCTGCCCGATTTATAAAAATGTAGGAGGCTACACTTACGATGCCACTTACAGCGGCCCTATTGGTTCTGTCATTACCCCTTTCCTAAAAGGCTTTTCAGAGTATAATCACTTGAGTTCGGCATGCTCCGTGTGTGGAAAATGTAGTGAAGTGTGCCCGGTAAAAATTCCGCTGCACAACATGTTGTTGTACAACCGGCGCGATGCTGTTGAGCGCGGCGATACGCCTGCCTTGTGGAACATGGGAATGAAAGCGTTTGAATTTGCTTTTATGAAGCGGAAACGTTTGGATTTGCTCAATGGAAAAACCAAAAATCAATTGGGTAAACTGCAACAAAATGCCTTGGGCGATCAAAAATCCCTGCCAACATTTGCTAAGGAATCATTTAGTCAACAATGGAAAAATAAACACTAAATTATGCTTTCAAATACATGTAAATATGCCATTAGGGCTTTAATCTATCTCGGTAAATTCAGCGATGGTGATGGAACCAAAATCGGTATCAAGAAAATTTCAAGCGATTTGGATATTCCCACTCCCTTTCTTGGTAAAATTCTTCAAAACCTGGTCAAGCAAAAAATTTTGGTTTCCACCAAAGGACCCAATGGCGGTTTTGGCTTAGGCAAGGCAGCCGAAGAAATTTCACTTTACGATATTGTGACGATTATTGATGGGGAAGATTTCTTTAAAAATTGCCTGATCAGCATGGAACCATGTTCTACCCATCACGAGAGTGGACAACCTTGTCCGGTGCATAAAAGCTTTTCAGAAGTTCGTCAGAAACTTTCAACCTTTTATTCCGAAACAACGTTGGCAACCATCATCGAAGACATGGCCGGGCACGAAGACCTGATTAAAATGTAAACCATATTCATTCCGGCAGGCCGTCGGAGCACGAAAAGAGGAGGATCGAATCATGGCCGGAATTTATATTCACATTCCATTTTGTAAGACCAAGTGTCACTATTGCGATTTTTATAAATCCACCGACTTTGGGGCAAAAACCGATTTTTTAGGCGCGCTGAAACAAGAAATAGCCGAGCGCAAGAACGAGCTTCAAAACGAAGCAATTGCCAGTATTTATTTTGGAGGAGGCACGCCTTCGGTATTGAAAATTGAAGAAATCAACGACATCCTGACCCTGGTGGGTGAACACTATCAGCTGGCCGAAGATGTGGAAATTACGCTGGAAGCTAATCCTGACGATTTATCAGAAGCCTTTTTAGAAGGGCTAAAAACAACGATCATCAACCGACTGAGTATTGGCACCCAGTCCTTCAACGATCACGACTTAAAAAGCATGAATCGCCGGCATAACAGCCGGCAAGCTTTAACATCCATCCGTGCGGCACAGGATGCCGGCTTTCAAAACATCAGCATCGACTTAATTTATGGGTTGCCAAATCAAACGCTGGCTGCCTGGGAAGCCAACATTGATCAGGCTCTGGCGCTGAATGTTCAGCACATTTCGGCTTACCACCTTACTTACCACGAAGGCACGGTTTTTTACGATTATCTGAAAAAGGGAAAAATCAAGGAATTGCCCGATGAATCAAGCTTAGAGCAGTTTAAGCGCTTGTTGAGCCGGTTGGAAGAAGCTGGTTTTGAGCAATACGAAATTTCAAATTTTGCCCGCAATGCCGCTTATTCGCGGCACAATAAGGCCTATTGGGAACGGAAAAAGTACCTCGGATTTGGCCCCTCGGCGCATTCGTTTGATCATCAATCCAGACGATGGAATGTTTCCAGTTTACGAAAGTACCTGCAGGCAATGGAACAAAAGTTACCTTACTGGGAAACGGAAATCTTGTCGGAGCAGGATCAGTATAACGACTACATGATTACCTCGTTGCGAACCAAATGGGGCATTTCAACGGAGTATTTAACGCAGAATTTTGCAGCTAAATATGTTCAGCATTTTCAAAAAGAAGCTGAAAAATATGTCGCCAGCAAACACCTTAGTTGCGAAAATAAAGTCTACAAATTGTCCGTTGAAGGCTTGTTTATTTCGGACAAAATCATGGAAGAATTGTTCTACATTGAATAGGTTTAAATTTTGTTAATTGCGTGATCATAAGGCGCAGACTTGCAATATTTATCTATCTTTGCAGACTGAAAAAATGCAAGCTATGGAAGTGAAAATTGTTAACCAATCGAAGAATGAACTGCCGGCATACAGCACGGCTTTATCTGCAGGAATGGACCTACGTGCTGACCTGGAACAACCCATTGTTTTGAAACCACTGGAACGCACTTTGGTTCCAACGGGTTTGTTTATTGAATTACCAGCCGGTCATGAAGCACAAATCCGGCCGCGAAGTGGCTTGGCAATCAAAAAAGGAATTACGGTTTTAAATACGCCAGGAACAATTGATGCCGATTATCGTGGTGAAATTAAAGTGATTTTGGTTAACTTATCCAACGAAGAATTTGTTATCAATCATGGAGAACGAATCTGCCAGATGGTGATTGGCAAACACGAAACAGTGAGCTGGCAACCTGTGCAGATTTTGGAAGAAACTGAGCGCGGAGCAGGTGGCTTCGGACACACAGGCAAAAATTAATACAAAAAATGACCTTGAAAAGACTGACATATCTTTTAGTATTCGCCCTGATTTTTACGTCCTGTTCAACGGCACAGAAACAATTGGTGGCAGAACCTGTTGTGGAAGTCGAAAAAGGCGATCAGTTATCTGATGATCAGCGCAATGAATTTGAGTACTTGTTTATTGAAGGGCTTAAGCAAAAGAAATTAGGCAATATTCAAAATGCTGTTTCCATCTTTTCCCGCTGTTTGGAAATCGACCCGAATTCCTCGGTGGCCATGTACGAAATGGCAAGTATTCATTACGCCAATAAAGACCTGACCAGCGCCTCACTCCTGCTGGAAAAGGCCATCAGTATCAATTCTGAAAATAAATGGTACAAACTGATGTTGGCCGAAATTTATCGCCAGCGTCAACAGTTTAACGAAGCAGCTGGCCTGTACACCGAATTGAGTACCCTGGAACCGGAAAACCTGGAATATCGGTATTATAAGGCGGTGCTGTTGAGCATGGCTGAAAATTATTCGGAAGCGCTGACAGCCTACGAAGAGCTGGAGAAAAAGACGGGTTTAAACGAACAAATATCGGTTGCCAAGCAACAAATTTACGTGTCGTTGGAGCAACCCGACAAAGCTGTTGAAGAAATCAACCGTCTGATTGAGTCCAACCCTGAAGAACCTCAATACTACGGGCTGATGGCGGAGCTTTATCAGCAGTTGGGCGACTCGGTGCAAGCCCTCAATTATTTCAACAAAATACTGGATATTGACCCGGAAAATGGCTTTGTTCATTTTTCATTGGCCAACTACTACATTGAGCAAGGCAATAAGGAAAAGGCGTTTGACCACATCAAAATGGCGTTTGCCAACGCCGACTTGGATGCTGAAAGTAAAATTCAGTATTACATGCTGCAAACGTCCAACGCCGAAAATTCGGATTGGAGCAATGAGCAAATTGATGAATTGTTGGATATTCTGCACAAAACCCATCCGGATGACAACCGGATGTATACCATTTATGCCGAACACTTGATGCGGCAAAATAAAATTGAAGAAGCCCGCAATTATTTGAAACAATACCTGGAAACGGACAAGGAAAACTTCGTCATTTGGCAGCAGCTGCTGTTTATGGATAATGATTTGATGGATTTCGAAAGCTTGTACACCAACAGCAAAGAAGCCATTGAATTGTTCCCCAATCAGGCCGTTCTTTATGCGCTTCATGCCGTTGGGGCATTGCAGCTCAAGAAGTATGATGAGGTGATTGCCGTGATTGAAGAGGGTGAAACCTATGTGTTGGACAACCAGGCACTGAAAGTCCAGTTTGAACTTTATAAAGCGGAGGCCAACTACAACCTTGGCCGGGTGAAGGAAGCCTTCAAAGCCTTTGATGAGGTGATTAAACTGGATCCGAATAATTACATGGCCATCAACAACTATGCGTATTACCTGTCCTTACGCGGTCAGGATCTTGAAAAAGCCGAGCGTTTAAGTGGAAAGGTGGTGCAGGCTAATCCGGAAAATCCAACCTATTTGGACACCTATGCCTGGGTGCTGTTCCAGCGCGAAAATTACCAACTGGCTAAGTTCTACATTGAATCGGCTATAAGCAATGGTGGCGCTGAAAATTCCGTTTTGCTTGAACATTACGGCGACATTCTTTACAAGCTTGGTGAAACCGACAAAGCACTTGAAAATTGGAAAAAAGCGCATGCGCTTGGCGAAGGCACCGAAGTGTTGGAACAGAAAATTAAAGAATCACGATTTATTGAAAATAAGATCCCTTGAAAACACGTTTTTACCGCCCGTATATCTACCTGATACTTGTTGTGTTGCTGGGTTTTTCTTCCTGCAAAACCAGTAAAATGGTGACCACCGAAAGCGTTCGGCCCATTAGCACCAACCGCCTAATTAAGAAAGTTCAGGAAAAAGCCTTTGACTATGATATGCTGGCTATTAAACGCATTATTTGTCAGTTTGAAGGACCTGATGAGAAGGCCTCCTTTCGGGCTAACCTGAAATCGGAAAAAGACAAGCAAATCCTGCTTACCATCAGTAAAATCAACATTCCGCTGGCGCGCCTGCATTTAACACCGGACAGTGTGAAAATGGTGAATTACCTGAAAAAGGAGTACCTGGAAGAAAATTATCACTTTTTAAGCAATCTCGTTCACATGGATCTGTCCTTTCAGGTGGTTCAATCCATCATTAGCAACGAAGCTTTTTCGTATTACGAAGGTCCGAAAAGCAGTGATTTCAAAGAGTTCGTTTCTTACACGGATTCGGGAATGTACGTTCTGCAATCGGTTAAAAACCGAAAACTGAATAAAATAGAGCGTAAGGGAAAAGACGATAAAATTGACCGGTACCTCAAAAAGATGAACGGTGAAGATTTTATTGTGCAACGCCTGTATATTGATCCGCAAACCTTTAAAATCCGGAAAATTATTCTGGATGATCAGTCCAACGAACGTAAAGTAACGGTTGATTTTTCAGAATTTGTGTCGGTAGGTCGCCAGCTTTATCCCGGTGATATTGACATTCGGTTTGAGAATGCGGAAAAAGATTTGTCGATGCAGATTAAACTGAGTAAATTTTCCACCGAAAAAGACCAATCGTTTAATTTCAACATTCCGGATAAGTACAGCCGGATGAACTAGCCCTATTTAAGCAATGAGAAGCCTTCTGTTGAGCTTTGTGTTCTTTCTTGTCTCTTTGTCCCTGTTGGGACAATCATTGACGGATTTGCGCGCTAAAAAGGTCAATACGTCACAGGTGATTAAATATACTTCGAGTTTACTGGAAAAAGCCCGGCAGAATGAAAAAGCCAGCCTTGGCAAGTTGCAATTGCTGAACTCTCAAATTCAAAACCGAAACCAGCTGATTCAGAATATCAATGATGAAATTTCGTTTCTGGATGGCTACATTGATGAAAATACGGCTGTTTCATCCATGCTCAACGGCGATTTGGAGCAGTTGAAAAAGGAATATGCTGCGATGATTCGTTTTGCCATGAAGAACAAGAACAGCTACGACATGCTGATTTTTCTTTTGTCTTCAGAAAACTTAAACCAGGCTTACAAGCGCATGCTCTACCTCAGGCGCTATGCCCAATACCGGAAATCTCAGGCTGAAGTGATTCAGGCCATAAGCAGTTTGCTGGAGGAAAAAGTTGCGGAACTGCAGGAACAAAAGGCGCAGAAAGCCCAGTTGCTGGCCAGTAAAAATGAGGAAACGCAACAGTTGTTAAGTGAGAAAAAGCAACAAAACCAGCAAGTACAAAGTCTTCAACAAAAACAGCGAACTCTTCGTAAAAAACTGCGCGACCAGCAGAAAGAACAGGAAAAACTGAATCAGGAAATTGAACGTCTGTTAGCCGAAGAAGCCCGCAAGGCACGCGAAAAGGGCTCTTTTGAAATGACCCCGGAACAAAAACTGTTAGCAGCTAGTTTTGAAGAAAATAAGGGACGTATGCCTTGGCCGGTTGAACGCGGTGTGATAACCGAACGTTTTGGCGTCCATGCTCATGCTGTTTTGAAAAACATCCAGGTAAAAAGCAATGGCATTGACATCAGTACCGATGAGGGAGCGCAAGCCCGTTCCGTGTTCAATGGCGAGGTTAGCCGGGTGTTTGCCATTTCGGGTGGGAACATGGCCGTTATCATTCGGCACGGAAGCTTTTTAAGTGTTTATTCCAATTTGAAAGAAGTTTTTGTGACTGCCGGACAACAAGTTAAAACGAAGCAAACCATCGGAGCTGTTTTCACCGATTCTTCGGAAGGAAATAAAACGGTGCTGAAATTTCAGGTATGGCGCGAAAATCAAAAATTAAATCCGGAACATTGGATTAGCCGCTAAAAAAAGAAGATGGAATCAGCCTGTGATCCCATCCTTTATATGATTTGAAGGCGGTTTTCAATCGAAAACAAGTGCCCTCAAAATAGACCTTGAAGAATACATTTTATAAGGTTCCAATTTGACCTGCTTACAGATTAGCCACCCGGCTCAAGGCTTTAATATCAAGCAGCTTAATCTTTCTTCCCTGTAAGTCAATCAGCTTGTCTTGTTTGAACTCAGACAGCAAGCGAATGACACTTTCCGTGGCTGTTCCTACAATGTTGGCCAGTTCTTCCCGTGTTAGCGAAATTTGCAGGGTGTTCGAATTGTCCAAGTCAAAAGCCTCTTTCAGCAAAAGCAATACTTCAGCCAACCGTTCGCGAACGGTTTTTTGAGCAATATCGGTAATGTAATCATTGGCTTCGCGTAATTCTTTGCAAACAATTTGAAGCATATGATGTGAAAATTGCCAGTTGCTTTGAATGAGAAACTGTAGGGTTTGGTAGGGAATATGGCATAAAACAGCCTCTTCGATTACCTTGGCGGTGGTGCAGGCCGACTCCTCACTTAAAAGTGAACGGTAAGCGATGATCTCCCCTTTTTTGGCAAAACGGATGATCTGTTCCTTGCCATCAATTCCGGTTTTCAAAATCTTGACAATGCCCTTGGTAACACAATAGAACCCGGTTAAACGGCTTCCTTCCCGATAAATGATACTTCCCTTTTTGAATAACGAACACGTCTTCTCATAATTAAGCTGAGCAAATTCCTGTTCGGTTAATTTTTTAAATAATTGAAAGCCTGAAAGTTCGCATTCTTCTTCTGTAGGTCTGTTAGTTGAACTTCTCATGAACCGTTATTTGTTAATATTGGATGAATAATGTTGATAATCGATTTTAAATATACAATGAACATTTATATTTGTAAAACTATTTAGTTATATATTTTAATACCTGAATTTTCAGGGCAAGTATAACGAGTTAATTGTTAAAACTGAAATTGTTATGAAACACATTGTTGACCTCGCCTGGAAAGAAAATATGGCTTTTGAAACGGAACAAGACGGACACCCACTAATCATTGATGCCGGGGTTGAAAGTGGCGGAAACAACTTGGGCTTTCGTCCCAAAAAATTGATGCTAACGGCCTTGGCTGGTTGCACTGGTCTGGATGTAATTTCCATTCTGAAAAAGATGAAAGTGGTACCGGAAGCTTTCCACGTGATTGTTGAAGGCGATGTGAGCGAAGAGCATCCCAAGAAATACGTTGAAATGAAGGTGATTTACCAGTTTAAAGGAAAGGATTTGCCGCTTGCAAAGTTGCAAAAGGCGGTGAATCTGTCCGAAGAAAAATACTGCGGCGTAAGCGCTGTTTATAAGGATGCCATGAAATTAACCAGCGAAATCAGGGTGATTGATTAAAGCAGAATGAACCGAACAAATCTTTTTACTGACGAGCACGAAGAGCGGATTTTTAGAATTCTGCCAATCTGCGATTTGAAGGAAGAGGAGCGAAGGCAAAATCAACTGCCTCACCTGCATAATTTTTACTCCATTTTCTGGATTCAGAGCGGACAGGCAGTGCATGCCACCGACTTTGTGGAATACGTCATTGAAAAAGACACCTTACTTTTTGTGCCGCCAGGCCTGAAACACCGTATGGTTTTGGATCAGATTGCAACCGGCTATTCCATTCTTTTTAACGAAGAATTTTTGCGTTATAACCGGAAGGAGTACACCCCAATAAAGGAGTACGACTTGTTTAACAACCCTGAATTTAAGACCCTGATAAAAGTGGAAGGCGATACCAAGGTGCAGCTCAACCTGCTTGTAAAAGCCATGATCGATGAGGTGCAGCAGCCGGATAAACATAGCCAGGATGTTGTCCTGAACTTGTTACATCTGTTCTTGCTGCACTCCATTCGGATTTTTGAAACCCAATACCAACCGATTAGTGAGGAGGAATCGGACAGCTTGACCATTATCCGGTTTAAAAAGCTGATTGAAGAAAACTATACCCGCGAAAAGAGTGTGTCCGCTTATGCAGATATGTTACAACTCAGTCCGACTTGTTTGAGCGAGGTTGCTAAAAAATCGTCGGGGATTACCGCCGGAGAAATGATTCGAAACCGCATTATTGATGAAGCTAAACAAAAATTGTTTGCCACGGATATGAGCGGAAAGGAAATTGCCTACACCCTGGGATTTGAAGACCCATCCTACTTTAGCCGCTTCTTTAAGAAGTATACAGGGTTAACAATCAAGGATTTTAGGGATAGGAGTAGAAAAAAGTACCAGTAAATCCGATTTTTGTCCATTTATTCAGACCTAAAGGTCCTTTATTTTTGTAACTGAATATTAACACTCAAAAATGAAACAGTTATGAAAACACTTAAATTGAAAAAATGGGCCGTTTTAAGTTTGGCTATATTGGTAAGTTCAGCAGTTTTTGCAGGGAATTATGTTGTAGATGCTTCCAACAGCACCGTAAGCTGGAATGGCAAGAAAGTAACCGGTGAACATTATGGTTCGATTGATATAAAAGAAGGTTCGTTAGAAGTGGTTGATGGCGAAGTTAAAGGTGGTACGGTTGTTATTGACATGCAATCGATTAAAAACGAAGACCTGACAAATGAGGAATACAACCAGAAACTGGTTGGACACCTGAAATCAGATGATTTCTTTTCCGTGGAAACCCATCCTACAGCCAGCCTGGTACTCACCGAAGTTAAAAAATCGGGCAACAGCTATACATTTACAGGCGATTTGACGATTAAGGGAACTACCAAACCAGTTAGTTTTCAGGCCACATCAACCACTCAAAGTGGCGGTGTTACTTTGGAAGGAAAGTTGGTAATTGATCGCTCAGACTATGACGTTAGGTATGGTTCCAAGTCGTTTTTCGACAACTTGGGCGATAAAATGATTTACGACGATTTCACTCTTGATTTCGTTGTTGTAGCAAAAAAATAAAGGAAGGAAGGAGGGAACAATGGCTATTGTTCTTTACAGATCAGAAAGCAGGGGGACAGCTGATCATGGCTGGCTCAAAAGCCGGCACACGTTTAGCTTTGCCAATTACTATTGCCCGTCGCGCTTAAATTTTGGGGCCTTGCGCGTGTTGAATGATGATTATGTGGAGCCTAAAATGGGCTTTGGAACGCATCCTCATGACAATATGGAAATCATTTCCATCGTGCTGGATGGCCAGCTGGAACATAAAGACAGCATGGGCACAGGATCCATCATTAAAAAGGGTGAAGTTCAGGTGATGTCAGCCGGTTCAGGCGTAACACATTCTGAATTTAACCCCTCTTCGGGAGAGCCGGTTCGTTTTTTCCAAATTTGGCTGTTTCCGAATAAGAAAAATGTGACACCACGCTATGATCAGGCCTATTTTGATCCGGCGGATTTACAAAATAACTGGCAGCTGATTATTTCTCCGGATGGGGCGAATGATTCCATGTGGATTCACCAGGATGCTTGGTTGTTTCGCGGAAATTTCGAGGCTGGACAATTAATCAATTATCAGCCGAAAAACCCTGAAAACGGTGTTTTTCTCATGGTTATTGAAGGTGAAATTGAAGTAGCCGGTCATGTGCTTTCCCGGCGCGATGCAGTGGGCTTAACCGAACTGGACGGGAAGCTGCCAATTCAAATTGAAAAAGAGAGTCAATTGCTGTTGATGGAAGTCCCAATGGCAATTTAGCAATGAAGGAGAAAGAAACCTGGATGATGATTCATTCAGGTTTTTTAAGGCCAAATTTCAGCCATATTTGCCGGCAGGGCATCCATGCGAACCAGGCGAATATCAAAGTCGGTCCGGTCTTCGCCCTTGACCTCAAAAACAGCCTTAAAATTGGATGATTTAAGCGCTTTCAGCTGCTTGTTGAATGGCTTCATTTTTAAAGGATCGGTAAAGTATTTGAGCAAGGCCATGTTGCCAATGTCATTGTCGCACAGGAAAAAAAGAACCTGGCGTTTATCCGGCAATTTAAATTGAGCCACCACAGCATGCTCATAGTTTAGGTAATCGGTTGACCGGTTATCAAAATGAAGGGTGGTATCTGCAGTGTGATATTCCAACAGGGTTTCTTCTATTCGATAAGTTAAGCCGAGTTTCTCAACGGTACTTTTCAATTCATGCAAGGTTTTAAATGAGCCGACAAACAGCAGATTTTGATCGCGAAAATCATCAATTTTAATGCGCGATGAATAGTCCATTTTTAAACTGAAATGACCTCCGCCAAACACTTGCATGAGGTAGAATAAGCCAATTGGAGCCTGGTTGTTGATGTAGGTCAGGTTGGTTTTTTCCATGTGTCCAACCAATTCGGGGTGGCTTTGAAGGAAAGCATCAAAATCCTGGTCAGAGTTAATCCTGCTGTCCCGGATACTTCCTTTGTCGCTTGAAGGAATGGGGCCACGGTAGAAGTAATGATCTCCTAAAATCAGCTTGGTGGGATGACCACCAGCGAAAAACGCTTTCCAGAAATCAATGGTCACCGGGTTGCTGGAAATAACCAGCTGGAAGAGCAGAATACCAATCAGAAGCAACAAGCTGGAGGCAGCCAACCAAGGTGAAAACCGGTACACTTTTCGCTTCAGTGACTTAATGGGCGAGTGGTTGAAATGAATGGCATATTGTCCTTTGGGAAGCTCAAAGATTAACTCTTCCTCCTGCCCCTCTTGAGCATAATATTCCTCCAGTTTTTTCCGAAGGTTATGCATGTAGACCCGCACATTCACTTCTTTATCCGGGTCATATTTTTTACCAAATACATCGGCGGCAATCTGAAACTCTTTGGGCTTTTCTCCTTTTAAAGAGCAGCTTACCAGGTATTTCAACAGCTCGCGGTTAACCGGCGACTTGGAGAAAGTATGGCTTTCAATCAGGCGGCTGAGGGAGCGTTTGATATGGGAACGATCGTTTTGCAAAGCGTTGACAAACAGTGTTGTAAAATTGATTTTTAACGTTGACTTTACGGCTTTAATCACGTATCTTTTTCAAAAGTAGCAAGAAGCCGGTATATTCCTTACAGAAATCATAATTAATTCCAAATAAATCTCTGCCCTTCAAAACCGACAGAGAAAAACTTAAACGTATGCAAAAATCGAAAAATCTGAATCGTCGCCATTTTTTAGGCGCTGCCGGCACGCTGACTGCCGGTGCACTTTTGGCAAATCCCATGCAAACAATCGCCAAACCGGCAAGTGCTAAAACCAAACTGGCCTTAGTAGGCACCGGAATTCGCGGAACCAGCTTTTGGGGCAAAAACATTGTTGAGAATTATTCCAAAGAAACCACCTTTGTGGGTTTGTGTGATATAAACCACGGCCGGCTTCAATTTGCTTTGAAATACATGGGTGTCAACTGTCCGGTATTTACTGATTTTGAGCAAATGATTCGGGAAACCAAGCCGGATGTAGTCATTGTAACCACTATGGACTCCACGCATGATGAGTTCATCATTAAAGCGCTGGAGATGGGCTGCGATGTGATAACGGAAAAGCCTATGACGACCGATGAGGATAAGTGCCAGGCAATTCTGGATGCCGAGCGCCGAACCGGACGCAAGGTGATTGTTGGCTTCAACTACCGCTACGGACACCAGTTTTCGAAACTGAAAGAATTGTTGGCTAAGCGCGAAGTTGGCCGGGTCACTTCGGTTGATTTTCACTGGTACCTGAATACCTATCACGGAGCCTCGTATTTCCGGCGCTGGCATGGGGAGTGTGACAAAGGCGGAAGCTTGTTGGTTCATAAGTCAACCCATCATTTTGACTTGCTGAACTGGTGGATTGACTCGGACCCGGTAGAAGTGACGGCTTATGGCGAACTGGAACATTACGGAAGTAACAATGAGTTTCGCGGAGCCAATTGCCGTTCGTGCGCTTACACCGACAAGTGTAAATTCTATTGGGACATAATGAAAGACAAGCGTGCGGTAGATCTGTATGTGAACAATGAAAAATACGACGGCTACATTCGCGATAATTGCTTGTGGCGCCATCGCATTGATATTTACGATAAGATGGCGGTGCAGATTAAATATGCCAATGACGTGCAGGTGAGCTATTCACTGACGACCTATTCGCCTTTTGAAGGGTGGCAAATTGCTTTTAACGGCATGGATGGCCGCATTGATTCGTGGGAAGGCATTCCTTGGCGTGCGGATGAGCGCGTAAACCAGGCGCAGCTTCATGCGCAGGAAATGAACCAAAACGCGAAAGAAAACGATTCAGCCTATGACGAAATTATGGTGATGAAAAATTGGAATCCGGACTATGAACTGGTCAAAGTGCCCCGCATTCGCGGCGGACACGGAGGAGGTGATGTTCGTCTTCAGGATAAAATTTTCAAAGATCCGGACATGCCTGATCCGTATAAGCATTCTGCCGGAACGCGTGATGGCGCCATGTCAATCCTCATCGGTATTGCAGCGCGTAAAAGTATTGAAGAAGAGCGGCCGGTACAAATTGCCGAATTGACGGATATTGTTCCAAGTGCAGACCGGACTTAGACAATCCATTTTAGGCTAAAAAATTGAAAGGGCTTTTTTTGAAAGGCCCTTTTTTTATGCTTAATTTTAGGAGAGAAAAAATGAATAGTATGAGATCTGTCAATCCATTTAATAATCAGGTGATCCAATCGTATGCGGCTTATTCGGATGATGAAGCCAAACGGATCATTAAAGCTGTTGATTTGGCTTTTGTATCTTGGAAGGAAACTTCGTTTGAAGAGCGCAAAGCATACCTGCTGAAGCTGGAGAAACAACTGCTTGATCAGCAAGATAAACTGGCTGACTTGATTGTTGGTGAGATGGGGAAAGTGAAAAAGGAAGCCTTGGGCGAGCTGAAGAAATGCGCGTGGGTATGTCGTTATTACGCTGAAAACGGAGAACAGTTTTTGGCGCGGGAAACAATTCAGGCGGACGCTTCAGATTCCTTTGTTAGTTTTCAGCCCTTGGGAACCATTTTGGCTGTAATGCCCTGGAACTTTCCGTTTTGGCAGGTTTTTCGTTTTTTGGCACCAACCCTTATGGCTGGAAATACGGCGGTTTTAAAACATGCCAGCAATGTGCAGGGATGTTCGCTGGCCATTGAAAAACTGGTGAAGGATGCGGGTTTTCCGAAAGATGTTTTTCGAAGCTTGCTGATTGGAGGAAAGTCGGTCAGGCAAGTGATTGAAAACCCCCGAATAAGAGCGGTAACCCTAACCGGAAGCACACCGGCCGGGAAAGCGGTAGCTGCCGCAGCGGGTGCTGTTTTGAAAAAATCGGTTTTGGAGCTGGGAGGCAGCGATCCGTACTTGATTTTGGAGGATGCGGACATTGAGGAAGCTGCCGAACGATGTGTGGTCAGCCGGCTGCTTAATGCGGGCCAGAGTTGTATTGGCGCCAAGCGCTTCATTGTTATGGAATCGGTTTACGATGCCTTCCGCGATGCTTTTGTGCGGCGCATGGAGCAGGCTACGTTTGGTGATCCGATGAAGGATAGCACAAGCATTGGGCCGATGGCAAGAACCGATTTGCGCAATGAGCTGCATGGGCAGGTGAGTGCTTCGGTGGCTAAAGGAGCCAAAATTTTGTGTGGCGGCTATATTCCCGAGCAGGAGGGGGCTTTTTACCCACCCACGGTGCTGGAGAACATTCAACCCGGCATGCCTGCTTACGAAGAGGAATTGTTTGGCCCGGTAGCTTCGCTGTTAAAAGTGAAGACCGAAGAAGAAGCTGTTCGTATTGCCAACGATACTGTTTTTGGCTTGGGAGCTGGTGTTTTTACCGCTGATTTGGACCGTGGAAAACGTCTGGCTGAAAAAGGGCTTGAGGCTGGCTGTGTTTTTGTCAACGATTTCGTGAAATCTGATCCGCGCTTGCCGTTTGGAGGCATTAAAGAAAGCGGCTATGGCCGGGAACTTTCGGTGTATGGAATCCGGGAGTTTGTAAATATCAAAACGGTGGTTGTCAAATAGCAATGACCGTTTAGGAAGCATTGATTTTTCGGGGACTCAGGTCTTGACAGCTGAATGGCGATTCTTATTCAGCCGACCAATCCAACAAGCGTTTTTCACCTTGGAGTTCGCGAATGACACCTATTTCCTGGGTTACTTCAATGGTGCCTTTGTATTCGCCCAGTGCGTTACGTAAGGCAAAGTATTGAATCAGTATTTTTTCATCTTTAAAATTGATCCAGAAACTGGCTTGATTCTGCTTGCCGGTTTTAAATGCCGAAACAATTTCTTCCACTACATGGACACTTTCGGGTGGATGACAGTGGTGTACTTTGCGCCCGATAATGGCTTTGGTTCGCGGAAATATGCGCTTTTTGGGCGTTGAAAAGAAGCGAACGGTACCGTGTTCATCCACAAAGGTAATATCGACAGGAAGATGATTAAAAATCAGTTGGATTTGTTCGGCACTCACTTGTCCGGTTCCTAGGTTGACATGAAGATCGTTGGAAAAGACAGCATCAGAATCTGTTGAATCATAGCTTGGAATAACAAACGGAAGTCCTATTTCACGACTGTCTTCCAACAAACTTTGAATGGTTTTCTCCGGAATTGTTTCCAAAATTTGCGGGAATAGAATGTGTTCTTCGCGAAAACGAATGGCCAGCAGGTTAAAAAACAGATCACCAACCAGTTTATTCATTTGTTGCAGATCCAGTTCAGGGGCGATTAATACCTGTTCCAAATCTTTCATTTGTTGGCGAATGTCGTCATGATAGGACCACATGAGTTGCACACAGTGGAAATCAGGCCAATGCTTTTCTAGTGACGGAAAAAGTACATTTTCTTTGATTTGGTAATGTTTATCAAACAGCTGAAGTTCTTTCAATTGCTCCAATAGCTGCTTCCGGGCTTCTTGGTCGGTTGGTGTTTTATTTAAGCTTTTAATGGCTTTTTTCATTGTTTTAAGCCGGTTCTCCATCGCTTGGTTGCTCTGGGCTAGCCAGTACAAAAAACTGTTTTTAGGGGGCTGAATGGCCGGATAAGCCAACAAGGGCTTATGGAACAGATGAAGCATTTTATTTGTGGCTCTCTTCAGCTGGTCATAGTCTTGTTTGGGGTGTTCCAAAACCAGGCAATCAAAAAGCGCAATTACCTCCGAAGGAACGATTTGACGAATCAATTTTTCATTGGCTTGAACAAGCCGGGCTTTATCCTTGCTTATCATCATTTCCCGGGCAAATTGGAGTAATTGCCTTACTCGTTCATCCTTCTTATTGGTAAATTCAGACATCGTACTGTATGTGTTTTATTTGCGTTTTTTACTCGATTTTGCCTTGGGATTGAAGGCCAGGCAACGATCAATCCATTTTTCCAGGTCTTCATCCATATCTATTCCTTCAGCGGTAACAGACAAATAGCCTTTTAGTGGGCGTTTGGTAAAATCCATTTTTCGTGCACCGGGTTCCTGCAGAAAGTCTGCTTCTTGCTGCGGATCAATTCGTGCCATAAGCTCTTGCTTAATGATTCCGATGCACATTTTATCATCTACCATAAAACAAATACCTCCAAACATTTCCTTCTCATTGAATGCGGTTTTTCTATCTTTCAAACTTTGTCTGATCCGATCAGCGAGTAACTTGTCATATGCCATTTTTCCGTTTAAAATAAGAAAAAATAGGAAGTTTGTTTAATGATTATGATTGTCAGGCACGTATGTTGCCAAGCGATTAGGGAAAAACTGAGGCTGATTAAGAGCCGGTGACTGGATAATTTTCAACTGATATTTGGATCCCAAATGAGCGGTTAGACAAAGGGAAAAGGCATCCAGCAAATCATCATCTTTGACCTTCGTTTTGGGATGAACCTTGCGGAACTTGAAAAAATAGTCCGGCAGGCTGGCATCGTAGCTGGATAGAATGCGTAACCTTTCGTCAATGCCTTGTTTGTTGGGGGCATTTTTTCGGTACTGGAGCAAGTTCCCCTTATTGAAATTTTTGAAGTTGATTTCAGGATGTGATTCAAAAATTCAGTGATGCAGAATTGAATTCTCGCGGATGAACTGATCAACTTCCCGCATTTTGGATACCAGGTTCCAGGATTGAATGGACAGACTTTTTCCCGTACTTTTTAGGTTGATCATTTTGGCTTCTTCGTAGCTTTTTGCTTTTAAAACTTCGTAGCAAGGTGGGGTAAAAACGCTTGAACTATACCCTGGTGAAAGTTCCTGCCGTGCCAGTTGTTCCTGCGCTCTTACTTCTCCCGTGGAGGCTAACCCCATCGGCATATCAATCAGAAAAAGGACGGCAAGAGGATGCTGGGTGAAAATGGAATGAAAGTGGGGGTGTAGTTCAAGAAAATAGTTGCCGTTTTCGAAGCCAATCAGGCACCAACCTGCCCGGCAGCCATCAATACCGATTACTTGTTGCCCTGGATTCATTGAGGTAAAAATAGCACTTTGTGTTAGATTCGTACGAGCATGGGATGACGAGAGTTTAAGTGTTTTTACTTTTTGAATCGTTCAGTTAAGCAGATTTTTCGATGGTTGAAAATGTTTTGAAGTTGTTGACGAACAAACAAATGATGCGCGAAATGGCCAATCAAACCCAAAGGTAGTTTATAGCTCACTTTGTCCGTCATACGCACACCACCGTCAATCGCTTCAAAAAAATGTTCATGATGCCACATGGCATAGGGGCCGAAGCGCTGTTCATCAACAAAAAAATGGCCGGTTTTGACCTGGGTGATTTCAGTTACCCAGTTGGTTTTGAAACCCGGAAAAGGAGAAACACGATAGGTAATTATTTGCCCGGCATACATGGGCTTATAGCTTCCCGAACTAATTTTGAACTGCATGCTTTTGGGCGTAATTTTTTCAAGATTACCCGGATTGGAGAAAAACTCCCAGGCCTCATCCAGGCTGATCGGTAGTTCCAGTTCAGCCTTTAGCGTATAAATTCCTGCGTGTTTGCTAATGCTTATCATCTCAATGGTTTTGATTTCAAATGCTAAACACAGGCGTATTTAAAAATGTTTAATTATTTCAACATTTGATTAAACGAAATGTAAATGTATGATGGTTTTGATTGCTAACTGATCAATTAGTTTCGGGTATTTTCCCACCGGGCAAAATTCAGGGAGGAGAAAAAACCCATAAGCATGCCGTCAAAGATTCGGACAGCCTGAAGACGGGTCAGGGCATACTGAATTTTTTGCTTTTCGGCTTCCATATTTTCCTGGCGGTTACTCAGGAATCGCTGATAATCGGCGAGACTCTGTTCAATGTTGTTGATTCGTTCCTCGGCCGGATTGAAAGCCAGAAAAGAGCGAATACTGGTGTTTTCCCAATTTAAATCTTTGGCGTAAACCGTCAGCAATGATTCAGAATTACCGGGCAATGCTTCTTCCCAGCTGGTGAAAGGCTTAATTTGGCTTAACAAGTTTCTGCGCGTTAGCTTGTCGTCGGCCTTTGTTAAATTATTCAGCTTGATTTGATGTTCCTGAACCAGTTTTTCCAAATCGGACCAGGCGTTAGCCAGGCTTCGAAAATCATCGATGTCACTAATGGCTTTATCACTGGGTAAACCAACAAAAAAGATGTCCGAATGCTTGGTTGGCTCGTTGGCCACCAGGTATTCAATCCGGCTTTCAAGCTGGCCAACGGTGCTTCGAAGTTGTTGGATTTCGCTCATCATCGAGGTAAATTCGAAAGTATTGAGCAAGTTTTCAATTTTGTTGTAGGAATCCTGAATTGCCAGCAAATATTCCTTCACCTGCTTGTCTTCGGTACCGGCTGCCCGAATGTTGGGGCTTGCGAACCACACATTGGTATTGCCCTGAATATCCAAATGAATGAGGGCTTCAGCTGTGTTTTGTTCTGTTTTTGAAGTTGTGCCGTTGCTGTACTGCCAGGTGCTTGTTATTTTAACCTTGATGTATGTTTTTTCAACTTTATCCACCGGAATAAAAACATCGGTTTGTTTTTTATTCTCCAGTTCATTGTTTGCCAAAAGCCTGATTTTGGTGTCCGTTTCCAGATCAATGTTCTCATCAATCATCTCCCATTTGTGAGTGACCCCGTTCTTTTCGTAAATCAGTTTGTTGTAATTCCGGGAGATGATTTTTGCACCATCACCCAAATCGGCATAGGTATCCGGAAGCTGGACAAAATCGGCCCGTCCTCCTTTGATTTGGGCAAACAGGGTAAATTGCTGCCCTTTGTTAACCTTAATTTCGGCACCATTCAGAATCCGCTCTCCTTCAATGAATAGTTCAACAAAAGGAGTTCGCACCGGTTGAGCTGCGTAGAGTTGGCCCCAAACAGCAAGCAGGAATAGCGAGAAAACAACAACTTTCTTCATGTCACACAAATTTTAAGATCAACAGAGCCTGGTTTTTGATTTAAAATTAGTCAAATTGAAAGGCCTATCCAATAACCTGGCTCAGGGCTTGCCGGTTTCCGCTTATCTTTTAATTAGCTTGATCGTTTTTTGAGTTGATTCGGTTTTGATTTTCAAAATGTAAGTTCCTTTTTGTAAGTGAGATAGTTGCATCGTGTGAAAAGTTTCCTGACCAGAAAGCTGGTGAAGTAAGCTTCCTTGAATGGAATATAAACTGGCTTGAACAAGGGGTGAAGGAGATTGGATAGTAACATAATCAGACACCGGGTTGGGGTAAACTTCGATTTCATTGGGAAGCACCAGCTCCGGATTTTCGGTTACAATATCGGGTTGCTCAAACTGCCGGGTCGAAAGCAGGCGATACTCTCCGGGAGCCAAGGTAAATGTCATGGTTGTTGAAGTCACCTCATAGGTTGTTTCATCAAAGTAGTTGTACCAGGTTCCTTTCGTTGGAAAGCTAACGGAAAACTGTTCTTGGGTAACGCCAAAATTCCCAACAGCAATCACGTAGTTTGCGCCTTGCTTGAGTTGGTACCACTTGGTGGTTCCTTCCAGGGAATGGACAATCTCTGGCGTTTGAAATTCCTCGTAGTTTTGTTTGAGGTAATTGAGTTTTGCAACTACGTGGAACAGGTCGGTTCGGTCTTTCACCTCGGTATAGTCCCATCGAATTGGTTTTTCACCCAAACGTCCGCCATCGTCGATGGAGTAATCGTAGGCCAACTCACCAAATTGCCAAATCATTTTAGGGCCTGGAAGTGGAATGAAAAAGACATTGTTCAGTTCCAATCGGTCGGTGGCAATGGGGAGGTTTTTGGTGTTGTAAGTACCGGAATAGTTTCCATATTGAATGAGCTTGAAAGCTAAGCGTTCTTCATCGTGGCTTTCCATATAACTAACCAGGTTGGGCACACTCCAATCCCGTTCACTGTATATTCCCCAGCTTAAATCAGAGTTGGTATTTTGCGTATATCCCATGGCTGCTTCGCCATAATTGTGGTTGATATTTCCCCAAAGGAGGATGCCGTGTTCGGCCAGTTCCTTTTCTTCCGAATTATCAGAAAGGTGCTCAAAAATGATGAGGGCATCTTCGTTGCGGTTCCAAATTTCATCGGCCATTCGTTTTAGGTTGGCAATCCGGTCGGCATCGTAGGGGCTGCCCCAGCTTGATGGTCCATAGCTGGTGTTTGAGAAGCCTTTGGTAAAGTCGAAACGGAACCCATCAATTTGGTATTCACTCATCCAAAAGCTGTTGATGCTGTCTATCAACTGGCGGGTGTACTCACTTTCGTGATTGAAATCGTACCCCCATTGGGCATCTGGGTTTTGGAAGTTGCTGGTTTCGTTGTACCACGGGTTGTTGGCTGCGGGCCGATTCTGTTCGGTGTTCCAGTAGAGCTGAGCCAGGGGACTTTGCCCGTAACTGTGGTTAAGAACCATGTCAATCACAACAGCAATGCCTCGCTTGTGGCATTCATCAACCAGTTTTTTCAGATCGTTTTTAGGGCCGTAGTATTTATCCGGAGCAAAGTAAAATGATGGGTTGTATCCCCAGCTTGAATTGCCTTCAAATTCGTTGACAGGCATCAATTCGAGAACATTGATATTTAGATCTTCGAGGTAGTTAAGTCGGTCAATCACAGCTTGAAAACTGTGTCCTTCGTCAAAGTCGCGAACCAATAGTTCGTAAATGACCAGTTCATCGGTCTCCGGAGCCTGAAAATCGGTTACTTCCCAGGTGTAAGCTGTTTGCCCGGTTCGAAGAACAGATGCAATTCCTTCGGTTTTTCCATCGGGATAGCTTGGTAGGTTTGGGTAAAGGCTATTGTCGATATATTGGTCGTTCCAGGGATCAGACACTTGTTCGGCATAAGGATCAGCAATTTTCAAATCGTCGTCAACCAGGTATTGAAACAGGTAATCCTGGCCGGCTTGCAGGTTTTCGATGGTCAGCCAAAAGTAATCCCCATCTTTTTTCATTTGGTAAGCTTCATTCACCTGCCAGTCGTTAAAATCTCCCAGCAAGTAAACAAATTCTTTTTCAGGAGCCCATAAAACCAGACCGGCCGTAGTTTTATCTTCCGGGTAGTTAATTCCTTTCCGGTAATTGGCTGGTTTTGCTTCCTGGGTAATGTCTTTTTTAATGTAAACAGAAACCGAATCATAGACGGTTTTTCCATTGGCTGTGAGTTGTGCGATGAGCCACTGGTCGCCTTCTCCGGTGAATTGATAGGTGGTTGTAATGGATGTTCCGGTGGTTTGAGCCAATAAGGTTTCATTCAGCAGAAGTTTGAGTTCACCTTCGGCAGAGGCTGTGGCAGAAATGCTTGTATCCTCGTTTTTGGGAAAGATGGTTTGTTGCGATGGGCTTGTCAAGTTGACAATCAAGCCTTCTTCATAAACATCGATAATGATGTCATTGGTTTGCTTTGATCCGTCGGCTGAGCGGAAAACGAAAGCCAGTTGTAAGACCTTTTCATTGTCCGGAACGCTGTAATAGGAATTAATATTCGGCGTGATTTCAAGTGTGTAGATTCCATCGCCCAAATGGGTTAATTTGGGTTGGGCAGCATTATCGCCCCACGATCCAATAACATGTTGCCAGTCGTTGTTTCCTTCAATTTTAACACCGGTATGGGCATACAAATCCCCCGTGTATTTACCAAGCCTGCTGTCTTGCGATGAGTCGAATGTTACCACCACTTGTTTGGTTGCAGCCGGAAACTCAGGATCTGTGGTTATTTGCGCCAGCCCAAATTGACAAATAAACAGGAAGAGTGACAGAAAAATGAAACGGTTTCGCATGGCTTGTTGTGTTTAAGATGGATGAAGCGAGTTTCGGTTAAAATTAAAGAAAGGGGGTACTCAAAACCCAGTGAGTACCCCCTAAAAGCAGCAATTAGTGTGCTGTAATGGTATACGTAAATCCTGTTGCAGAATTTAAGATCAGTTCAATATGGTAGTTACCTGCTGTAACTGGAATATTAGTACCTCCATATTCAAGAGAACCATCGGCATCGGTGTCGCCAAAGTCGATGATCCAGTCACCATTGGCTCTGAATTTGATTTCACCATCAGTCAGGGTGATGTCGGTACTCCAGATATATTCACCTTTGGCTTCGGTGAAGCTCATGTTGGTATCGTTGTCCCATCCGCCTGGATTGGCCGTACCAACAACTCCCCAGGCGGTTTCATCCACTTGGTAGGTGAAATCATTCATGTTTACACGTACGCGGTAGAAGCCGTCAGCAGCAACTTCGAGGTTTTGCTCGTCATCCTGCTCCAACATTCCTGTTGTTACTTTGCTGGCACCCAAATCACCAGCCCAACCATCTGCTGTGTTGACAAATTTGAAACCTCCGCCATCAGCTGTGATGTATTGGTAAGTGTCAAAAACACCGTTTTCAACCATCTGCATGTTCATGGCCAAAGAAGGCTCCCAGCCGGCAATCACTGATCCTCCCAGGATTTTTGGGGCATCAGTTACCGTCAACGTTTTGCTGTTGGTATTTACAATGATCAGGTAGTTTCCGTCAGTGGCTGCATCATTCAGGATGTTGCCATTATCAAGGGCTGAACAGCCGATGAAATTGCTGAATGTCTCGGCGCCTACACCATTGGCCCAGCTTCCTTTTTCAGGGAAGAATTTAAATTCTTTTCCGGCTATCAATTCGAAGGTTCCGGTCCAGATTCCAGGAGCAATAATATTCATCTCCAGTGCATTGTCAATAGTCCAGTCAACGGTTGTTGCATTACCAACAATGTACAGGTACGACTTGGCTTCTTTGATGGTGTAAGTTCCGGTATTCAGGTTAAGAGTCACCAGGTAGTTTTTATTGCCACCATCAAAAGTGATGTTGCCATTCTTTCCTTTTGGTCCCAGATTTCCGGTTGATCCGTCGGCTCCCAGGTTACCCCAGTCGAGGTCTCCCCAGCTTGGCTGACCAACAAATTTTAACATCGCACCGTCCTTAATTTCTGTTTCGATGGTGTAAACTCCCTCTGACTTTTTAGTCATTGCCGGAGAATTTTCCGGGCTCCACTCCGGAACGCTGGCACTATAGCTTCCGACCAGGTACACTTCTGTTGGATCGAAGGTGTAAGTGGTTGATCCCACCTGGAAAGGAGCAATGGTTAATTCACTGTTTGTAAAGTCGGCTTTTACTTCGTACCAACCGGTTTCGCCGGTAAATTTGAAGTTACCATCATCGTCGTCTGCTTCAGCAATGTTTGATGAAACGGTGGCAAACTTGCCAAAGTTGTATTTGAAACCGTCGTCAGCTTGTTTATCGGTGAAGCGGAAGGCTCCATCCGTTGTCAGCTTCAGGTATTTGTAGAAGACATCGCCATCTTTCAGGGCGGCCAAGGCATCGGCGCTGGTAAAACCAACGTCAGTTGCTGTTCCCATCATAAAGAATTCAGTCGGTACCGGAACATCCAGGTAGGGCGTTACTTTCAATGAAAATGGTTCGGTATATAGGTCGGCTAAATGTTCGTTTGAAACAGCGCGGATACGCATTTCAACTTCTACTTTCTCTGCTGGATTGTACCGCTTCATCAAGGCCGTGTTTAGCTGGCCAATCAAAAGCTCCATTTCGGTGGCCGAAATCCGGTCAAATTCAATGGGATCGGCAAAGTTGTTGCCCTTGGTATCCAATTGCAGGATGTAGCGAACACCAATATTATCCGCGTAAACCGGGGCTGACCAACTTAGAGATAACAAGGTATCTTTTTCGTTCCGTTTGAAAAGAACGGTGTCCAGGTCAGATGAAGGTTGATTCACCCAAACCGGAGCTGTTCCTTGAACAGGTGTTTTCACTGGCGGAGTCATAAAATCTTCTTCACAGGAGAATACAACAACTGCCAGAATCAGAATTAGAAAATATCGTAAGTTTTTCATTTCTATTTAATTTTACCAGTTTGATTAATGAAGTCAAGCTCAATGGTTCTCTCTCCTCCATTGATGTTAACTCTTTCCTGATCACCGCCATCTGCCCGGTATTCGATTTTGCCATCTAGGATTATGAATTCAGCATGCCACCAGCCGTCAGCAGAAATGTACGGATGGGTGACGTGAAGTCTTAATTCGCCACCCAGGAACGATTTAGTCAAATACATGGTTTTGTTTTCGGTATCCTGCTTAAACCGGTTTTCTTCGGTTACCGAGCTTACTGGCCAGGCATCTACATTGGGGCCGGTAATATAAACATTGGCTGGTTCAATCATCAATGTGTTTGTTGCCAGATTGACACCCACAGTGTAGTAACCTGCTGTTCCAGGAACCGGAATATCTTCACCTCTGTTATCCGCATTTCCTATGGTGTATTCGCCATTAACCGGATCGCCAACTTTTCCAATGACTCCTTTGAAGTTTACATCAGAACACAACTTGAAGGTTCCGGTCGCTTCCATCCACACAATGGTCCATGAATCATCAGCTTCCTCAGCAACTTTGTGGAGTTTAAGCTTGTTGTTTTGTGCAATGCGTCCCACGCCGTCACCAAAAAGGTAGAAGGTATTTTCTGCAAAAAGAATATCCAAATAGGGGGTTGTTTTAAAGCTAACAACCGGTGAGTACAAGGTATCAACACCCTCCAGGGAATGGGTCATAATCCGTGCTGAAATGGTCTTTTCTTCATCAACGGGTAGGGCCAACGTTTCAGTCAGGAATTCATTTAAAGCACCCACGGTGAATGTAAATGAATTATCGGAGGCATCAACATCAAAGGTTTCCGGATTGGCAAAGTCTTCAGACGTGGCGAATTGAAGTTTGTGTGTTTTAACAATATTTACGCCGTAGGATGCAGGGGTATAGGATACCGTGATCGTTTCGGCCTTTTTCGGTTTTGAGATTTCCAAAGTTGAACCAAACCCTTCGATAATCGATGCTGGAACATACTCTGAATCATTTAATTTTACTATATCATCGTCCTCACATGAAAACAAGGTAACCGCGAGGCATGCGATAAGCAGGTATTTAAATTTTTTCATGGTAATCTAATTAATGAAATTAATAACCAGTGGTTTGCGTTAAATTTGGATTGGCGTTTAGATCAGAGCTTGGGATTGGGAAAACGTTGTACTTATCATTGACTGCTTTTCCCTCAGCTACAGCTCCTTTCCAGGGCCAGGTATAGTCACCACCTGCCAGCTGGCCAAAACGCCTTAAGTCGGTTCTTCGGTGGCACTCCCAGTACAATTCGCGTCCGCGCTCATCCAGCAAAAACTGAAGGGTCAAATCGGCATCTGTAATGTTGCCGGAATCATCGCCATAAGCTCTTTCCCGGATTTGGTTGATATAGCCAACAGCCGTTCCCTGGTCGCCACCTGAGCCACCTCGCACAACCGCTTCAGCATACATCAGCAGTGCATCAGCATATCTGAACAGCGGGAAGTCGGTATCGGGATGTGAAAGGTTTGAGCCCACAACACCGTTGGAAGTCACGTTGCGGAATTTGCGTAGCGCATAGCCATCACGGAAATTGAAAATATCTCCAATCTCCAGGTTTTGGCCTTCCGTCCAAATCAACGCGCGGCTATCTGTTTCGCCGCTGATATCATCAAAAAGATTGACGAATGACTTGGTGGTGCGGTTTCCACCCCAACCTCCGTCAACACCCGATTCGCTGGCTGGCATGTCGCCACCAATGGTTGAGTGAATCAGGAAGGTCATTCCACCCCAGGTTTGTGTGTGTTCGCCATCGCATACCAATGGGAAAATAATTTCATTGCTGCGTAGGTTATTATCAGCCAGGAACAGGTTTTCGTAATTGGACTCCAGGCTGTAGCCTCCGTCAATGATTTTTTGCGTGTAAGTGATACATTCGGTGTATTTCGGAGTGCCAGTATAGGTTTCGGCATTCAGGTACAATTTGGACAGTACCATCCATGCTGCCCCCTGGTCAGCCCGTCCGTACTCGTTGGTGCGTGGTGCCGGCAATTCGCTTTCAATGGCTTTCAGTTCCGACTCGATGTAGTCAAACAATTGTTGGGCTGTTGCTTGTTCGGGGAAAAAGAATGAACCTACCGGATCTTCTTCCGTCACAAAAGGACCTGTTCCGAACATGTCAAGCAAGTGCCAGTAAGCCAAAGCTCTTAAGAAACGGGCTTCGGTATTGTATGCCTTGAATTCGTCTTGATCATTGGTCAACGCAATCAGGTTGTTACAATAAGCCACTTCGAGCGTAATGCGGTAGTACATGGCCGTTACAAACTCGTTGGATGCCGTCCAGTCCATGTCGTGTAAGTCACGCAGATTACCGTCGTTCCAGGCGCAAATAGCCTCGTCGGTCGTCAGTTCCTGGTGGTTCCAAAGCTGGCGTAGGTAAGAAGAGAATCCACCGTCGATACTACTAATATCGGGTTCACCGTCCACTCCTGTTTGTCCGCCAACAACAAATGCCGCATAACACTTAGCCAGCATTCCTTTGTAGGAAGCATCGTCTGTCAGCTTATCCGCCGTTAGTAAATCTTCGTCCAAAGGCAGGGTGTCCAAATCATTGACACATGAACCTAAGGCAAAGAGAAGCATCATCAATGCGATTGCGCGATATTTTCTGCTGTATTTTGTATTCATGATTGTAAAGGTTTATGGATTAAAAGCTTGCACTAAGTCCAAACAAATAAACTCTTGGGCGAGGATAGATGTCATTATCAATTCCTTCATTTACTTCAGGATCCAGTCCGCTGTAGTCGGTAATGACAAATACATTTTGAACGGAAGAGTACAAGCGTAAGTTAAGGTCTAAGCCAACGGATTTTTTAAGCAGTTTCTTGAAATTATAGCCTAAAGTCACATTATCCATGCGCAGGAATGAAGCGTCTTCCAGAAAGTAATCCGAGTATTGCTGTGCAGTGGTGAATTTAGAATTATTGATTTCTGAGGGCAAGTTGGTCAGATACTCATTCACAGTAAGCTCCTGGTAACGGGCACCAACAATGACGTTGTTGTAAACCTGGCCTCCGATGGCTGCTCTGGCGTTAAAGCCAAAATCAAAATCTTTGTAATAAAGCGTTGATGAAAGTCCCATAAATACATCAGGAGCTGGTGATTCGGCATAGTATTTATCATTTTCGTTCACTGTTCCGTCGTTGTTGCGGTCAACGTATAATCCTTCAATGGGTTTTCCTTTAGCATCGTATACTTGTTCGTAAACATAGAAGGTATTTAGCGGGTAGCCAACAGCATGTTTTTGGATGGTGTTACCAACCCCAACCCCACTGATGTTTCCAACATCCACCCCTTTGTAGGTCGGGTCGTCGTAGTTGGTCAGTCGTGTAATTTTGTTTTTGTTGTGTGTCAGGTTAAAGCTAACTTCCCAGCTCAAATCCTTGGTGCTAACCGGTATGGCATTCACTGACAATTCAAAACCGATGTTTTCCAGGTCTCCCACGTTGGTCAGCAGGCGGTCTGTGAAGTTGGTTCCGGCAGGTACCGGAATGGTGTTCAGCAGGTCTTTGGTATCGCGCTTGTAAAAGTCAAAAGCTCCGCTTAAACGGTTTTCAAAGAAACCAAAGTCAACTCCCACGTTGTAGGTAGTTGTTTTCTCCCACTCCAGGCTTCTGTCGTACCCGTCAGGACGAATGAGTGTGTAATATTGGTCTCCCAGTTTGTATTGGGTACGCGAATCACTTAAACGGTAAATTCCCAGGTAAGGATAGTCGCCACTGTTTAGCTCTTGCTGACCGGTAAGTCCGTAGCCTAAACGAAGTTTCAGGTTGCTCACAACATCCTGGTTTTGCATGAATGATTCTTCAATAACCCGCCATCCTAAAGCAGTTGATGGGTAATAGCCCCAGCGGTTATCTTCGTGGAAACGGGATGATCCGTCTGCCCGAACCGTTGCCGTCAGCAGGTATTTATCTTTGTAAGAATAGTTTGCTCTTCCGAAGAAAGAAACCAGGTAGTTTTCCGTTTCGTCTTTTGAATTAACAATTACGGTGCTGAAACGATCCACTTCGTAAGCTGAAGCGTTAGACCAGAAGTGTTGCCACTCATAACCAGCCATGGCATCCACACGGCTATCGATGTTCGTAAGGTCTTTCTTGTAGTTCAGGTAAAAGTTGAAAAGCTTATTGCGTCTTTTTTGTGTGTAATCACGTTTTACGCCTGAGGAAGCTGTTTGTACCCATGAAGCTGAAGGATCTGTATTGGTGAAACCATCACTGTCTGATTCGTCCAAACCAACTTTTAAAGTGGCTGTAATGTCGGGGAAGAAGTGCAGTTTATAGTTTGCCTGGGCATCCACGATGTAGCGATTCACATCCGACTCGTCATGGCGCTGTTGCAATTGGGCTACCGGGTTACGGGTTCCGTTTACGTTGCGTGAGCCATCGCCCATCAACCAGGTGGTGTAACCGCCATAAATACCCGTGTTGTTGAATACCGGTTTGGTTGGATCAAAACGCAGGGCGTTACCAATGGCTGCTTTATCGGCAAAGCGGTTGTCAATGTTCATGTACTTAATACCGGCAGTTACTTTCAGGTGATTGTCAAACAAGCTTGGATTGACCTTAAACGTAGCTGTCTTACGATCCAAGGATGAGGTTCTCAGGATACCGAACTGGTCGGTATACCCCACAGAGGCACGGAATGGGATTTTTTCCACGGCACCTGATACACTTAAATTGTGCTCATGCCCCATGGCATTTTGGAAAATCTCGTCTTGCCAGTTGGTTCTGGCATTGCCCATCAGTGCCGGATTGACTGAGCTATTGACGGCTGCACGTGCATTTACCAGACTTCTGAACTCGTCGGCATTCAATACATCAATATATTCTTTGATTTCGCTGACGGTCATTTTAGATTCCAGCTCCACACGGAAATCCTGGTTTTGCTTGCCTTCCTTAGTTGTAATCAAAATAACCCCGTTTGAGGCACGAGAACCATAAATAGCTGTTGATGAGGCATCCTTCAACACAGTGAATGAAGCGATATCGTTAGGGTTAATTGACGTCAATACGTTGCTCATTCCGTCAATGGTACGGTTGTCAATGGGCATTCCGTCAATCACGATCAACGGATCGTTACTGGCAGACATGGATGAACCTCCACGAATTCGGATTTTGGCTGAGGAACCGGGGGCGCCACCTTCTGTTTGAATCAGTACACCAGCTACTTTCCCTTGAATCAGGTCTTGTGGGGAGCTGGTAGCACCTTGGTTAAAATCAGATGAATTCACAGAGGCGACAGCTCCGGTAGCATCTTCTTTGCGTATTTGCCCGTAACCAATGACCACAACTTCTTCCAGCTGTTCTGTATCGAGCCGAAGGCCAACATTTAGAGTTTGAGCATTTGAGATAACAAATTCGGATGTTTCATAGCCAATGTAGGAGAACTGAACCGTTACTCCTGGTTCAACACTCAAAGTATAGTTGCCATCAAAATTGGTGATTGTTCCATTGGTTGTTCCTTTCACAAGGACGGTTACCCCGGGAAGTCCTTCTCCGGTTTCCTGGTCGGTGACCGTACCGGAGATACTGACAACCTGAGCAAAAGAAATCTGTGAAATGATCAATCCCAGGATCATCAGCGAGATCTTTAGGTTTTTGCGAATAATCTTCATAATGATTTAATAATTAGTTTTTAAACTCAATTAGATTAGCATTTTTGTCATTTAAATTCTTGATTTTTTAATGTTTGGTTAATTCTTTTTCACTTCCTTTTTTGTATTCCGATGGGCAATGATAGCCTTTTTAACAGGACTTTCTTTTGTTTTAAAGCAGGCCTCCAGCTGCAAACGTTTGCGGTGTCGTTTGCAGTTAATATGTTTCACAACAGGTAGTCACTGGTAGGTATCATCTCTCTTTTCATAATTTTGAGACTATTTTATAAGCAGAGAGTGATTATCAAGCTCATCTGGAATGGGTTGGCAATTCTGGTAGCTATTTAAACAGGTGTCTGTCAGAAAAATAAGTATTGATTTGCTTCTGAAGATAGAAGGAAATCAAATCCAGGATAATTCGATGTCAACTAAATAAATTGCTATTTTTAACGACAGATAGTAAGGATTAACAGTTCTTTTAAGCATGAGCAGTAACCAGGTCACCATAAAAGATATTGCACGTATTTTGGGCATATCTGCATCGACGGTATCGCGGGCGTTGAAAAATCATCCGGATATTAGTGAGGCCACTAAACAGGCGGTTAATGAGTTGGCTCAAAAGCTGAACTATGAGCCGAATGCGGTGGCTTTGAGTCTAAAGCATAACCGAAGCAATACCATTGGTATCATCATTCCAGAGATTGTCCATTACTTTTTCTCTTCAGTAATTAGTGGGATTGAAGATGTGGCCTATGATGCGGGTTTTACGGTAATCATCTGCCAGTCGAACGAGCGTTACGACCGGGAGGTGGCAAATGTGAAAGCCTTGCTTTCTCACCGGGTTGATGGTGTTTTGGTGGCCATTTCAAAGGAAACGCATCAATACGATCATATCTATGGAATTCAGGACCGCAAAGTGCCGATGGTGTTTTTTGACCGGGTGATTCCGGAAATAGAAGCTGATCATGTGATTATTGACGACCGTAAAGCATCGTACGAAGCAACCAAACACCTC
This sequence comes from Sunxiuqinia rutila, assembly GCF_050589705.1. Lineage (NCBI taxonomy): Bacteria > Pseudomonadati > Bacteroidota > Bacteroidia > Marinilabiliales > Prolixibacteraceae > Sunxiuqinia > Sunxiuqinia rutila. The sequence continues at coordinate 244,948 of NZ_JBNGOT010000006.1, forward strand.
ATTGACGGGGGCAGAAAGCGCATTGCACACTTTGCCGGACCTCAAAATTTATCAATCGGTATTGAGCGCCGTATTGGTTATGAGCAAGCCCTGAAAGATGCAAATTTACCTGTGATCCCTGAGCTCATTATTGAAGCTGACAGCTTTGAAAAGGCGATAAAAGCAACAAATAAGTTGTTAGATCTGGAAAATCCGCCTGATGGTATCTTTGCCGTTAACGACCTGACAGCCATTGGTGCGATGCAAACCCTTCAGAAACGGGGCATTAAAATTCCAAAGCAGATTGCCGTAGTCGGTTTTAGCGATGGCCGCTTTTCCGGAATAACAGATCCAACATTGACCTCGGTAGATCAACATGGCTATGAAATGGGAAGCGTGGCTACTAAAATGTTGCTTCGACGCTTGCTGAATCCGAACTATGATGCACCGGCGCAAAGTCATGTTTTGGATGCGAATCTGATTGTTCGTGGGTCTTCAATATAGCGGAAATAAGGTTTTTCCCTTCTCAATTGATTACTCGTATTCATACCTGTTTGGGCTTCTTGCAATCCGTATTTTTCTTCGAATCGTGCTAAAAAGCAATTTTTTTGAAAAAAATAGGATCTTGCTTGCAAACGTTTGCAACAGGGGGTTGCGCTTGTTTACTGGGGTTACGGGGCAAAAAAATGCCTGTGTAGCATGCCCGGAGGCTTGACTTTTTCGAAATTACATCTTTATATTTGTAGCGTATTTCCGATTACATACAATTCTTTTTTACTTCCTGAGAATGTTAACCGCTTAGGTTAGCACCTTTATGTACCTTTTGTTGGGATCAAATTAATATAGTCGATGACTCATTGTGGAGTCAGGAATGATGATTGCATCTATTCGACTGTTCAATTGATTTTAAACAAAACCTGATTTTAAGAACTAATTCATTCTGTTATGAAACGAAAACCAGTGCTGAGTTTTTGGCAAGTGTGGAACATGAGTTTTGGCTTTTTGGGGATCCAGTTTGGCTTTGCACTGCAAAATGCCAACGTGTCCCGGATCTTTCAAACGCTGGGTAGTGATGTCGACCGGCTTGCTGTGCTTTGGTTGGCAGCTCCTGTTACGGGCCTGATTGTACAGCCAATCATTGGGCATTATAGTGACAAAACATGGGGAAAACTGGGGCGTCGGCGTCCTTATTTCCTGGTTGGAGCAATTTTGGCTTCGCTGGCCTTGTTTGTTATGCCTAACTCTCCGCTATTGTGGGTGGCTGTTGGAACGCTCTGGATTATGGATGCTTCCATTAATATTTCGATGGAACCCTTTCGGGCTTTCGTTGGCGATATGCTGCCAAGTGAACAACGAACCCAGGGATTTGCCATGCAAAGCTTTTTTATTGGCACCGGCGCTGTTGTGGCTTCTTTGCTGCCTTACATGCTTAGCAATTGGTTTGGCATTGCGAATGTGGCTTCGGGCGATGAGTTGATTCCACCTTCCGTAAAATGGTCGTTTTACATTGGAGGTTCAGTCTTCTTCTTAGCAGTGCTTTGGACGGTGATTCGAACCAAGGAGTATAGTCCGGAAGAACTGAAAGCTTTTGAAGAAGAGAAAATATTGAGCAACCCCGAAGCGAAAGTCACAGCAAAATCAGCCATTGAATTGCTGGGTGCTTTCGTTCGTAATGGGGTGTTGTTTTCAGTTGCTGGAATCGTAATGAGCTTCCTGTTCTACCACTTTGATCTGGAAAAGGAACTCTACATTTTAAGTGGAGGCCTGCTTGTTTTTGGAATGGTTCAGTTGCTGACAGCTTTCTTGTCAAAACAGCGGAAAACCAACAATGGCTTGGTGGAGGTGATTACAGATATGATGAATATGCCTAAAACCATGGGGCAGCTGGCAGTGGTTCAGTTCTTTTCGTGGTTTGCCCTTTTCTCCATGTGGATTTACTCTACGCCGGCGGTTACCGGTTATGTGTTTGGTGCTACCGATACCACCTCGGCTTTGTATAACGATGGAGCTGATTGGGTGGGGGTTTTGTTCGGTGTTTACAATGGCTTTGCGGCTGTTGTTGCGTTCTTATTACCTGTGATTGTGCGGTACACCAATCGAAAAGTAACACACGCCCTTGCCTTGGTACTTGGAGGTTTGGGACTGGCTTCTTTTTACGTCGTTCGCGATCCCAATATTCTCATCATTTCCATGCTGGGAGTTGGTGTAGCTTGGGCCAGTATTTTATCCATGCCTTACGCGATTTTAACAGGTTCACTTCCGGCTGAGAAGATGGGAACCTACATGGGAATCTTCAACTTTTTCATTGTCATTCCACAGATTTTAGCGGCCAGTATCTTGGGGTTTTTCATGACCCATGTTTTTGGCGGTGAATCGATCATGGCCTTGTTACTGGGCGGGGCTTCGATGCTGATTGCAGCAGTAACCGTGTTGTTTGTCGATGATGTTGATAGCCCGGATAAATAAACGATTAAAGAAAATAGGATGTATGTAGTTGTAGGCTACTGTAATTAAACAATTGATGGATGGAAATAAAAGCATGTCTTTTTGATTTGGATGGTGTAATTGTCGATACAGCCAAGTATCATTATTTAGCTTGGCAACAATTGGCCAATGGGTTGGGAATAAGCTTTACTGAGGAGCACAACGAGTTACTGAAAGGAGTAAGTCGGATGCGGTCTTTAGACATTATTCTCGAATTGGGAAACACGACTTTGGCTGATGACGAAAAAATGAAATTGGCAACTCAAAAAAATGAGGTTTACCTCAGTTACATTCAACGGATGAAGGACGATGAGTTACTTCCCGGGGTGAAGGAGTTTATCGAAGAAATTAGAAACAAAGGAATAGTTGTGGCTTTAGGATCAGCTAGTAAGAATGCCCGGTTAATTCTAAAGCAACTACACATCGAAGAATTATTTGATGCCATTATTGATGGTAACGAGGTGACCAAAGCAAAACCCGATCCGGAAGTATTTCTGAAAGGTGCAGAGGCACTGCAGGTAGAAAGCCGGAGTTGTGTGGTATTTGAAGATGCCATTGCAGGGGTTGAAGCAGCTAAAAATGCAGGCATGGCTTGCATTGGCGTTGGTGATCCGAAAAACCTGTCAGAAGCCGATCAGGTTATCTCCGGCTTCGAAGGGTTCAACTTAAAGCAATTAGCCACTTTTTTAAGCGATAAGAATTAACGGACTAAAAAGCATTACCAGTGAAAAATTACATCATACATTGCGATTGGAAGGTCATTGAAGAAGGATTTGACCCCAAAAACAACCGGGTTTCCGAGAGCTTATTCAGCTTAGGAAATGGGCACACAGGACAACGCGCAAACTTCGAAGAAAAGTATAGCGGCGACAGCTTGCAAGGGAACTACCTAGCTGGGGTGTATTATCCTGATAAGACCCGGGTTGGTTGGTGGAAAAATGGTTATCCCGAATACTTTGCCAAGGTGTTGAATGCTGCCAACTGGATCGGTATTCACATTCAGGTTGATGGTGAAGAGTTGGATTTAGCCACAGCCCAAGTGGACGAATTCAAACGCGAACTGGACATGCATTCCGCTTTGCTGACCCGTTCATTTGTGGCAAGCTTACCTTCCGGGAAAAAATTGGAAGTTGAGGTCAAACGCTTCCTGAGCATGAAGAATCAGGAGGTTGGGGTGATTCGCTACCAACTTAAAAGTTTGAATTTTTCAGCTCCAGTAACAGTCACCTCTTTCATCGATGGTGATGTTATGAATGAAGATTCCAACTACGATGAGAAATTCTGGGTGGAGCTTGAAAAAGAAGTGGAGGGAGCAAACGCTTTCCTGTGCATGGAAACCAAAAAGACGGGTTTTCATTCCGGCAATCGACAGTTAACACGCGTACTGCTGAATGGAAAAGAGCAGCTTGATCAGCCAGAGGCATTGGAAAAGGAGAAATTCGTTGGCTCCGTGTTCCATAGCCAGCTTCAGGACGGTGATACCTTGGTGGTTGAAAAGTACGCGGCTATCTGCTCGTCACTGCAAACACCAAAGGGAAAGATGAAAGCCTATACCCAGAAGCTTGTTGAGGAGGCTTCAGCCAAAGGGTTTGAGCATTTGTATCAGGAGCACAGCAAAGCTTGGGAACTACGCTGGGAAACCAGTGATATTGAGATTAAAGGAGATCGGGCTGCTCAGCAGGGAATACGCTTCAATATTTTCCACCTGATGCAAACTTATACCGGCGATGATGAGCGCCTCAATATTGGACCAAAAGGTTTTACAGGCGAAAAATACGGAGGTGTAACCTATTGGGACACCGAAGCGTACTGTTTGCCTTTCTTTTTGGGAACTGCACCGGAGCGTGTGGCAAAGAACCTGCTCATGTACCGCTACAAACACTTGGGTAGAGCCATTGAAAATGCTGAGAAGTTGGGCTTTAAAAATGGGGCTGCTTTGTATCCGATGGTGACCATCAATGGTGAAGAATGCCACAATGAATGGGAAATCACGTTTGAAGAAATTCACCGAAATGGAGCAATCGCCTATGCCATTTACAACTACATCAACTATACTGGCGATCGCCAGTATTTGGCTCCTTATGGCTTTGAAGTGCTGCTTGGAATTTCGCGTTTTTGGGCCCAACGGGTAAACTGGTCCGAAGAAAAACAGGCTTATGTGATTCTTGGAGTTACTGGACCCAACGAATACGAAAACAACGTAAATAATAATTTCCATACCAACAAAATGGCGGTGTGGACACTGAAATATACCTTGGATGTTATTGCTTACATCAAGCGCGAACATCCTTACCTGTTCGAAGAACTGATTCAGAAATGGAAGTTCAACGAATTGCAGGAAACAGATCATTGGAAGGAAATCATTGAGAAAATGTACTTTCCTTATGATGCAAAAAGGGAAATCTTTTTACAGCAAGATGGCTTCCTGGATAAGGAGCTTATTCCGGTTGATTTGCTGCCCGAGGACGAATACCCAATTAATCAAAACTGGTCCTGGGATCGCATTTTGCGTTCGTGCTACATCAAGCAGGCGGATACCCTTCAAAGCTTGTATTGGTTTCAGGAAGAGTATGATGAAGAATGCGTGAAACGGCATTTCGATTTTTACGAACCAATCACTGTTCATGAGTCTTCATTATCGCCTTGTGTTCATAGTATTTTAGCCTCACGAATTGGCCGCGAAGACAAAGCATATGAGTTTTATTTGCGTACAGCACGCTTAGATTTGGACGATTACAATAACGATACAGAAGATGGTTTGCACATCACCAGTATGGCCGGAACATGGATGTCGTTTGTGGAAGCTTTTGGTGGTATGCGTGTTAAAAATGGCCAACTGATGCTGGATCCTTTCATCCCGGAATCATGGGAATCATATTCCTTTAAGATTAGTTTCAGAGGCTCACACCTCGAAATTCAAATGGGAGAGGAACTAAAAATCATCAACCATAACCCGGGAATGGTGTCGGCCATTATTTGGGGCAAAAGTTATGAGTTACAGGAAAAACAAGAACTGATACTAAATAGAGAAGAGAAATGATAAAACAAATAGCAATTGTCTTTTTACTGGTGTTAGCCGGATCGGCTCAATTACTGGCCACTTCTGTTGAGCGGGTAGAACCAATGTTTTGGTGGGTAGGCATGAAGAATCCAAACCTGCAATTGATGGTGCACGGAGAGGATATTGCCCAAGCTGATGTTAGCTTTGATTATCCCGGAGTGAGCTTGGAAAGTGTGAGTCGGGTAAAGAACCCCAATTACCTTTTTATCAACCTTAAAATCGATGAAGAAACCCGCCCTGGAACCTTTGATTTAACCTTTACAATCGGCCGGAAGAAAACAACTTCATATACCTACGAATTGCGGGATCGGGAGGCTAATTCGGCTAACCGAATGGGCTTTAATAGCTCGGATGTCATTTACCTGATCACACCGGATCGTTTTGTCAATGGCAATCCGGATAACGATGCTGTTGAGGGAATGAAGGAGCTCCCAAACCGAGCTGATAAAGATGGCCGTCATGGTGGTGATATCCGGGGAATTATCAATAGCCTGGATTATCTGCAAGGGCTTGGCTTTACGGCTGTCTGGTTAAACCCGGTGCTGGAAAATAACATGACTCAGGTATCCTATCATGGTTACTCAACCACCGACTTTTACAAGGTCGATCCACGCTATGGTAGCAATGAAGAATACCTGGAGCTGTCGAAAGAGCTGAAGAAACGGGGCATGAAGTTGATTATGGATATGATTTTCAACCACTGCGGTTCGGAGCATTGGTGGATGGACGATATGCCTATGGATGATTGGATTCATCATTTCCCGGACTACAAAATTACGACGCATCGGCGTACCGTGCATCAGGATCCGCATGTGTCTGAAGCGGATCGCAAAGCCATGCTGGATGGTTGGTTTGTACCAACAATGCCTGACTTGAACCAGGAAAATCCATTCATGGCTACTTACCTGATTCAAAACAGTATTTGGTGGATTGAATATGTTGGTTTAGAAGGAATTCGTCAGGATACCTGGCCTTACCCGGACAAACACATGATGGCCGACTGGACAGAGCAAGTACTGGAAGAATACCCAAATTTCAACATTGTAGGCGAAGAGTGGAGCATGAATCCGGCCATTGTGTCCTACTGGCAAAAAGGCAAGCAAAACTCGGATGGCTACCATTGTAGCTTGCCTAGCTTGATGGACTTCCCGGTTCAAAATGCGACAAGCCGCGCTATGCAGCACGAAGAAAGCTGGGACAAAGGTTTGCAGGAATTGTACGAAGCCTTATCCAACGATTTTCTTTACCCGGATGCTGACAACTTGGTGGTCTTCCCGGACAATCATGATATGTCACGCTTTTACACGCAAGTGGGAGAGGATGTTGACAAGCTGAAAATGGGCTTGGCTTTCTTTTTAACCACCCGTGGGGTTCCACAAATCTTCTACGGAACAGAGGTGCTGATGTCCAATCCGGGCACGGAAGACCATGGGATCATCCGAAGCGATTTTCCTGGAGGATGGGACGGTGATGCGGTGAATGCATTTACTGGCGAAGGCTTAAGCGATGCGCAAAAAGACCTTCAAAATTACATTGGAACCATTCAAAATTGGCGGAAAAACAAAGAAGTAATTCATACGGGCAAACTCATGCATTTTGTGCCTGAAAATGGCTTGTACGTGTACTTCCGCTACAACGAAGATGAAACGGTGATGGTTGTTTTGAATAAGAATACGACTGATAGTCAGCTGGAAACTGCCCGTTTTGAAGAGCTTATTGGAAAGTTTTCACGTGGAACAGAAATTATTCGTTCGAAACCAATCAATGATCTTTCAACCATCACGGTTCCGGCAAAAGCTGCCATGATTATCGAATTAAAATAAACCGATTGAAATCAAGAAAAATGACCAGAAAAATACGACTGTTAGCAGTCATCCTATTGGTAAGTAGTTTTATTGCCAAAGCTCAGCAAATCCAATCGCCTGATGGGCAACTGATTCTGTCGTTTGAGCTTAAAAATGAGGTGCCTTTTTATACCCTTTCTTACAAAGGACAACCGGTGATTCAGCCTAGTTCTTTGGGAATTGAATTGTTTGACGACCAGTGGGACTTAACCGACGGGTTTACCCTTGGTCAAACCGAAACATCCACCTTTGATGAAAACTGGGAGCCTGTTTGGGGTGAGTACCGGTCCATTCGGAACCACTACAATGAATTGGCTGTCACGCTGAATCAAGAGGAAGCCTCGCGCCATATTGTTCTCCGTTTTAGGCTGTTTAATGATGGGCTCGGATTTCGTTACGAGTTTCCGGAGCAGCCTAACTTAAACTATATGGTTGTCAAAGAGGAGCATACCCAGTTTGCGATGACAGGCGATCATAAAGCCTTTTGGGTTCCGGGAGACTTTGACACCCAGGAATACGATTACACCGAATCAAAGCTTTCTGAAATCAGGGGCTTGATGGAAACGGCAATTACTCCAAATGCCTCGCAAACTCCATTCTCACCAACAGGGGTGCAAACCTCGTTGATGATGAAAAGTGACGATGGCTTGTACATCAATATTCATGAGGCTGCCTTGGTTGATTATTCCTGCATGCACCTGGAATTGGATGATCAAAACATGGTTTTTGAATCATTCCTAACGCCTGATGCGCAAGGGAAAAAGGGTTACTTACTGGCTCCATGCACTTCTCCTTGGCGGACGGTCATTGTTAGCGACCAAGCGGCTGATATTCTTCAGTCAACCCTGACGCTGAACTTGAATGAACCTTGTAAAATTGAGGATACTTCGTGGATTAAGCCCGTTAAATACATGGGTGTTTGGTGGGAAATGATTACCGGAAAGAGCAGTTGGGCCTATACCGATGTGCCTTCGGTTAAACTGGAAACATTTGATTACTCCAAAGCCAAACCGAATGGAAAGCATGCTGCCAACAACGATAAAGTAAAAGCTTACATCGATTTTGCCGCTGAAAATGGTTTCGACCAATTGTTGGTTGAAGGTTGGAATACTGGCTGGGAAGATTGGTTTGGCAAGTCGAAAGACTATGTATTCGATTTTGTAACACCTTACCCTGATTTTGATGTAGATATGTTGCAGGATTACGCCGAATCCAAGGGAATTCAATTGATGATGCACCACGAAACATCAGGCTCGGTGCGTAACTACGAGCGCCACATGGATCAAGCCTACCAGTTCATGGTTGATCATGGCTACAATTCGGTAAAAAGCGGTTATGTAGGAGATATGATTCCGCGAGGAGAGTATCACTACGGGCAATGGATGGTGAATCACTATCATTACGCGATCGAAAAAGCAGCTGAATACAAAATCATGGTTAATGCGCACGAGGCTGTTCGTCCAACGGGTTTATGCCGAACTTATCCGAACCTGATTGGCAATGAGTCGGCCCGGGGAACCGAATACGAAGCGTTTGGTGGAAGCAAGCCATTCCACACCACAATTCTTCCATTTACCCGATTGATTGGCGGCCCAATGGATTACACTCCCGGTATTTTTGAAATGGACATTTCCAAACTGAATCCGGAGAACAATTCACATGTAAACACCACCTTGGCGCGTCAATTGGCTTTGTATGTAACCATGTACAGCCCCTTGCAAATGGCAGCCGACCTTCCGGAACATTACCAGCGTTTTGAAGATGCTTTTCAGTTTATCAAAGATGTGGCCATTGACTGGGATGATTCACGTGCGTTAGCGGCAGAGCCCGGGGATTACATCACCATTGCACGGAAAGCCAAAGGAACCAACAACTGGTTTGTAGGAACTACTGTAGATGAAAATGGGTACCAGTCAGTCCTGAAATTTGATTTTCTGGATGAAGGCAAGAAATACATCGCGACAATTTATGCGGATGCTGCGGATGCACACTACAAAAATAATCCACAGGCCTACACCATTCGGAAGGCTGTGGTTACCAATAAATCGGTCTTGAAACAAGCTTGTGCTCCGGGCGGTGGTTATGCCATCAGCATTGTCGAAGTTACGGATAAAGCACAAACGAAAGGATTGAAGAAACTATAAGCTAATTGGAATAACATGCAGTTAAAAGCGTTTAAACTATTTACGATTTTGTTTGTGGCGGGAGCCTTGGTGTCCTGTCAGCCAAAAACAAAGCCTGAATCAAATCAGGAGCAGGTGATAACCGGTCAGCAATTGCCGAATCCGGATTGGGTAAAAGATGCCGTGCTCTACGAAGTAAACATTCGCCAATATACGCCAGAAGGTACTTTCAAGGCATTTGCCGAGCATTTGCCCCGCTTGAAAGATCTGGGAGTCGATATTTTGTGGATCATGCCCATTCACCCAATTTCGGAGAAAAACCGGAAAGGAACTTTGGGTTCGTACTACGCGGTGAAAGACTACAAAGGAATCAACCCAGAGTTTGGAACGATGGCAGACTTTAAGAATTTGGTTAGTGAAGCACACGACCTCGGGTTCAAGGTAATTATCGACTGGGTGGCAAATCATACAGGCTGGGACAATCAGTGGATTTTTGATCATCCGGAGTGGTACACCAAAGATTCAACCGGCGCTATTATTGCACCGAATCCGGACTGGTCCGATATTGCTGATCTAAACTTTGATGTTCAGCCCATGCGCCGTGCTATGATCGATGCCATGGACTTTTGGCTGGAGGAAGCCAATATAGATGGTTTTCGCTGCGATGTGGCTTGGGGAGTGCCTCAGGACTTTTGGGAAGAAGCTCGTGCTTCATTCGACTCCATTAAGCCCATCTATATGCTTGCCGAGGATGAAGATCATCCGGGCTTGCTGAAGTATGCGTTTGAATCGAATTACACCTGGAAACTGCATCATATGATGAATGCTGTTGCTAAAGGCGAACAAACGGCACAGGATCTGAGAAACTATTTCGTCGAAATGGATGACGAAAAATACACACCGGGTTCTTTCCCTATGCAGTTTATTACCAACCACGATGAAAATTCATGGGCTGGAACAGTGAGCCAACGCATGGGGGACGCGGCTGATGCTTTTGCTGTGTTTAGCTTCACCGTACCTGGAATTCCTTTGATTTACAGTGGGCAAGAAGCTGGCTTGGATAAGCAGCTGGCATTTTTTGAGAAAGATGAAATTGATTGGTCAAAGCTCGATAAAGAGGAATTTTATCGTCGTTTAATTGAGCTGAAAAAGACCAACGAGGCGCTGTGGAATGGTTTGGATGGCGGGGATATGAAGTTGCTCAATACCAATCATAACGATCAGGTTTTCGCCTTTACCCGCGAAAAAAACTCAAACAAACTTTTGATCATTATGAACCTTTCCGATACTCCTGTTGTTTGTAATATCAAGTTCGATGTTCATGAAATGTACGAGGGAATTTGGGAAGAGAGCGATTTGGTAGCAGAAGAGAAGGAGAGCATCGAACTTCAAGCTTGGGAATACAAAATATACAAACGCAAATAGATTTTTTAGGTTTAGTTTAGGTTTAGTTGGTTTATTAGTTTGAGAAGGGACCGCAGATTGCGGCCCCTTTTTTATGCGCTTTGGTTTTGTTCCAAAGCATTTGTGGTGAAAATACTAGCGGGCTGATGCGTTTTAATGGGTATGGTTATGAAAGTAACTGTGTGAAAACTTTTCGAGCGTAGTCCGTAAGTTTTCAATGACCTCCAGGTCGGTGCTTTGCTTGGCCTTCATCGAATAAACCAGCAACTGGTGCAGCAATGCTAACTGGTTGGTATATTTTGCGTAAGCTTCTACCTCCGTCGGTGAAACAGGCTTGATGCGCTGGTGCAAAAAGTACTGGCTCACAATACCTTGAATCTTTTGCGCATGCTCTTCTTTATTCACCACCCAACGAACCAGCTGGTTGTAATTTTTATCCCCGGCTTTGGACAATTCGTTGATTTGATTCATTGATTTTTCCAATGTCTCAATATGCTCAGCAATGAGTGTTACACGTACCGAATCGCCGTAAATGCCACAGGGGATTTCACAGTGAGCAAAGCTTTTCTGGCTAAAAGCCAAAAGACCGATAAAAAGAGTAAGAATGGCTAATTTTTTCATAACTAGTTTTGTTTAAATTTCTATCAGTAAAACAATTGTAAAACGAAGTGGTTTGTTAAGTTTTTGATTATATGTCTCTTGTTACTCCTGATAGCAATGAACTGTTTGGGATATTAGACGTTGATTAAGACGGTTTTATCTTTAATTAATTGTCATGAAAAAAATATTGATTACGGGCTGTAGTTCAGGGTTTGGCTATCAGGCGGCTAAATACTTGGCAGAAAAGGGACATCACGTTTATGCTACCATGCGAAAGGTGGCCGGTAATAATGCAGGAAAAGCTTCAGATTTAAAGGAGTTCGCAAAGGCTAACAAGCTCAACATTGATGTTCTCGACATGGATGTTACTTCTGATGAGAGTGTCAATTCTGCTGTCAAACAGATTCCGACACTAGATGTTGTTATCAACAATGCCGGATATGGATATGGCGGACCTGTGGAGGCATTTTCTTCCGAAGAAATATTACAGCAGTTAGATTTAAATATCGTTGGAACCATCCGTGTTGCTAAAGCGGTATTACCTAAGCTGCGAAAGCAAAAATCGGGTTTGATTATTCAGGTTAGCTCTACGGCCGGGAGAGCCGCTTTTCCTGGCTTTGGTGTATATCATGCCAGTAAGTGGGGACTGGAAGGAGTTAGCGAAGCCATGCGTTACGAATTAGCTCCACTGGGGATTGATGTGGTGATTGTTGAACCAGGACCATTTTCAACAAATTTCTTTGGCAACATTGTGCAGCCCAAGGATGCTGAGATTGCTTCAGCTTATGAACATGTTGCAGGATTTATTCAAGACTTTGGAGGTCAGGTTCAAAACTTCTTTGAGGATGAGAATGCACCGACTGACCCGATGGTCGTTGTTAAGATTTTCGAAGATCTGATCAATAAACCAGCAGGCAGTCGTCCTCTTAGAACGATTGCAGGATTGGATTTCGGTTTTCAGGCATTGAATGATGCAGTTGAGCCAATTCGGGTGGGAGCTCTTGCCGCAATGGGAGTAGGCGATTGGGATGGTCCTAAAGCCTAGTTATTGCTTGTTTTGATAAAAATATGGTTGCCCGACTGATAAAATAGCCGGGCTTTTTTTATTTCAACTCCCAGCTGGAACCATCTTTGGTGTCTTTCACCACAAAGCCAAGTTTACTGAGTTCATCGCGAATTTTATCCGCAGTTCCCCAATCCTTATTGGCTTTGGCTTCCTGACGAAGCTGCAACAGCAAGTCGATGGCATGTTCGTAGGCTTCCGTGTTTGCATTATCTTGTTGTTCTGGTTGCTGCAGACCAAATAAGTCAAACAGGAAGGTGGAATACAAAGTCTTCAGCTCTTTCAGATCATCAGCTGAAATGCTTGCTTTTCCATCGGCCAGAGAGTTAATCATCTTCACACCGTCAAAAAGGTGAGCAATGGCAATCGGGCTATTCAAGTCGTCATTCATTGCCTGGTAACATTTGCTCTTCAGTTCAGCAACCTGAACCGTTGATGTGGCTGAGCTTTCCAGCTTATCCAGTGTTTCCACAGCTTTAAGCAGCCGCTCCATGCCTTTCTCGGCAGCCTGCAGTGCTTCGTTGGAGAAGTCCAATGTACTGCGGTAGTGCGCCATCAGCATAAAAAAGCGAATGGTCATGGGCTTGTAGGGTTTTTCCAGCAAAGGATGATTTCCTTCAAAAAAGTCATCCAGTGAGATGGCATTGCCCAGGGATTTACCCATTTTCTGGGCGTTCAGCGTCACCATGTTGTTATGCATCCAGTAGCGCACCGCATCGTGTCCGTTGGCTGCTTTGGCCTGAGCAATCTCTGCTTCGTGGTGTGGGAAGGTCAGGTCCATTCCACCACCATGAATATCGAATGTTTCACCAAGGTACTTGCAGCTCATGGCTGTACATTCCACGTGCCAGCCAGGGAATCCGTCTCCCCATCTGGAGGGCCAGCGCATGATGTGCTCGGGTGCCGCTTTTTTCCAGATGGCAAAATCCAGCGACGACCGTTTTTCGTTTTGTCCGTCCAGCTGGCGGGTATTGGCTTGCAGGTCTTCAATTTTTCGGCCCGAAAGCTCGCCATAAGGATAATCTTTGGCATATTTCTCGACATCAAAATAAACTGAACCGTTGCTTTCGTAAGCATAGCCGGCGGCCAATATCTTTTCTACCGTTTCAATCTGTTCAATGATGTGTCCGGTAGCGCGGGGCTCAATGCTGGGTGGAAGAACATTGAGTTGCTGCATGTTTTTATGGTAGTCGTTGGTGTAAATCTGAACGATCTCCATGGGCTCAAGCTCTTCCAGCCGGGCTCTTTTGGCAATTTTGTCTTCACCTTCATCGGCGTCATTCACCAGGTGCCCCACATCGGTAATGTTGCGCACGTAGCGAACCTTGTAGCCAATGTGTTTGAGGTAGCGAAAAAGCAGGTCGTAGGTCACTGCCGGACGCGCGTGTCCCAAATGGGCTTTGCTGTAAACGGTAGGGCCACAAACGTACAAGCCGGCTTTACCCGGATGAAGCGGTTCAAAAACTTCTTTTTTGCGACTTAATGTATTGTAAATCTGTAGTTGATTTTCCATGGATTCGAGAAATTTTTGCAAAGTTAAAAATTTTAACTCAACTGTGGCTAAATGAGCCGGTGAGAGTCACCCCGAATCTAAATTGGCCTAATCAACTGGTTTACTGGCCAGTCATTTTTGCCGGATCAACCCATGCATCATACTGCTCAGCCGTTAGAAGCTTCAGCTTAATGGCTGCTTCTTTCAAGCTGGTATTTTCTTCGTGTGCTTTTTGTGCAATTCTGGCTGCATTTTCATAGCCCACGTAGGGATTGAGTGCCGTTACCAGCATCAGGGAATTGGTGAGGTGGGTATCAATCCGGGCCTGATTGGGTTGAATACCAACAACGCAGTGTTGGGTAAACGACTTACAAGCGTCGCCCAGCAGATTGGCCGATTGTAGGAAGGCATGGATCATGACCGGTTTGAAAACATTCAGTTCAAACTGTCCGTTCGATCCGGCTATGGAAATGGTGGTGTCGTTGCCCATCACCTGAGCACACACCATGGTGAGTGCTTCCACTTGGGTAGGGTTGACCTTTCCGGGCATGATGGAAGAGCCAGGCTCGTTGGCCGGGATGGTAATTTCGCCAATACCGGCCCGGGGGCCTGAGGCCAGTAAGCGGATGTCATTTGCAATTTTCATCAAGCTGACGGCCAGTTGTTTCAAAGCGCCATGCGATTCCACCAACGCGTCATGGGCTGCTAATGATTCAAATTTATTTTCAGCGGTTACAAATGGCAGGCCGGTGAGTGTGGCAATGGTCTGAGCTACTTCTTCGGCATAGCCCTCAGGCGTATTGAGGCCGGTTCCAACTGCCGTTCCTCCCAAAGCCAGTTCCGATAAGTGGGAAAGCGTGTTTCTAAGGGCTTTCAACCCATGATTGAGTTGCGAAACGTAGCCGGAGAATTCCTGCCCCAGGGTGAGCGGGGTGGCATCCATCCAGTGGGTGCGACCAATTTTGATCACGTCCTTCATGGCTTCGGATTTGGTTTCCAGCGCGTCTCGCAGCAGTTCTACCTGTGGAATGGTATGTTCGACCAGTGTTTTATAGGCGGCCAAGTGCATGGCGGTTGGAAAGGTGTCGTTGGATGATTGTGATCTGTTGGCATCATCATTGGGGTGAATTGGAGATTCTCCAATCCCCAGTTGGTTTCCAGCCAGCACATGTGCCCGGTTTGAAATCACCTCATTGATATTCATGTTGGTTTGTGTTCCTGAACCGGTTTGCCAGATCACCAGTGGAAATTCGGCATCCAGTTTTCCGGCGATAATTTCGTCACAAACCCGCTGGATCAGTTCGCTTTTGGTTTTGGGCAATACACCTGCTTTTTCGTTTGTTTGGGCGGCTGCTTTTTTCAGGTAACCAAAGGCATGAATCACTTCCAATGGCATACTGGCTGCTGCCCCGATCTTGAAATTTTCGATAGAACGCTGGGTTTGTGCACCCCAATAGCGTTCAGCAGGCACTTTAACTTCACCCAAGCTGTCCTTTTCCATTCTGAAATTCATAATCAGTGTGTTTTGGTCCTGTTAATTCAGACAATCCAGAGCTTCATTTGTTTGGTTTTCAACAGAACCATAAAAATGAATAAAGCTGTTTTTTGAAATCAAAATGGAACTATATTTACGGCCAGTTATTTGATGTTTTGAATGAATAGGTTAACACCTTTAAAAGAGCGGCACCTGCTGAGGAATCAGGAGGAGTACCAGGTGAAATACAACTATTTGAAATTCCCTTCACCGGAAGAAGCAGCGACTGCTATGCAGGAACGACAAGCCATTTTGTCGGCCATTGAAAGCAGGATCAAGTGGGGATTTCATAACAGCAAAGTGGATGTGACAAAACTTTCAAAAGGATGTCAGCTTTGTGGAGAGGGGCAGTGGTCCTGTCTTTTTATCAATAACCTGTGCAACGGGAAATGTTTTTATTGTCCCACACAGCAAACCGATCTGGGCAAGCCGCAGACCAATACGCTGACGTTTGACGATCCGCAAAACTATGTGGACTACATTCGTCGGTTTGGGTTTAAAGGAGTCAGTATTTCGGGGGGCGAGCCGCTGGTTTCGTTCGAGAAAAGCCTGGCTTTTGTGCAAGCGGTAAAAGAGGCTTTTGGCGATGAAGTGTATGTTTGGTTGTATACCAATGGCATTTTGCTAACCGAGGAAAAGGTTGCCGCTTTAAAGCAGGCAGGTCTGAATGAAATGCGCTTTGACATTGGTGCTACGGAATACAAAACCGATAAAATTCGGTTGGCTGTTGGTCAGATCCCGGTGGTAACGGTGGAAATTCCGGCCGTGCCGCAGGAAGAAGAATTGCTGAAGGATAAAATCAGGGAGTTGCATCAGTTGGGTGTCAACCACCTGAATTTCCACCAGATGCGGCTTACACCCTACAATTTCAATCAGCTGATTGAGCACGATTATACGTATTCGCATGGCGAAAAGGTGATGGTCATTGAATCTGAACTGACCGCTTTGCGCCTGATTCAATTTACTTTGGATGAAGGCATTGATTTGCCCATCAATTACTGTTCGTTTGTTTATAAGAACCGGCATCAGAAATCGGCTAATCGCATGAAACATGCGCCACAGGTGGTTAAGCCCTGGGAGCGAGTCACCGAAAACGGCTTTATCCGTCGCTTGTTTGTGAAGCTTCCCGTTGAGCAGGAAGCCGCTGTTTTGGCTGAGCTGGATTCACTGATTGAGCAGCAGTTGGCTTTTTATTATCCGCAAAAACGGGAGTTGAGTTTTCACCACTACATTTTGGACGAAATAAAGCAACTGGCTCTGCCTATGTTTCTGGAGTACCACGTTAGTCATATCTTCCCGCAGGAAACGGGCATCAATGAGTTTGATCCGATTCCCTTGAATGAGGAGTGCCAGGTGGTGATCGAACGCCGGCCTGCTATTTTACCCATTGAGTTGAATGCTGAAATGCTTCAACTTTTGGAAGAGTTGCTGGATGGTCAACTCAGTTACCAGGAAGCGGATTCGAAGGCGATTCAGGAAATCATGACTCACGAATTTATCCCGGAAGGACTGGGCGAGTACCATTAATTGAAGGATCCGGTCTTCCCCACAGACCGGATCCCTTTAAATGCTTTTGAGCCTTTAAACTACCCGGATCAGATCGTTCTGCGGAGCGACCAGTTGTCCAAATGGTTCGGCTGTAATGTTGTGTTTTTTCAGAATTTCCTGCACCTGTGGTAAGGCATCCGGTTCAACAGCGACCAGTAATCCGCCACTGGTTTGTGCATCGCACAGCAACAGTTTGTCCGACTCATTTTTCAGTTTCACCTTGCTGCCATAGCTGTCCCAGTTTCGATGTGTACCGCCGGGAATACAGCCCAACTCAATGTATTCGGCCACTTCGGCAAAACGTGGAATTTTATCCAGTTCAATTTCGGCCGAAAGCTGGCTTCCCTCGCACAGCTCGGTTAAATGGCCCAGCAGCCCAAAGCCTGTGACGTCAGTCATTGCCTTGATGCCCGGCACAGCGGCCAGTTCAAAGCCCACCTTGTTGAGTTGCATCATGGAATTTGGAGCCAGGTGTTGGTGCGCTGCTTTTAACTTACCTTTTTTCTGTGCTGTGGATAGCACACCTACCCCGAGGGGTTTGGTTAGCAACAGTTGGCAGCCTTGGGTCGCCGTGTCGTTTCGTTTCAGTTGGTCCATAGCCACCTGGCCGGTAACGGCCAAGCCAAAAATAGGCTCAGGACTGTCGATGCTGTGTCCGCCTGCCAGCGGAATGCCTGCTTCCTGACAGGTCTCACGTCCGCCTTCCAGCACTTTTTGGGCCACTTCGGGGGCCAGTTTATCGATGGGCCAGCCCAAAATAGCAATGGCCAGCAGGGGTTTGCCGCCCATGGCATATACATCGCTGATGGCATTGGCTGCTGCAATCTTCCCAAAGGTGAACGGATCATCAACAATGGGCATGAAAAAGTCGGTTGTGCTGATGATGGCTGTTCCGTCCTGCATGTCGTAAACCGCGGCATCATCGCGACTGTCGTTTCCTACCAACAAATTGGGCGAGTTAAAAGGTGCCAGATTGGTTTGAAGAATGGAGCTGAGAACTTTGGGTGATATTTTGCAGCCACAGCCGGCGCCGTGACTATACTGTGTGAGTTTTATTTCGTTCATATTTTTCAACTAAAGTGATCAGTGTTTTTGCATTATCTTCGTGGTTCATGTCGGGAAGTGGAACCATGCAAACCAATTCCGGGTTGCGGTTCTGCACTCCTTTCAGGTAGGCTTTATCGTAATACTGAAGGGCCAAAAGCGCCACCTCGTAAAATTTTTGTTGGCCCAGGTATTCGTGGGCCAGTTTTACATTTTGCCCGCCAAGCCGCTTGGCAATGCCATTGATGGCGTAAGCCAGCTCGGGCGTTTCGCAAACGGTGTATTGACCAACCAGATGCCGGGCCCGCTGTTCTTTGCTGAGTTGGATGAAGTAAACCATTTGCTGGCGCATTTGCCGGAACAGCGGGATGGGAATTTTTACCTTTCCAATGCTGTGGCTCTCATCCTCCAGCCAAATTGGCTGCTGCAGGTTGAGCTGCCGAAAGGCTTCAAACAAGTTGTTTTCGAATTGCTCTACGGTGGGCTGAGGACTTTCGCCGATTGCTCCAAAAGCAGACCCTTTGTGGTGGGCCAGCCCTTCCAGGTCGACGACTTGCTGCCCTTGTTGCTGCAGGTTTTTCAGAAGCAGGGTTTTGCCACTGCCTGTAAAGCCGCCCAGAATGCGCAGCTGGAGTGGCTGAGCAAAAAAGTCAAGCACATAATTCCGATAGGCTTTATAGCCACCGGTAATTACATAAACCTCATCAAAGCCGTTTTCGTGCAAGTGTTCGGCAAAGGCATGACTGCGCATTCCTCCGCGCCAACAGTGTACGGCAACCGGGGAATTTACGGCTACTTTCCGGCTTTCGCTGATAAACCAATCCAGCTTCGGTGTAACAAACTGATAGCCCAGCTCAACGGCTTCGTCGCGCGATTGCTGAACGTAAACGGTGCCTACCTGCGCCCGCTCCTCATTGGAAAATAGGGCAATATTGGTTGCACCCGGGAGGTGTCCTTTTTCATATTCTCCCGGTGAACGTACATCAATTAAAGGCAGGCGATGTTGCTGGCAATAAAAATCGTGGATGCTGATTTCAATAATCATGACCACAAAAGTAGCTGATTTTCGATGACGAAAGGAAGCCGGAAAAAATTAAATCATCACCCTTTCCATTTTTATTCCGGCGAAGGTTACCATTCCTTTTATTTTAAAGCTTAACCCGTCCATTTCTTGATAATTATCAGTTTACACACTACATTTGCATGAAATTATCAAATGTTCCCATCGTTTGGGAATTCTTGGTTATAAGGAAGAGTGGAGAGAGCGGGCTCCTGGAAACTCTGGCAACCCTCTGTTCAACAATGGAAACGGTGCCAAAACCCGGCCGGAAACGGAATTATAATTGATCTTAAAAAATGAAACGAGTGAAGAAACAAGCCAATTCTCTTTTTCTGCTGAGCTGTATGCATTTTGCAAACTGCTGCATGCGCTGATCGGCGCACGATCTTTTTTCCATTATTCGGACCATTTCAGTCAAAACAAATGAGTTTTTCGTGAATTCGAACCTCAGGCTTTGAAACAGGAACTCAATAGCTTATAAGAACGATGTTATTTAAACCCAAAACATACCGCGACAGCTTTTCCAAAGAACGTTTTCAATCGTTTGTAGTTACCTACAAGGAGTCCGACTTATGGATCGGAATGAATGCGGATTCGTACAAGGAAGAGATGGAAACTCTGGCCCTTGAAACCGTAAAAAGCCTGGCTGACGCGCTGGAACAGTATATGGCTGAAGAGCCCTTTTTTAAAAAAAGCCTGAAGCCGTGCCCGGTGAGCGAAAACGCCCCGCAGGCGGCTCAGCAAATGGCGGCTGCAGCCGAAAAAGCTGGCGTAGGACCTACTGCTGCCTGGTCGGGAACGTTTAGCGAGCAGGTCGGAAAAGCCCTTTTGGAGAACTTTTCAATTCAAGAGTTGGTTGTTGAGAACGATGGTGACTGTTTTCTGAAGCTGCAGAGCGCCCTGGTGCTACCCATTTTTGCGGGAGAATCGCCTTTGTCAGGCATGGCCGGACTGGAAATTCAGGCTGCGCAAACCCCACTGGGGATATGCACTTCCGCAGGAACAAGTGGCACATCACGCAGTTTTGGCAAGGCCGATGCCGTGCTGATTGCCTGCAAGGATGCCGCCCTGGCTGATGCTTTGGCTACCGGCCTGGGGAACCTGATCAAGAAACCGGCTGACGTGGAAAAAGTACTGAATCGGGCCGAACGCATGGAGGAAATCATTTCGGCGGTATTGATTTGCGATGACCAGATCGGTATTCGGGGGGAGTTTGAATTAAATATATTAGGTTGAAACGAAAGTGTCGGGAACATTGGCAATGAGCCGACACGAAAATAGACGAGGATGATAACAAAAAACGACATACGCGAGGAGTTAAAAAGCAGGGTGCTGGTGTTGGATGGAGCCATGGGAACCATGATTCAGAAACACAAGCTGACAGAGGATGATTTCCGCAACGAGGAGATGGCGGCCATGACGAATGATTTGTTTGGAAACAATGATTTTCTGTCGCTTACACGTCCGGATATTATTCGGGGCATCCATGCCGACTTTCTGGAGGCGGGTTCTGATATTATTGAAACCAATACCTTCAATGCGAACCGGATTTCACAGGCTGATTACCACACCGAAAAATGGGTGTATGCCATGAACAAGGCCTCGGCCGAACTGGCGCGCGAGGTGGCCGATGAATATACGCTAAAGGACCCGTCGAAACCGCGTTATGTTGCCGGTGCATTGGGACCAACGAATAAGACCCTTTCGCTGTCGCCCGATGTGAATGACCCGGGCTACCGGGCCGAGTCGTTTGATGGCATCAAAGAGGCCTACCGGGAGCAGCTGGAAGGCCTGCTGGATGGTGGCGTGGACCTGTTGCTGGTGGAAACCATCTTCGATACCCTGAATGCCAAGGCTGCCCTTTTTGCCATTGAAGAAGAGCTGGAGAAACGCGGTCAACGCTTGCCGGTGATGGTTTCCGGAACGATTACCGACGCCAGTGGACGAACCTTATCGGGGCAAACCGTGGAGGCATTTTTGAACTCCATGCGCCACATCGATTTGCTGAGTATTGGTTTGAACTGCTCGCTGGGAGCCAAAGATATGCGCCCGTACCTGGAAGAGCTGGCGAAAAAAGCCCCTTTCTTCATCAGTGCCTACCCCAACGCCGGTTTGCCGAACCAGTTTGGGGAGTACGACGAAACTCCGGAGGAAATGGCCACCCAGGTGAAGGATTTCCTGGACAACCATTTTGTCAACATCATTGGAGGGTGCTGCGGAACAACACCTGACCATATCCGCAAATTTGCCGGAGTAGCTGCGGCTGCTCAACCGCACATCAAACAAAAGAATGACGAATTAACTCGATTCAGCGGACTGGAGCCGGTGACCATCACGCCCGAAACCAACTTTGTAAATGTTGGCGAACGGTGTAATGTGTCGGGATCACGCAAGTTTGCCCGCCTGATTCGGGAAGAAAAATACGAAGAAGCGCTGGCTGTTGCCCGCGACCAGGTGGAAGACGGTGCCCAGGTGATTGATGTGAACCTGGATGATGCCATGCTGGATGCTAAAAAGGAAATGGTGCGGTTCCTGAACCTGTTGATGGCCGAACCTGATATTGCCAAGTTGCCGGTGATGGTCGACTCCTCGAAATGGGAAGTGATTGAAGCCGGACTGAAATGTCTGCAGGGCAAGGCCATTGTGAACTCCATCAGCATGAAGGAAGGGGAGGAGCAATTCCTGGAGCAGGCGCAAAAGATTAAACGTTATGGTGCTGCGGTGGTGGTCATGGCTTTTGATGAAAAAGGCCAGGCCGACAACTACCAACGGCGCATTGAAATATGTGAACGGGCTTATAAACTGTTGACTGAGAAAATCAACTTTCCACCCGAAGATATCATTTTCGACCCCAATATTCTGACCATTGGGACAGGGATGGAAGAGCACAACAATTACGCGGTGGACTTCATTAATGCCATTCGCTGGATTAAGGAAAACCTGCCGCATGCCAAAACGAGTGGTGGGGTGAGCAACGTGTCGTTCTCTTTCCGTGGAAACAACCTGGTGCGCGAAGCCATTCACTCGGTCTTCCTGTTTCATGCCATTAAAGCCGGGCTGGACATGGGAATTGTGAATCCGGGAATGCTACAGATTTACGATGAAATTCCGAAGGATTTGCTCGAATATATTGAAGATTTGGTGATGAACCGTCGCCCCGATGCAACAGAGCGTTTGCTGGATTTTGCACAAAACCTGAAGGAAGATCCGGCCAAGGCTGTGCGGAAAGATGCATGGCGTGAGTTGCCGCTTGAAAAACGACTGGAGCATGCTTTGGTGAAAGGATTGCCTGACTATGTGGAGATTGATTTGGCCGAGGCCTTGCCGCACTATCAGCCCACGTTAAACATTATTGAAGGTCCGCTGATGGATGGAATGAATGTGGTGGGTGACCTGTTTGGCTCCGGAAAGATGTTCCTGCCCCAGGTGATCAAATCGGCCCGGGTAATGAAAAAGGCGGTGGCTTTCCTGCTGCCTTACATTGAGGCCGACAAGGCGAAGTTTAAGAACCAGCAGAGTAACCAAAAAAAGGTGCTGATGGCTACCGTAAAGGGCGACGTGCACGATATTGGTAAAAACATTGTTGGCGTAGTGCTGGGCTGTAACAATTACGAAGTGATTGACTTGGGCGTGATGGTGCCCACAGAAAAAATATTGGAAGTGGCCAAAAAGGAGCAGGTTGACATTATTGGCCTGAGTGGTTTGATTACCCCTTCGCTGGAAATTATGGCCAGCGTGGCCGTTGAAATGGAACGTCAGAACTTCCACCTGCCATTGTTGATCGGCGGGGCAACTACGTCTAAAATCCATACCGCGGTTAAAATAGAACCCCATTATTCGCATCCGGTGGTGCATGTAAAAGATGCCAGCCGCACGGTGAATGTGGTGGCCAACCTGTTGGCAAACAACCAGGAGTATATTCAGTCGGTAAAAGATGAATATGCTAAAATTCGCGAGTTCCACGGGCAGAAGAAGAAAAAGGAATACCTGACTTTGGAGCAAGCCCGTGCCAATAAATTCCGGATTGACTGGAGTAAAAATGAAATTTACAAACCCAGACAAACCGGGGTTTTCGAGCTGATCGACTTCCCGATTGAAGAACTGCGCAAGTACATCGACTGGAACTTCTTCTTCTTTGTGTGGGAGTTGCGTGGCCGGTTCCCGGAAATTCTGGAAGACGAACGCCAGGGCGAACAAGCCCGCAAGGTGTATGAAGATGCCCAAATCATGCTCGATGAAATCATTGAGAAAAAGATGCTTCAGGCGAATGGTATTTACGCCATTTGGCCGGCGCATACCGAGGGCGACGACATTGTGTTGTTTGAAGATGAAGCGCGCAGCAAGGAACTGGGCCGTTTTTACCACCTGCGTCAGCAGGAGAAGAAGCGCGAAGGCTCGCCTAATTTCTGCTTGTCGGATTTTGTAGCTCCCAAGGAAATTGATCAAACCGACTACTGTGGCGCTTTTGCCGTAACGGCGGGTATTGGCATTGAAAAGTGGATGGCTGAATACAAGGCCGATCACGACGATTACAAGGCCATTATGCTGGAAGCACTGGCCGATCGGCTGGCAGAGGCCTTTGCCGAGCTGCTGCACGAAAAAGTGCGTCAGGAATATTGGGCATACGCCCCGGATGAGAAGCTTTCGTGGGACGATATTCTGAAGGTGAAATACCAGGGAATCCGTCCGGCCATGGGCTACCCGGCTTGTCCGGAGCACCACGAAAAGGAGAACCTGTTCAACATCCTTGGAGCCGAGAAGATCGGCATCACCTTGTCGGAACACTATGCCATGTACCCAACAGCAGCGGTGTGCGGACAGTTTTTTGCCCATCCCGAATCCCGCTACTTCAGCCTGGAGAAAATTGGCAAGGACCAGGTGGAAGATTACGCCAATCGTAAAGGCGTTCCGGTGGATGTGGTGGAGCAGTTTTTACCCGTTAACCTGAACTATAAAGGAATTTAAAATACCAACAGTTCGTCATCCTGAGCTCGTTTCAGGATCTCTAAAATAGAAAGGACAGTCCCTGAAATGAATTCAGGGAGACGGTTATAAAAAGGATCAAAAAACAGATAGATCATGAAGAATTCGGCAACAAAAGTTCTTATTGCCTTTGTGTTAGGAATGGCTCTTATGTTTGTATTGGATATGGTTTTTCATTTCAACAATTCGATTGAAAAGGAACTGGAACGCGAAGCCCAAAGAGCGCAGAAGAAAATAGAAAACATTTTTAAATAATCAGAGTAAGTGAAAGTATGACTCACAGCTCGAAATGCACGACCCGACTATGAAAGTGATAGACATCATCAAGCAGAGCGATCAAACGGTTTTTTCATTTGAATTGCTTCCCCCTTTGAAAGGGAATGATGCCAGTAATATTTACCGGACCATCGAAAGCTTAGTGGATTACAACCCCAAGTACATCAACATTACCACCCATCGCGACGAGATGGTGTTTAAGGAGTTAAACGATGGAAGCATTGAAAAACGCACGGTTCGCAAACGTCCCGGAACGGTTGCCATTGCAGCCGCTATTCAGCACAAATACGGCATTCCGGTGGTACCCCACATTTTGTGTGGTGGTTTTTCGAAAAGCGAAACCGAACACGTGCTGATTGACCTGAATTTTATGGGAATCAGCAATGTGCTGGCCTTGCGTGGCGATGGCCTGAAAACCGACAACATGTTCCGCCCCAACCCCGATGGGCATGCCAATGCCAACGAGCTGGTGGAGCAGATCGTGAATTTGCGTGAAGGCAAGTATCTGGAGCCTGACCTGAAAAACAACGCTCCACTCGATTTTTGCATTGGGGTGGCGGGTTACCCCGAGAAGCACTTCGAAGCGCCCAATTTCGATACCGATATGGCTTATTTGAAGCAAAAAGTGGATGCCGGGGCCGACTACATCGTAACGCAGATGTTTTTTGACAACCAGGTGTACTACAATTTTGTGGATAAATGCCGCGAAGCCGGAATCACCGTGCCTATCATTCCGGGTATTAAACCCATTAACCTGAAGAATCAGCTGACCGTGCTGCCCAAAATTTTCAGCATTGATTTACCGCAGGAACTGGCGACCGAGCTGGCCAAATGCAAAAACAACGACGATGCCAAGATTGTAGGAACCGAATGGGCCATTCTCCAGTCGAAAGACCTGGTGGCCAACAAAGTGCCCAGCTTACACCTATACACCTATGGCGTGTCGGACAATGCCCGCAAAATTGTGGAAGCCGTATTTTAACAGGCTATAAAAGAGAATCAAAATACAGGAATCCGGTCTTTAAAGGCCGGATTTTTTGTTGGGGAAATGTTGTGTTTCAGGAGAATTCTCAGGCGTACATTTTCCATTGTAAATGGGGCGTTGCCCCTGAACCCCAATTCCTTTTTTGCCTTGATGCCAAAAAGGAATCAAAAATGATCAAGGCTCGCAGGCCAAACGCCCTCCTAAACGGAGCGTCATTCTGAACTTGTTTCAGAATCTGCCAACGAGTTAATGGATGGTCGCGCAGTATTGGGGAAGATTGCGGAAAGGCCCCTCTGTATGCTAGCAGGCGTCTATTCGACTAATCAAAGACAGTTACTCCTTATTCAAATGTATCGTTTTTTGATTTCCATAGCCTCGTAATACGATACTGTCTTGGTGAATTTCAAGTATTGCATAAGAGCTAACCCTGGTGTCTACCATTCCGGATATCGTAATGTAGTGTATCCCATTTTTGAATTCATAGCCTCCGGCATGATTGTGTCCATTAATATAGGCTACAACATTCGAACTCTTCTCGATGAGGTTGATAATTTCATCATCATTCCATAGGTTATGCGGATCATCCTCCGGCTTTAGTGGCAAATGCGAAAAGAGAATCACCTGTTGATTCAATGATTTTGCAGCATCCAATTCCTGTTTAAGCCAGCTTTGCTGGTCTTTTCCGATTGCACTGTTCCAACGGTGATTATTTGATTTTCCTTGGGTTTTATCCAAATAGGAATCTATTTGATTGATATCGTGATGATGCAGCAAATTTGAATAGTACGAATAATCAGTAGCGTCCAGCACGATAAATCTGTAACCTTCTTTTGAATAGGAGTAATAATAGTTTGGCATTGATAACCTTTCAAGTAAACCGTTCAAATGAGTTGAATCAATATCAAAATCATGATTTCCCAGAAGATGGTAGTTTTCAATACCAGGGGTAAGTTTATCGTAGACAGATAAAATGGAATCAAAACTTTCCCATTCTGTATCTATAATATCTCCAAGGTTTTGAACAAAGTCAACCTTGTGATAATTAAAGGTGTCAATGGCTTCTTCCAGTTTCCATAAGGATTCCCTATAATACCTTTTTCCTGCAGTTGGTTTATTCGCATACTGAGGGTCAGCAACCAGACCAATTTTTAGAACGGGTTCTTTTTTTGAACAAGAACTGAGAAGGATGAGTACCGATACCAGGTAAAATGAGAAGTCTTTCATTGGTGTATGAGGTGTTTATTAATGATTCGGTATATCGTGTATTACGTTTGCAGTTTTTGCTACTGCGTGTAATTGCCTCGGCTGCTTAAGGCGAGTAAGTAGCGCTTCACAACCTGGTTCAACCTCAGCAAAAGCCAATTTAGCAAACAAACTGATCATAAGCTTACTTTTTCAAAAGTTTTTGATCGATTTTCATTTTTTGGGGTGCTGGCTGAGGCTCAGAAAAGTTGCCTGAGGTTCAGTTCTGCTCAGCCGAGGCTCAGCTGGCTTGTTTTTGATTGAGTTCTGTTCAGCTGAGGCTCAGCCGGGCTGTTTTTGTTCCGGTTTTGCTTAGCTGAGGCTCAGCCAGCTTGTTTTTGTTTCAGTTCTGCTCAGCTGAGGCTCAGCCAGGGTGTTTTTAATTGGTTTGGGCTTAGCTGAGGCTCAGCCGGAGTCAAAAAATGGCAAGGCACCCAAGCCGTAGCTTGTATCGGGTATTTCGCTTGATTTTCAATCGAAAAGGCAGCTTTAAAATGGCAATTTATCAGTAGAAATGTTTTTTATTTCATCAGAAGGTCCTAACTTGTAGTTAATTATAAACATAAAACGACCTAACGATGAAACATTTTCTTGAGTCTTTGCGCGTTTCAGCGCTTTCGAACCTGGAAGCAGGCCAATTAGTTAACCGGCAATTAGCCGATTTGGGAACGATTGATCAGGCTCTGATGACCGATGAGCCATTTAACAACTACATGAGTAAGTTAAGTGATCATAGTGATTTGTTCGAGAAGGCCATGGCACAGATCAGGGCGAGTGAAATAACCCTGAATATTGCCAATGCCGATACCAAACGGGATAAGTCGAACCAGGCCTGTCGGCGATGTTTGGCCCTTTATGCGCTTTCGGACGACCCGGAGGAAGTGGCTGCCAGCCGTAGCCTGAACCTGATTTTCAAAAACTTTAAAAATTTGCCCAACCTGAATTACGAAGCCGAAACGATTGCCATTGACAAATTGATCAGCGATTTAGAAGAACCAACGGCTGCGGCGCATGTGAGTACCCTAAACATGGAGCGCTATGTTGAGCGTTTAAGGGCCGACAATGAAGCTTTTAAAGTGTTGTTTGGTCAGCGTATTCAAACCGAAGCCCAAACGGAAGATTACGATATGAAGACCATCCGCCGGGAAACCTTTCAAACCTATCGGGATTTCTGCAATTACGTGTTGGCCATGGCTAAGGCCCTGGGCAGTCCGTTGTTTGAAGAGGCCCTGGATTTAATCAACGCCGGACGAAATTACTACGCGAATATGTTAGCCCGCCGAAATCCGAAAGAAGAAGCCTTAAGTCCGAACTAATAAGGTGAAATATCCTCATTTTCGATGAAAATAAACCCGCCGGTTTTCACTGGTGGGTTTGTTTTTTGTGATCGCTGCTTTCGCAGGCTTGCATCCTTGCTTTGCGCTTTCTTCGCGCCTTTGCGGTTATATCGCGTGGTCAAGCTTAGCAGGAAATACCACACGATACAATCGTGCGGTAGCGGGGGCCTTTGCGGTTAAGAGCGGGGTTTTCAATTCCAAACAAACTTGTCCTTTTGACTTGATTCAAAAGAACGAAAAGATCAAGGCTGACGAGTCTTTTGAGAGAAAACGTCGGATTAGTCACTCCCCGAAAACCAACTCCTCCCTTTGGGCGTCAAACAGGGTTTTCTTAGCGAGTGCCAACGCTGTATCCTTCCCTTGTTTTCTAGCTTAAAAGACTCGTAGGCCAAGCGAACCGCCCCAAGCAAAGCGTCATTCTGAACTTGTTTCAGAATCTTGGTTCTTCAAATCCAGCAATCCAAGCATCATTTGCTCTTCTTCCTTGACTGGATTGGCAAAACCTCGTGCCAGGGGGTGGCGGGGCGGTTGGCAGGATAACCGTGCTCCAGGCGGTAAGCTTTGCGTTCGTTGGTAAAGTCCCACCACTTTTTGGTTGCGTCGTGAGTAGTGGCATAGTGCACCACCAGGCGAAACTGATCTTCCACGCAGGGATCGGTCCAGAAGCCTTTTTGAAGCTCGTAGGCATCGGTCAATCGGGCGCCATCCAGGCCCTTCAGCTCATCGATGGCGTAGTAGCCCAGGAAAACCAAGTCTTCGGCAAACCTGGGGCCAACCCAAGGGATGCTCTGAAACTCGGCCAAAGCATGAATTTCCCGGGCACGTTCGGGGCTGGCGTCCAGTAAAACTTCCAGCTCATCCACGGCAAAATTAAGAAGTTCACCCAAGCGTACTTTATGCGCTTTGAGTGCGGCTTTTTCGGTTTCTAGCAGTGGTAGTTTGATGGTAGACTTGGCTTTCATGTTCTGTAAATCTTGGTTGATGTTCTTGCCTTCATTCGGATTTCTAAGTTACAAAAAATCCAAAGGGCTCCGACTGTGCTGATTTTAGAGAGGTTTTCAAGGTCACCCTCATTTTTTTACGAAAAAAAGTAGGGTATAGGCTCTTTGCTCAGGATACAATGAAAGAACAGCTTAGAAATCGGGCTTTCGCCGGAAAGTCTTCATCTTAAAATTTGGTACTATGACTAAAAAAATTGGAATGCTCATCTTACTTTGGGCAGCACTTATCCCCTCCGTTCTGGCCAAGGAATGGTTAGCCAACCTGGATGTGGCTAAATCAGAAGCCGTAGCAACAAAGCAGAACATTTTATTGGTTTTTTCCGGTTCCGACTGGTGTATTCCATGTATGAAACTGGAGAAGTTTATTTGGAGTTCCGACGAGTTTAAAACCTTCTCGGAAGATCATTTTGTGTTGCTGCGGGCCGATTTTCTGAAACAAAAGAAAAACAGGCTGAGCAACGAACAACAAGCCTACAACGAGCAGTTGGCTGAAAAGTACAATCCGAATGGCTTTTTCCCGCTGGTGCTGGTGTTGGATCACCAAGGAGAGGTGCTTGGCCAGACCGGCTATAAAAATGTCTCTCCGTCGGAGTACATCAAACACTTGGTTGAACTAGAAAAATAAGCGATGGTACGATTCATTTCAGCTTTAATTCTGGTAAGTCTTTCCTTCAACATGTTTGCTGCGGAAACGGTTATGCGTACGCTGAAACTGATGGGATCGCGCTACGAAATCTCAGTGGTGGCCGCCAACCAGGCCGAAGGTGACCGCTATATTGATCTGGCGGTGGCCGAGATCAGCCGCATTGAAAAAAGCATCTCTTCCTGGGATGTAGCTTCCCAAACGTCCGAAGTGAATAGGAATGCTGGCATTGCCCCGGTGAAAGTCGATCCCGAGCTGTTTCAACTGATTGAACGGGCCCTGCAAATCTCGAAGATTACGGATGGGGCCTTCGACATTTCGTATGCGGCCATGGATCGAATCTGGACGTTCGATGGAAGCCTGCAGGAAATGCCGGAGGAAGAAATCATCCGGCAGTCTGTGGCTAAGGTGGGCTACGAAAACATTGTGCTTAACCGGGCTGAGCAAACCGTTTTTTTGAAGTTGCCGGGCATGAAAATTGGCTTCGGCGCCATTGGGAAAGGCTATTCAGCCGATCGGGCCAAGGCGCTGTTGATGGAAAAAGGCGTGGTGGCCGGTATGATCAATGCTTCGGGCGATCTCAACTGCTGGGGGCAAAGGCCGGATGGCACTCCCTGGCTGGTGGGAATCACCAATCCGATGAATAAGAACCGGGTTTTTGCCTGGTTTCCAATTGAGAACAGTGCCGTGGTCACCTCGGGCGATTACGAAAAGTTCGTGCTACTCAAGGGCAAGCGTTATGCGCACATCATTGATCCCCGAACGGGGTATCCGGCATCCGGTCTGGTGAGTGTCAGCATTTTTGCGCCCAAGGCTGAATTGGCCGATGCCTTGGCTACTTCGGTTTTTGTGATGGGGATTGAGGCTGGAATCAACCTGGTTAACCAGCTGGCCGGTATTGAATGCATCCTGGTGGATGATCAGGGGAAAGTGTACTATTCAAAAAATATCAAGAAGAATGAACAGGAAATGGAGATTGCAGCGCGGCAGAAATAACCTGAAGCACGTGTTGCTGATTGGTTTGGCGATGTTGGCTTTGAGCTCATGCGTGGCAGTAAAGGAATACGAGAAAGTGTACATCAACGACCCGAATATGAAGCTGAGTGCTGCCAGCGATCAGCGGTTTGAGTTGAATTTTCAGGTGTATCGCGAAGCCGCAGCAGGAGCCAATGGCGGAAAAACAGGTGGAGGATGTGGATGTAATTAATCGATTATGAAAAGAATACTGTTTTTATTGACCTTGATGCTTCTCGTTCATTTTGGGAAGGCGCAATCGACCAGTCCCAATGCGTATCAAAAACGGGTGCTGGAAACACCGGAAATTGAACTTTTGATGAGTTACTACCAGCAGGATGGCGATCATTCGGCTGTTGGGGGAGGCATTGGCGATGAGTCGCTGGATGATGTGACGCCAACAATCGTGATTACGCTTCCCTTAAATGACAACGATGTCTTGACGATTGATGCCGGCTTGTCGGCTTACACCTCAGCCTCTTCCAGTAACATCAATCCGTTCAACAGTACCGGAGCTTCAGGCCGCGGAGGAGATGACGAAGAAGATGAAGATGATTACGAGGGGGATGATGAAGATGACTTTCGGCCGGGGACATCCGGAGCCGCGGTTGGCACACCCTGGCTGGCTTCGTCCGGCGCTTCAAAATCCGACGTGCTGGCCAGTGTCAGCCTGGCTTACAGTCACAGCTCCGACGATCGTAACTGGATTTTAGGCTTGCATGGTTCTGTGTCGAAAGAATACGATTACCATTCGCTGGGATTTGGCGGTAGTGTCGCCCGGCTTTTTGCGGAGAAAAACACGGAGCTGAGCTTAAAAACACAGGTTTACCTGGATGCCTGGAAACCCATTTACCCCACAGAGCTGCACGAGTACAGCCAGTACGGGAGTAATTTTCTGAACTCGGGCTATTTTGAAGGGATGACGGTGCTGAACGAACAAGGCAACCCAACAACGGCCTATTTGCCTAACCTGTTCTCCGAATGGGATTCTAAAAAGCGCAATTCGTATTCGGCCTCGCTGGGCCTATCACAAATTTTCAGCCGGCGTTTGCAGGCCTCTTTCTTTGTTGATCTGATTTACCAGAAAGGACTGTTGTCCACGCCTTATCACCGCATCTATTTTGCCGATCGACCCAATTATTACATCGGCAATGCCAGTGATATTCCGGTTTACACCAGCCGTGAAAATACCGGTGTTTTTCGCCTGGCCGATGAGGTGGAGCGCCTGCCTGACACCCGCCTGAAAATACCCTTTGGTGCCCGCATCAATTACTACCTGAGCCAAACCTTCAAGCTACGAACCTATTACCGCTATTACACCGATGATTGGGGAATTACGGCGCATACCGGAAGTGTGGAATTGCCCGTCAGTTTGTCGCCCAGCTTCACGCTAACACCTACTTACCGGTACTATGAGCAAACAGCGGCAAGCTATTTTGCCCCGTTCGAAACGCATGTTTCTACCGAGCAGTATTACACCTCGGACTACGATTTAGCCGACTTTCAAAGTAACCAGTATGGAATTGGGCTGAGCTACACCAACATTTTTTCGAAGCCCAAACTGTTTAATCTGGGCCTGAAGAATGTCAACCTGCGCTTTAGTCATTACGACCGCAGCGATGGACTGAAAGCCAACATTGTTTCTTTTGGCTTGAAGTATGTTTTTGAATAGGGTAGGGTTTCCGGCCCTTCGTCAGGATAAATTATAAACAGCGTTCTAATCCGTTGGTCTGAAAAAATTGGTTGGCGTGAGGAGGCAAGGTATTTTCATTTATCTTTGGTTGTGATGTGAAAATATGCAGCCATTGACCAGAGAAGATTTCAATTTTTTATTCCACACGTATTTTGAAGAAGTCAGGCGATACGTGTTTTACCGCTCAGGCAATGAGGAGGTAGCCACCGATATTGCGCAGGACACTTTTCTGCGGCTTTGGGAAAAGCGGGAAGAGATCAGGCTGGAGACGGTGAAAGGTTTGCTGCTGAAAATAGCGTCAGACCGCTACATTACAAAGTACCACAAGGAAAAACTGGCTTTCAACTTCTTCAATACGTTTGTGCCCCGGGAACATGCTCCTACACCGGAAGATCAGCTGAATTACGAGGAATTGAAGAAGGCCTATGAAGAAGCTTTAAAAAGTATGCCGGAAAAACAACGGGTGGTATTTCTGATGAATCGCGTTGATGAACTGAAGTACCGGGAAATTGCTGAACAGCTGGGCTTGAGCGTTAAAGCCATTGAAAAGCGGATGAGTCAGGCACTGGAACACCTCAAGCAGCAGTTGAAAGATCAATTGACCAATATTGTTTTGCTGATTCTGAATAGTTGTTTTTTCCGCAGATTGAAACATTGAACCGTGAAAGACGATAAGGAACATATCAAACTCAAAGCGATTGACAGGCAGAGCCAGGCTTTTTT
The DNA here is from genome assembly GCF_050589705.1 of Sunxiuqinia rutila. NCBI lineage: Bacteria > Pseudomonadati > Bacteroidota > Bacteroidia > Marinilabiliales > Prolixibacteraceae > Sunxiuqinia > Sunxiuqinia rutila. The sequence continues at coordinate 278,081 of NZ_JBNGOT010000006.1, forward strand.
TGCCGGAGGAACTTTCCGCTGGAAAAAGAGTGAGGCTGAAGTACTGGCCGAGCTGAACAGGCAACTTGACCGTAAAGCTGCTGGCCGGTCGTTTCGTTTGAGCCGACGTTGGGTGGCTGTAGCCGCCAGCTTGTTGCTCATCGTTGGCTTGGGAAGCTTGCTTCGGTTTTATGCCGTTAGCGTGGATGTTTCGGCCGGAACACATCAATTGGTGGATTTGCCCGATGGCTCAAGCGTGGAGCTGAATGCCGGTTCCAGCCTGAGGTACTATCCTTATTGGTGGTCGTTTAAACGCATTGTAACCCTCAATGGGGAAGCTTTCTTTGAGGTTCAAAAAGGCCGGAGCTTTGTTGTTCGCTCGTTGCAGGGTAGGACAACGGTATTGGGCACCAGCTTCAATATCCTGGCGCGGGGCAGCAACTACCGGGTCACCTGTTTGAGTGGGAGTGTTGGGGTACGTAGCAAGCAAAGGCAAAAGGTTGTTTTACTGCCGGGAAGCCAGGCTGTTGTTCAGCCTGATGGTAAAATAGAAGTCCGCGAAAATATTGAAACCTACCCCGAAATATCTTGGCGCGAGCATGTTTTTGTGTTTACCAAAACCCCCATTCAGGAAGTGTTTGAAGAAATAGAACGCCAGTATAAAGTGACCATCCAGTCAACCATTCAAGAGAAGATTCTGTATACCGGCAATTTCACAAAAGAAGAGGACGTTGAAAACATACTGGAGTATGTGTGTCCTGCCGTTGGTTTGAAATACAGCAGAAAATCACCTACCTTGTATTTCATTACGCAGGCGAATGAATGAAACGTATTTTAATAATCGGAAGCCTTTTTTTGATTTCGAGCCTTGCCGTGTGGGCGCAAAACCAACCCATCGTTATTGAGGCAGATAACCAGCCGCTGACCGAGGTTTTGGTCCAGCTGCGTGATCGGTATGGCTTTTTGCTTTCCTACAATGCCAGCGAACTGGCCACTTACACGATTTCTCTTTCCGAAAGTTATCCGAACCAGGAAGACGCTTTGCGCGGACTTCTGGAAGGCTTGCCTTTACGACTGAAAAAGTCGCGGCAGGTGTTTATCATTCTTTCCGATCGGTCAAAAGCTAGCGAGCCGCCGGAAAGGCGACCGGTTTCCGGGCAAATTGTGGAAGCCAAAACCGGGGAACCTTTGCCTTTTTCAGCACTAACCATCAATCAGAAGCAACTCTTTGCCGATGTTAACGGCTCGTTTAACTACACCACCAGCGGAGACAGTCTGGTGCGGTTGAAGGTTTCGCATTTGGGCTATTATGTGTTGGATACCCTGCTGAAACCGGGCATTAACCAGCGTATTGAGCTGATTCCTTCGTTTAAGCATTTACCGGAAGTCAGAGTAGAAAACAACGTGGTTGAAAAGGCCGCCATTGTTGGCGAAAAGTCGGGCAACATGAAGTTGAATCACAGCATCTCCCGGTTTCTGGCGGGGCAGGGCGACAACGCCGTTTTTAACCTGCTGAAGCTGATGCCTGGCATTCAGGCTTCGAATGAGCAAACCGTGGATTTGTACATTTGGGGAAGCTATGAAGGACAAAGCCAAATCTCATTTGATGACTTCACCCTGTTTGGCTTGAAGGAGTTCAACACCAACATCAGCCTGATCAATCCATTTCTGGTTAAAAACATTGAAGTGTATAAGGGAGGCTACGAAGCGCGTTATGGCAACCGGGTTGGAGGTTTGGTCAATATTCAGGGGAAGACCGGAAACCCTCAAAAGCCGGGCTTTCAGTTTAACATTAACCCGATGACCTTGAATGGCATGGCCGAACTACCTGTTGGCGACCATTCGTCGCTTATTGTGGCCTATCGCCAAACCTATTACAATCCGTATAGTCACAATGATTTCAACCTGTTTGGACTGAAGATTCACGGGAAGCAAGATAATGCCGGACGAACCTATGAGGAAGGAGAAATTGCCAGTGTCAGCGTGTTTCCCGACCGGTACCAGTTTCGCGACTTCAATGTGAAATATACCGCGAACATCAGTGCGAATGACCAACTGGGCGTAAGCGCGTATTATGGCGGGGACGATTTTAGCTTGAGTACGGCCAACCGCCTGGTAGAAACCCATTACGATGAAGAAGAGGATGAGGAGCAAGAGACTTCGCTGGAGGTTTTATTTTCGAGCCAGGAAGAGAACCGGCAACTGGGTACTTCCCTGTATTACAGCCGGGACTGGGCCAATGGAAATCGCTCGCGTTTGGTTTTGGCGCATTCCAGCTTTCGCCAAAGTATTCTTGATTTAATTGAAGCCGATAACCTGGACGATGGTGAAATATATAACCGCGACTGGATTGAGATTGAGAATGAAGCCCGCGAAAGTGCTGTTCGGTTGGAAAACAGCGTGACCATTGCAGGAGCCCACCAGCTGGAGTTTGGCGGTGGTTTTTTTGCCAACGAAGGGTTTGTTGAAAACAGCAACTTGTATGAGGATCCTCAGCTTGCCGACTCGCATGTAAACTTTAAGAATCAACGCTTTTTTCTGTTTGTACAAGATAACTTACCCTTGATGGGACGGCTGACTCTACGAACCGGGTTGCGGCTCAATAAAATGAAAAATAAGCTTTTAATGGAGCCGCGGATGAACCTGACCTATCAACTCAGTGAAAGCCTTAAAATCAACGGTTCGTGGGGAATTTACAACCAGTTTATTTACAAAACGGCCTATGTTGACCGCGATGACAACTATACCTATCTGTGGACCACGGGCGATGAGCATTCCGGGATTCTGCATGCCATGCACGGGAGTTCGGGGATTAACTTTTCGAAGCCGGACTTTACCATGAGCGTGGAAGCTTATTACAAAACCACCGATAATTTGTCGCGCTACCGGCAGGAGAGCCGGCTTGTTGGCACTAACCCAAGGGAAGATTACTACCTGTACCGGGGCGATTCCAAAGCCTACGGACTTGATGTTTACCTGAAAAAGGATTTCGGCAAACACGCCATTTGGGGAGCTTATACGCTAAGCGAAACCCGCGAGCGCCTGGCCTATGAACCGGATGCTTTGGGCGCCTACCAAGCGGCTCCGCACGACCAGCGGCATGAATTGAAACTGGCCGGTTTGTACAACTTAAACCAATTCTATTTGTCGGCCAACTACGTGTATGGTTCGGGCCTGTATATTCTTCAAAAACAAGCCGGGAAACCGGTTCACTACAAGCGTCTGGATGCGGCGGTCACCTACCGGTTCAACTGGAGACTGGTGCGTGGCGAAACGGGCTTGTCGGTGCTCAACCTGCTCGATACCCGAAATGTTATTCGGGGCTACCTCACCAATGTGAAAATTAGCGAGGAGCTGGGAACCTTTAAGATTTATACCGATGCCATGCCACTCATGCCCATCTTATTTCTGAAGCTGGCTTTTTAGAAGATATGGGGACGGCTTAATATGGGGCTTTATCCGGACTTTTGGGTTTCTGCTATCCCCACAATTAGTTTGTCAAATGCTTCAGAATCCTTGCTTGGGGCGCGTATCAACGGCCTCTTTTTCACGGTTTAAGTTATGCCTGTTTTTGCCGCTCTTAAACTGATAGCTGACTCGGAACATCAACGGAATGGTGGGTAACGTTAGGTTGCCGGTATACTTGCTGGTGAATCTGGAAGCCTGAATTTCGGAGCCTTGGTAAACAAAGGATTTGGCAAAAGGCAAGGGACTGACGATCCCTATTTTCAGCTTTTTATGAAATGTTTTGTCCAGCGAGATGAAGTAAAGTGGCTCATAAAAAGCGTTGTCCTGAATGTTTTCGCGGGCCGTAGCACATTGAAAAATCGCTGACAAGGCAAAGTCCTTTTTAAGGGATAGAATGGAGGAAAGGCTTGATTCAAGCACCAGCTCGTCTTTGTTGGTGATCCCGAATTGTTTTGCCGTACTGTTTCCGGAAGTGCTTAGCCGATACAAACGAAAGGATGGATTGATGGAGACGATCCCAAATTGGAGTGCCCCACTTAGTTGCAGGCCATATTGGTGAATGTCGCCAAGGTTTTCTACCTGTTTGACGAATAAACTCGTGTCGTCTAAGTAGGTCAGCTGGTTGATGGCGTTGGATTGTGTTTCGTAAAACAACTGAGCCGAGAGGTAGTTACTATTGAAACGCCTGGTATACTTAAACTGCACCTGGCTGCGGAACTCCGGCTCTAGCCGTGGATTGCCTTTACGGATGGTGTACGGATCGTCTTGATAAACTGAGGGATTAAGCGAATAAACCGATGGGCGATTGACCGAACGGCGGTACGATACATAAAGGTTGCTGTGCTGGTTTAGGGGGTAATGGCTGGCCATATAGGGCAGCAAGGAAAAGGATGACCGGTGCTGATCGTCGTTGAGCTTTGTTTCTGCATTTTCGGCCCGTAGACCGAGTTTTACATCAAACTTGGGCCGTTGGTAGCTTAGCGTGCTGTACAAAGCATAAACGTGCTCCTGGTACGAAAAACGATCCGATGTTTTGTCGTGCATTGTACGGGTTTTTAGCTTAATGCCGGTATCCCATTGGAGGTGCTGCTTGAGCGGGTTGGTAAAATCAACCTTCAGCACAAAGCTTGATTGCCTGGGGGTTTCGGCATTGGTCTGGCGACCAGTATCAGTTCGGTAGCTTACCGTATTTTCCGAACGGCTATGGGCGTGGCTCAGATCCATCATCAGGGCTCGTCCTTCGGCGTGAAACAAGCGTTTGTAGTAAAGAGAATTCAGCTGATTGAGGTTCTTGTCGCTTTCTTCTTTCTGAGCTTCCCAATCCGCACTTCCGCTTGCTTGCGAGACAACATGGCCATCTTGCTCATAAGAGTAGGGATTAATAAAGCCGTAAAGGTTGAAAACATCCTTGGGGCTGAGGTGGTAATCCAGCCCATAATGAAATTTGTGCGACCGGTTTTTCTGTCGCACATGCTGAACGGAGGACAGCTCGGTAAGGGCATCGTTGCCAATAATCTGGCGGTTAATTTTCTCATCAATATCTTCGGAATTAATCTCGCCATTGTACGAGGTGTATAGGTTGATTTTGTTGTGGCTGTAGTTGAGTTGGTAAGTCGGAAACAGGTATACCACCTTGGACGAAAGGGGAATTTCAGAAAACAGCCGTCCGCTAAAACCACGAAGCTGCTCTTTTTTCAGAACGATATTGATCACGCCTGACACATTTCCCTCGTAGTTGGAAGGAGGCGTATCCTGCACCTCAATCTTATCGATACTCGACGGGTTAAGTTGGCTGAGATAGCTTTTGTCGCGCTCTTTGCCATCCACAAAAAGGAGGATGTTTGATTGTCCGTTAATCGAAATGTTTTGCTTGAGGTCAACCCGTACTCCGGGAAGCTGTCTCAACAGTTCGGGCGCATTTCCCGTCGCCGACAGCATTTTGTTGTTCACGAAGTAAATGGTTTTATCTGTGGCTGATTTACCTTGAATGCGGTCGGCTACCACCACCGTTTCGGCAATAAACAGTAAGGAATCCCGAAGGTAAATGGGCCCGGCCTCAATTGTTGAGGGACTGGCTATTTCAAAGGTTTTACGGGCCTTTCCGTAGCCCACGGAACTGACCAGTAGCTGGTAGTTGCCATTGGGCACCTGGCTGATGGCAAAAGTGCCTTGCTCATTGCTAATGGTTCCTGCCAGCAATTGCGGTGTACTGCCGGAAACATTCATCAACCGAAGGGTTGCAAAAGGGATGGGCTGATGGCTTTCGGCTTCGAGAATGCTTCCGGAGATTGTGGATGTGCTTTGAGCAAAAAGGGTCATGGCGACGAATAGCAAAAGGCTCGTTAGGACGTATTTGATAAAGCTTTTCATGACTGTGAGATTTTGGATTTTTACACAAAGAAAAGCTGGAGAACGCCTGCTCTGCAAGTTATTGTGACCGATAGCTCTGAATTGGGACAGATGACAAAGTCACTTTAATAAATGCTCGGAAACGCAAGCTTTTTGGGATGGGGAGTGGTAATTATTTTACAGCATGGCTTGCTCAAACTGGCGGGCATTTTGCCGCGAAACCGGAATAAGGTCGGTGCAATTGGCCAGCGATAGGCGATAGCCCAACGCATTCCCTGTGCGGGAGGTAATTTGCTTGAGATTGACAATGAAAGCGCGGTGTGTTCGCATAAAATGGGGGATGGCTGCAAGCTGCGTTTCAATGTCGCTGATGGAGTTCCGAATGCTGACAGCGACGGGGCCATCCGGCTTAATCAGGTGAAAAACGACGTAGTTCCCTTGAGACTCGGCAAACAGAAATTCGTGGGGGTAAAATTCCAGATGCTCCTTCTTGGCCTTCGACTCAATTTGGATCAGCGTCTCTTGGCTGTCGTTTGCCTGATCCCGAAGTTCATAGCTTTGAAAGGTTTCCTGGGCAAAGGCATAGCGAATGTTGAACAAGGAGGGCAGGAGCACCGGAACCAACCCAACTAAAACGGCACGGGAAAAGGAGTCGAAAAAGGTTGGCCAGTTCCATCGCGAGCTGGCGGGTTCCATGACAAAGCCGGCAAAATACGTGGAAATCCCAATGCCCAAAAGGAGAAGCGTCACAGCAAGAAGTTCGGAGCTAACCGTCCAGTTGCCTTTGGGCGAAAAGCCATTGGTTCGCGCAATCGCACTGGCCACCAAAAGCTCGGCCATGGCAATAAGGGCGCAATAGGCCAGCACTGTCAGTTGAAAGCTGAGTAAGGCTGTTTCGTGCACCTGGAGCGGGTGATAGGCGACGATAAACACAAACAGTACCGCCAAAAACAGCAAGGCACCCCAGACGGGTTTCCGAATGAGCAGGTTTTGTGGAAAGGGCCGAACAAATAGCTCTTTGATGGTTTGCATCCTTTTTTCTATAGTGTGTTGGTTTGACATTGGTTTCGTTTGTGCGTTTTAAGGAAAATGATAGCCCCGGTTCCGGTTCTGTTGTTTGAGGCTGCGGAAGCGGTAGGGTTGCATGTGCTGATAAGCCTGGAAGAATTGCGTAAAACTGCTCGACGAAAAGCCCATGATTTTTCCAATCTGCTTAAACGGGAGTTGGGTGTGTTCCAGCAAATCGCAAGCCACCAGCCGCAAATATTCATTCATCCATTCGTGCGAACTGATGCCCGACATGCACCGGATCGCTCCATCGAACTGGCGCGGCTCGGCTCCCAGCAAGCGGGCATAACCTTTAGCCGGCTTTTTCCCATGCTTTCGAATCAGCTCGGCAAACAAATCCATGTAACTGTTGCCGCTGGGGTGGTTCTCGCGCAGCATTTCTGCAAGAACCGGGGCTTTTGCGCTCAGGTCTTCTGCCAGTCCGGCGTAAACCATTTGCGGGAGAATGGGCGTGTATTTCAGGGACATAATGGTGAGATTTGCTCTGTTCTTGTGCTCAATTTACGCCTATTTTTTATGAATTTCAACATTTCCCTAAAATCAAGAGACCTATATTTTAGGAAAGTGTACTAATTGATAAAATGACTAAACATTCATTTTATGAGAATGGGAGTTTTCCTAAAATATGCAAACGTATTTTTTAGGAAAATGTAACAGGTCCTAAAATCTCACTTTGCACACTTTAGGAATGTGTTCTTTTTGATAAAATCTATGGAAGGATCAGAACCACCCACTTCTTCAAGCGGGCGTGTTCAGGCCGGACTTGGTTTTCTTCTTTGAAAATTCCTACCTTTCGTGTCTTAAAACAACGGAAACCATGAATCTGCCCAATATCACCCATACCAATGTGGATGTTTTTCTGAACCGCGAAGACATCATTCTCGATACCATTGCCCAAATTATGAAGGACTTCGGGCTGTTTGGGGTCGAAATTCACTTTTCGGGGCACATTGATGAGGCTTACCATGAGTTGCACCAGCAGCTGGTGGAGCAGATTGATTCCTTGCTGATCAGCAACTCCGACCTGCTGATGTCGATCCTGTATCAGGTCGATATTTCGGATCGTGATATTGCGCGTACACAGCTCGATTTTCCGCGTTACAACCAGGTAGAGGTAATTGCCCATCAGATTATCTTCCGCGACCTGAAAAAGGTCTTATTCCGCCGTTATTTCAGCAGTAAAAGTTAAGCCTCAATTTGGGCTGAAGCGCGATCGGATTTTTGGCGTACATCCCTGTTCAGGATACGGACTTTGCCGGGGAAAAATCCTTGGCAGTAAGACATAAAAAAAGCCGGACAATTGTTGTCCGGCTTTTATTTTTATAGTGGTAGTATCTATCGTTTGCTCAATTCCACAAAGTCGCGTTGCGATTTGATTAAGTTGATCGAATGCAGAATCAGGTTTTTGGTCTCCTTAATGATGTTGAAGAACAGCAGCGAATTACGTGTGCTCACGTCTTTGCCTTTGATCCGCTTGATTTGCTTTTTCTCCAGCTGAGTCAGCATATCAGTCAGTGTTTCTTTCTTCACCAAAACTTCCTCAAACTTCTCGTATTGATCTTCCTTCACCAGGTGCAGGGCCAAGTTGAAGAACTCGTCTACCTGGTTGATCAGCTCTGTCATTTCCTCCAGCTGAATTTCAATGAATGGCTTGTGGTTATTGCTCAGGTGCTTGTACAACGGTTCAACCAGGAACTTCAACGAGTGTGAAACCTCGCGCTGGTAATCCACAATCTGAACATAGCAATGTCCGCTTTCCATGGATTCCTGCTGAAGTGTTTGGATGGTTGGGAATACCTTGTCTTTCGCTTTCTTGACCTTTTTCAGGAATTTCTTGTTAAGATCCAGTGATTCTTTCAGGTGAGTCCGGTCTTCCTTGATAAAGCTGTCAATACTGATGGAATAAACCTGGTTGGCGTTCAGGATGGTGTTGAACACTTGCTTTTTGGTTTTTTCAATAATCCGGTCTGATAACTCAATCTCTTCTTCCTCTTCTTCCTCTTCTTCCTTGGCGCGTTTTTTAAAGAGCAGGTAAGTGCGTCCGACCATGATCATGGCCACAATGATGAAGACAAAGATCATGAAATTGCCGCTGATTGAAATGATCCAGGCGATGAAGCAGGCAACGGTAAAGGCCACCAAGGCCGTCATAAACCAGCCTCCAATAACCGTGAAAACTCCGGAGATCCGGTAAACAGCACTTTCACGATCCCAGGCGCGGTCGGCCAGCGAGGTTCCCATAGCCACCATAAAGGTGACGTAGGTGGTGGATAAGGGCAATTTGTATGAGGTTCCGATGGAAATCAGAATACCGGCAACCACCAGGTTCACTGATGCTCTGATCTTATCAAAAGCCGGGCGGTCTTTTTCTTTGTATTTGGAATACTCTTCCGTGTTGGGTTCAAAGCGCTTGTCCAAACTGTCGATGACGATCTTCGGAGTAATCTTCCGAAGGGCTTTGTTGATCGACATGGTGCTGCGTACCATGGCGCGTGAAAAGGCCGATGAGGCAAAACGCTCTTCGCCTTCACTTTGCCGCGAAAGGTCAACCGAAGTGGCGACAACCGAACGTGCTTTACGTGAGGTAATCAGGGTGATAATCATGATGAAACCAGCAATGGCCAACATATAGGTTGGTGTAGGAACGGCACCACTCAGCATCCCCATTTCGAATGAGTCAGCCGACATGCCACCACTGGCAGCCCAGGCTTTAAACGAAGAGAAACCGGCCAGCGGAACGCCGATAAAGTTAACCAGGTCGTTCCCGGCAAAGGCCATAGCCAGACCAAAAGTACCCACCAGCACAATGACTTTCGGGATATCGATTTTGAACACCCAGTACAGCAGTTGTAACAGAATTGTCCAGCCAATGAAACTGTACAGCAGAATATTGGTGATGTTGTTTTTCAGGTAATCAACGGTTGTTTCCGACATGAATGAAGCACCTTTGGCTCCTTTAATGATCATGAAGTAAGTCATGGCTGCAATTGCCACACCACCAAAGAGCGACCCGTAATACTTGAGTGTTTTATGATGCTTGAACGAGAAAATGACCCGCGCAATGTATTGAACCACTGCTCCGACAAGGAAGGCAATAAAAACGGAGAGCAAAATACCTGTGATGATCGCCAGGGCTTTTTCCGAGTTGATGTACTTGTGTAGTTCGGCGATGGATTGTCCGGCCTGGTTGAGTTTTACCACCGAAACGGCGACGGCTGCTCCCAAAAGCTCGAAAACAATCGATACCGTTGTTGAGGTGGGTAGACCCAGGGTGTTGAATAAATCCAGCAGAATCACATCGGTAATCATGACGGCCATAAAAATGATCATGATTTCGGAGAAGAAAAACATGTCGGGATGAAAAATCCCTTTCCGGGCTACTTCCATCATTCCGCTTGAAAACGTTGAGCCGACCAAAACTCCCACACTGGCAACAGCAAAGATGATCCATTTGGGGGCGGCTTTTGATCCAATTGCAGAATTCAGAAAGTTAACCGCGTCGTTACTTACTCCGACGATTAAATCAGATATTGCCAGGGCAAAAAGTACGACAACAAGAATAAGGTAAAATTGTTCCATTTTTTTTAGTATGATTGACGGAGGCAAAAATAACGCTAACAATTTTTCCACTGCATCTGGGACGTTAAATAAATGTTAACGAACCGTCAATTTACTATTAATGAGAATACAAGCAAAATTTTATTATAAATTAGCCACAAAACAGTTGATTTTATGAAGACTTATTCGCCACAAAAGTTGGCTTTCTATTTGGGATTGGTTTTAACCGTTTTAACGGTTGTTTTTGTCATTGCCTTCTCAGTGTTAACCATTTCCCACTGGGTTTTTCTGGCACTGTCGCTTCTGTATTTCGGGATCATTTATGCGCTGATTGTTTACATCATGCGTGAATATGTGGACAACCGCATTGAGCCGATTTATAAGATTATCCGAAAAATCCCCATCGAAGGGAAAAAAATCAAAAATCAGGATGACCGGGTTGATTTGGTTTCCCGTGCCCGGATTGAAGTGGAAGAATGGGCCAAAAATCAAACCCGCGAAATTACCCGTTTGAAAGACCTCGAACGCTACCGTAAAGACTTTGTCGGGAATGTGTCGCACGAACTGAAAACCCCGATTTTCAACATCCAGGGGTATATTCTTACCTTGCTTGAAGGCGGAATTGATGATCCGAAAGTAAACAAGCTATACCTCAAGCGAACTGAAAAAAGCATCGATCGGATGATTTCAATTGTTGAAGACCTGGAGTCTATTACCAAGCTGGAGTCCGGAGAGTTGAAACTGAAACTGGAAGTTTTTGATTTGGTGCGTTTGGTTGATGATGTGCTGGAAATGGAGCAAATGATGGCTTCGGAACGCAAGATTCAACTGCAGTTTAACCGACCTGAAAAACCGGTGAAAGTACTTGCTGACAAGAAGCGGATTATGGAGGTGATGACCAACCTGGTGGTGAATGGAATTAAGTACGGGAAGCGAAAAGGGTTTGTGAAAATCTCCTTTTACGACCTGAAGCAAAGTTTGATGGTTGAAGTGGCGGACAATGGCCTTGGAATTGACAATAAACATTTGTCACGTATCTTTGAGCGGTTCTACCGGGCAGACAAATCCCGTTCGCGCGAGCAGGGAGGAACCGGCTTGGGACTTTCCATTGTGAAACACATTATTGAAGCGCACGAGCAAACGATTAATGTTAAGTCTGCAGTTGATGAAGGAACAACTTTTACCTTCACCCTTGAAAAAGCCAAATGAAAGTAGTAATTTCCCTTGGTTTTCAAGTTTAAAGTATAATTAACAATCTATTTACGCTATAGGTCTACTTTAGCGGCGGTTAAAGCTACCAACTATGAGTGATACGAAATACAAAATTTTATTGGTCGATGATGAGGTCGACATTCTGGAATTCATTAGTTACAACCTCGAAAAAGAAGGCTACAAGGTTTACACGGCACAAAATGGTGTAGAAGCCATTAAGCTGGCCGAGAAGAAAACACCTGATCTGATTATTCTGGATGTGATGATGCCGGAAATGGACGGTATTGCCGCCTGCGAAGAAATCCGGAAAATCCCGACCCTGCCCAATGTGGTTATCGCCTTTTTAACAGCACGTGGTGAAGATTACTCGCAGATTGCCGGTTTCGAGGCCGGAGCCGATGATTACATCACCAAGCCTATTCGTCCGAAAGTACTGGTTAGCCGGGTAAAGGCTTTGCTGAAACGCACTGGTGGCGGAATTGCTCCGGAGCAGACTGTTGAAAGTTCAACCACCATTACCATTGGTAACCTGGTCATCGACAAGGAACGCTACCTGATTAACACGAATGGTGTGGAAATGATTCTTCCCCGCAAAGAGTTTGAACTGCTCTCACTTTTGGTTTCCAAACCCGGGAAAGTATTTACCCGCGAAGAGATTTATTACTCGGTGTGGGGTGATAATGTGGTGGTTGGTGACCGTACCATCGATGTGCATATTCGGAAGCTTCGCGAGAAGATCGGTAATGATCATATTAAGACCTTAAAAGGTATTGGTTATAAATTTGTTGAATAGCCATTAATCCCTTAGTTTATAAGGGATTTTTTTATTTCTTTCCTTACCTTTGTTTAAAAGCACGTTGGATATGAAATCAAAAAATCTATTCGTATTAATAGTTTTAGTGGTATTGGTAGCCTGTAAAACCAAAGAGAAAAAAGAAGAGCTACAGGTTGAAGTAGCACCGCAGGATACAGTACAGGTGGCTGAAGTGGTTGAACCCGAGCCGGAACCCGTTCCTGAAGTGGATATGGGGGTTAACCTGGACGATAAATACTTTTTGATTGCCGATACCTATACGGTCAAGGAATTTGCCGAAAGCTGGAATAAGAAGTACCAGCAACAAGGCTACAAATCGGCCGTTATTATGCGCAATGAAGATGGCTATTACCGCCTGGCTTTACAATCATTCAACGATTTCGATTTAGCGCAAAGTGCGTTGGAGGTACTTCGTCAGGAAGAGGACCTTAAAGACGCCTGGATTATGGTTATAGAAAAATAATCACCAGGTAGTTAATTGCAAATCCCAGAAAGAACCCGGCATAAATCTGAATCGGATTATGCTTGTTGAGTAGCAAGCGCGAACTTCCGATCAGGCCGGCCATGCTGATCAATCCAATCAGAAGAAAAGAACTGTTCATTCCCAGGCGAAAAGACAAAGCCAGTACGGCTCCAATCAGTCCGCCTATGCCCGCCATATGGGCACTGATTTTCCATTTCATGGAGATCAGTAAAAGCAGAATGATAATGAGGATGGTGGATAGCATGAAAATGCGGTAGATGGGATAAACCTGTAGCTTACCCAGGTAAAAATACCCCATGTAAAAATAAACCGCAGTAAATAGAAGAGGAATCACCCGGTCGGTACTCTTATCCATTTTTAGGTTGAATCGTTTATTAAACGACAGGATGCCCAGGCTGATCAAAGGGAGCAAAAAGGTACTCATGAAGATAATCAGCAAGAGTAGTTTTTTCGCTTCAAAGCTAAGCATGGCAAAATAAAAGTCGGAGTTCATCAGCAACAGAAAACCATAGGTCGGAATCAGTAGCGGATGAAACAGCAGCGATAATAACTGGGCAATGCGTTGATTAATCTTCATGCGTTGTTTTTAGAGTTCTTTTCTTAACCGGGCTACCGGAATGCCCAACTGCTCGCGGTATTTGGCAACGGTTCGTCGGGCGATTGGGTACGACTTTTCTTTTAAAATCTTGGCCAGACGATCATCCGTCAAGGGTTTCCGTTTGTCTTCCTTCTCAATACATTCTTCTAGAATTTTTTTGATTTCCCGGGTGGAAACTTCCTCGCCTGTGTCCTTTTGCATACCTTCGGAAAAGAAATATTTAAGCGGGTAGATCCCGAAGTGAGTTTGAATGTACTTGCTGTTCGACACCCTCGAAATGGTGGAAATATCCAGTTCGGTGCGGTCGGCAATATCTTTCAAAATCATGGGGCGAAGCTTGGTTTCATCGCCTTCCTTGAAGTATTCTTTTTGAAACTCAATAATCTCCGACATGGTTAACAGCAAGGTTTGCTGGCGCTGCTTGATGGCATCGATAAACCATTTGGCCGAATCCAGTTTTTGCTTGACAAACTGGACGGCCTCCTTCTGGTTTTTCGAGGCACTTTTCCGGTTGCTGGAATAGCCTTTCAGCATGTCCAGGTAGGAATTGTTCATACGCAGGTCGGGGACGTTGCGTTGGTTCAGCGACAGAATAAGTTCACCGTCCACATTGTCCAGCGTAAAATCGGGCACAATAACCTGGTTCGAGCGGTTATGCGGATTGTTCATCGAGCCACCGGGCTTGGGATTCAGCTTCAGAATCTCATTCAAGGCCTCTTTTAGCTCTTCCTCGGTAACTTCGTACTTGTGAATGATCTTGTCGTAGTGCTTTTTGGTAAACTCGTCAAAACTGTGCTGTAGGATGCGTGATGCCAGGCAGGTGGAGTCATTGCCTTTTTTACGTTGAATTTGCAGCAACAAGCATTCCTGCAGCGTACGCGCACCAACTCCGGCCGGGTCAAAATCCTGAATGACTTCAAGAATTTCTACCAGCTCCCGTTCGCTTACGTTCATGTTGAGCGTAAAGGCCAGGTCGTCGCTAATGGACATTAAATCGCGGCGCAAATAGCCGTCTTCATCAATGTTGCCAATGATATATTGTGCCAGCATTTTCTGCTGGTCAGTTAATTCTGTTAAACCCAACTGCTCGGTCAGCGATTCATAAAAGCTGGTTCCGGTACTGAATGGAATATCGACTTGCTTGTCGTCTTTCGAATAATTATTGGCATTCAGCTTATAGCTTGGAATATCGTCTTCGTCCATGTAATCTTCCAGCGAAAATTCATCACTGTCATTGCTATCCGTGTCTTCGCTATGATCAATGGGTTCGTCATCAATCAATTCCAGAACCGGATTTTCTTCAATCTCTTTTTTGATGCGCTGTTCGAGCTGAATAGTAGGGATCTCCAAAAGCTTAATCACCTGAATCTGCTGAGGTGAAAGCTTTTGTAACAGTTTTTGCTGTAAACTTAATTTCTGAGATGGCATACTATCCTATTTTCTTCAAAGTTAACTTTTATCGGGATAACAAATATAAGCTTTGTAATCAAAAAGAGGCCATCCTTTGCGGACAGCCTCTTTGATTTATTATCAATGAATAATTCTTTCGTTTAGAACTCAGCATTTTTGGGTGTCCGTGGAAAGGCAATGACGTCGCGAATATTTCCCATGCCGGTAGCAAATAAAATAAAGCGTTCGAAGCCTAAGCCGAAACCAGCGTGAGGCACGGTTCCGAAGCGGCGGGTGTCGAGGTACCACCACATTTCATCAGTTGGAACATCCATTTCCTCCATGCGCTTAACCAGCTTGTCGTAGTCGGATTCGCGCTCTGATCCACCGATGATTTCCCCGATTTGAGGGAACAATACATCCATGGCGGCCACGGTTTTGCCATCATCGTTCTGCTTCATGTAGAAAGCCTTGATATCCTTTGGATAGTCAATAAGAATGACGGGTTTTTTGAAATGCTTTTCAACCAGGTAACGTTCGTGTTCACTTTGCAGGTCGATACCCCATTCTACCGGATATTGGAATTTACCTTTTTTGAATGGTTTTGAGTTGCGCAGAATGTCAATGGCTTCGGTGTACGTGCAGCGGATGAAATCATTCTCCAATACAAACTGAAGCTTTTCAATCAACTCCATGGAACGCTGATCCTGTGGCTTGTTTTTCTCTTCTTGCTGCAGGCGGTTGCTCAAAAACTTCAGGTCGTCCATGCAGTTGTCAAGGGCATAACGGATCAGGTATTTCAAAAAGTCTTCAGCCAGATCCATGTTGTCCTTCAGCTCATAAAACGCCATTTCCGGCTCAATCATCCAGAACTCGGCCAGGTGACGGGTGGTGTTTGAATTTTCAGCACGGAAAGTGGGGCCAAAAGTGTACACTTCACCCAAAGCAGTTGCTCCCAGCTCGCCTTCCAGCTGGCCCGAAACGGTCAGGTTGGTCGGACGTCCGAAAAAATCTTGGGTATAGTCAATTTCCCCTTCTTCATTTAAAGGAGGCTCAACGGCAGGCAGGGTGGATACCCGAAACATTTGTCCGGCGCCTTCAGCATCCGAAGCTGTGATGATTGGGGTATGCAAATAATAAAAGCCTTTGTCGTTGAAATATTTATGAATGGCAAAAGCCATGGCATGACGAATGCGAAAAACGGCACTAAAAGTAGCCGTACGAAAGCGGAGGTGAGCGTTTTCACGTAAAAACTCCAGGCTGTGTTTTTTGGGTTGAATGGGGTATTTTTCCGGATCGGATTTTCCGTAAATCGTAATTTCCGAAGCCACCAGTTCTACGGCTTGTCCGCTTCCCATTGATTCAACCAACTCACCGGTAATGCCCAGTGCGGCGCTGGTATTGATGTTATGCAATAATTCTTCACCAAACTTTTCAACATCAGCAACAACCTGCAAATTATTGATGGTTGATCCGTCATTCAGGGCGATAAAATTGACATTCTTACTGCCGCGCTTGGTTCGTACCCATCCTTTTACCAACACTTGCTGACCCACTTGGCCGCCAGTCAATACTTCTTTAATTTTCAGTCGTTTCATGTTGTTTTTCCTTTTTTGCAGATTTTGGTGTTATCCCTGACTTTCAGGATTTAAAATTGAACAGCAAAAGTACATTTTTCTGTTGAAAAACATGAATTGCCCCTTGGAAAAGTTCTAAGCCAGATGGATTGTGATCAAAAAACAAGTGAGGAGCCACAAATATCAAAAGCGGATCGCCGTTAGATATTGCCGCATGATTTGGTATAGAAAGCAAAAGCCCTCCAAAATTGGAAGGCTTTCTTGCTTGGGTTTTATCTTTTTCACTTAAAAATTATCTGCTTTGCGGTAGGCTTCAATGAAGGCCAGTTCGCCTTCTTTGCCGGGCAGGCTGCGGCCGTGCTCACAACAAAGTACACCGTCGTAGCTTTTGCTGTGGATGTGTTTAAAGACATTCACAAAGTTGATTTCGCCGGTGCCTGGTTCTTTGCGGCCCGGGTTGTCGCCAATGTGGAAAGCAGCGATGGAATTCCACGCTTTGTCGATATTGGGGATCAGGTTGCCTTCGGTAATTTGTTGGTGGTATAAGTCATTCACCAGTTTACAGCTTGGGCTGTTAACGGCCTGGCAAATCATGTGTGTTTGCGGAATTTTGGTGAGAAATAGTCCGGGATGGTCTTTCCAGGCATTCAGTGGTTCCAAAACCAATGTCAGGCCAGCAGGTTCCACGATGTCGCAGCACATGCGCATGTTGTCAATGACGTTGGCGGTTTGGTAATCCCATTCCAGGTTGTCGGCAAAGCGTCCGGGAACCACCAGCGCGGTTTTGGCGTTGGTTCGTTTGGCGCATTCCAGACCTTCCTTCATTTTGTTTTTCAGCATTTCTTTGATCTCCGGATCTTGCGTAACAAACGATTTCACGCTAAAATCGGCATACAAAACGAACGGACCTAAATCCATCCCCAGCCGGGCCAGTTCGTTGGCTATTTTTTCCTGCAGCGCCGGATCTTTGTGCATCAGCCCATTGTCGAAAATGGCGCGAAAGCCTTGGTCGTGCATAAATTTTATCTGGTCAATGGGATCATTGCCGGCAAGTTCTTTAAAGGTTCCCAGTCCGGGAGCATATTTCAGTTTAAACTGAGCGGAGTTTGACTCTTTTGAAGTTGAAGCGGTGGCCGAAAGCCCTGAAACTAATCCTGTGGCAGCAAAGCCTCCGATGGCCGTGTTTTTTATAAAATTACGTCGTTTCATGTTGTGTTTGGTTTAGTGAGAACTCAAAAATAGCTTTATTTCTTGCAGATTACAAGTAGATTTTACGAGTCCTTTCAGCTAATTTCGTTTAGTTCTATTCCTTTGTGGAATAGGATCCTTGGTAAAGATAGATTTAGTTTTGGGAAAGAAGCTAGTAGTTTTGTAAAAAGTATAAGTGGTTTGATAGAATGCAGACTATGGTTTTTTGAATGAAGTAATACCTCTTGAAAATTGAGAACAAGTTTTGCCGGAACTTGATCAGGATTCGAACAATGTTAAATTGAATTTGATCAATGCATAAGCGTATTTGTACAATTTAGGAATGATTCGCATTAATAAAGATTTGATTTTCAAGAATGAAGAATTAGTTTTAACTTTAATGAGCTTATCGTAACTCACTAAAACTATTCTTCGTCATGTTACACTACAACCTACGCTATTTACTCGAAATTAAAGGAATTGCCAATCCTTACAACTTCTTAATTAAGCAGGGACTGACCCCCAATGTGGCCACGCGCTCGCTCAACGGGAAAATCACCCAGCTGAAGCTAAATCACCTCAGCGCCATTTGCCGGGCATTGCATTGCACGCCCAACGATTTAATGGAATGGGAGGATGATGGGCAGGAGCCTTTGCCGGAAAATCATCCCTTGCAGGCCCTGGTGCGCGAACAGATTCCGCTGAATATACGCGGACAATTGCGCGAGTTGACGTTTAACCAGCTGAAAGAAGTCCGCTCGTTAATCACCAGGTTGAAGGAAGCTGAAAACAACCCGGGCAAGGACGCCGAAAGCTAAAAGAAGGGCTTTGGGGGAGTCTTTCAGCCTGACCCGAAGCTTTTGTCTTTCCCGATACTATTCTGGTCTGTTTTTTCCGTCTTCAACAGAAGTTTTATACATTTGAGAAGTACTTAAAATCTAATAAACCAATTACTATGAATCGTAAACTTCGCATGGGAATGGTCGGAGGAGGCTCAGATGCCTTCATTGGTGCCGTTCATCGTCTTGCCGCTTTTATGGATAACCAGATTGAACTGGTGTGTGGCTGTTTCAGTGTTGATCCGGAAATCTCGAAAGCTTCGGGTAAATCGTATTTTCTTCCCGAAAACCGGGTGTACACAACCTACCAGGAAATGTTTGAACAGGAAGCCCGCTTGCCCGAAGGCGAACGCATGGACTTTGTGACCATTGTAACCCCCAACTTTGTGCATTTTGCCCCGGCCATGATGGCCCTGGAAAACGGGTTTCATGTGGTTATTGACAAGCCCATCACCTTTACGCTGGACGAAGCACTGACGCTTCAATCGAAGTTGCAGGAAACCGGCCTGACCTTGGCCCTGACGCATACCTATTCCGGTTATCCGGCAGTAAAAGAAGCCAAAGAGCGCGTGGCTCGTGGCGAACTGGGCGAGATTAAACGCATTTATGTGGAATACCCGCAAGGATGGCTGGCTTCGAAGCTCGAGGATACCGGGAATAAGCAAGCCAGCTGGCGTACCGACCCCAAACGATCGGGCAAAGCCGGTTGTATGGGCGATATCGGAACACACGCTCATCATTTGGCAGAATATATTTCAGGATTGAAAGTGACGGAACTATGCGCCGAGCTCAATGTTTTTGTACCCGGACGTTTGCTGGACGATGATGGTGCCGCTTTGCTGCGTTTTGACAACGGGGCGCGTGGTGTTTTAATGGCCACACAAATTGCTGCCGGCGAAGAAAACGCGCTGAAAATACGGATGTATGGCGACAAAGGCGGGCTGGAGTGGAATCAGCACGAACCCAACACCCTTTGGATGAAATGGGCCGACCGTCCGACAGAGATGGTACGCGTAGGAACGGGACAAATGGGCGCTGTTTCGCAGCACAACACCCGCACACCCGGCGGGCATCCCGAAGGCTACCTCGAGGCTTTTGCCAACATTTACCGCAACTTCTCTTTAACTGTTCGCGCCAAAATGAACAACGAACAACCCACCGCTGCCATGCTTGATTTTCCGGGCATTGAAGATGGTGTTCGGGGCATGCGCTTTATTGACACGGTGGTGGAAGCGGGCTACAGCGATACGGTAAAATGGGTCAAGTTTGAGGAGTAAGCAGACCACGCTTCGTTGTTGGGGAGGCATTCCTTGAAGGGCTTCAGCCAACAACGCACGTTCAATAACTAATTATCTAATCAGAATAACCACTTAAAAATAAAACTATGGGCAGACCAGTAACCTTATTTACCGGACAATGGGCTGATTTACCATTCGAAACCATGTGTCAGAAAGCCAAGGATTTTGGCTACGATGGCCTGGAACTATGCTGTTGGGGCGACCACATGGAAGTTGATAAAGCCGACCAAGAGTATTGTGACGAGCGGAAGGCGATCATGGAAAAGTATGATTTGCAGTTATTCGCCATATCCAATCACTTGGTGGGGCAATGTGTTTGCGATAATATTGACGAACGGCATAAAAACATTTTACCCGATTACATTTGGGGCGATGGCGACCCGGAAGGCGTACGCCAGCGTGCGGCTCAGGAAATGATTAACACCGGGCATGTGGCGAAACGACTGGGTTTGGATACGGTGGTTGGATTCACCGGCAGCTCCATCTGGCACTTGTTGTATGCCTTCCCACCGATGTCGCAGGACATGATTGACCGGGGGTTTGAGGATTTTGCCAAACGTTGGAAACCCATTCTGGATGAATACCAGAAAATAGGGGTGAAGTTTGCCTTGGAAGTGCATCCAACTGAAATCGCCTTTGACATTGAAACCGCCGGAAAGGCTCTGAAAGCCTTGGATTATCATCCGGCTTTTGGCTTTAACTACGATCCCAGCCACCTGGGCTACCAGCATGTTGATTATGAGCGCTTCATCTACGACTTTGCCGACCGCATTTTTCATGTGCACATGAAAGACGTGTATTGGAGCGATGTGCCTACCACTATCGGAGTATTCGGAGGCCATACTCCTTTTGGAGATCATCGTCGCTACTGGGATTTTAGAAGTGTAGGACGGGGAAAGATCGATTTCGAAAACATCATCCGCGCGCTGAATACCATCCAGTATTCAGGCCCATTATCCATTGAGTGGGAAGACAGTGGCATGGATCGTGAAGCCGGCGCTGCTGAGTCCTGTGAGTTTGTGCGCTACAGTGACTTTGCTCCTTCGGACATTGCCTTTGATGATGCCATGCAGAAGGAATAATTAATAACCGAACCAATGACTAGTAGAAGATCATTTATCAAGAAGACCACTGCGGCAACAGCTGCAGTGGGCCTGGCGGCCTCGATGCCGGCTGCCATGAGCGCCTGCTCGCCCAACGAGGTAATCCGTTGTGGGTTGATTGGCGCAAAAGGCATGGGTTTTGCCGACTTGCGTGCGTTTTTGGGGCAGCCCAATACCGAGTGTGTGGCCATTTGTGATGTGGACCAGCGGGTGCTGGATGCCCGCCTGACAGACACCGAAAAGTTGCAAGGCAAGAAACCCAAGGCGTATAACGACTATCGCCAGTTGATTGCTGACCCGGAGGTGGATGTGGTTATCATCGGAACGCCGGATCACTGGCACTGCCTGCCTTTTGTTGAGGCTTGTCAGGCTGGCAAAGATATTTATTGTGAAAAGCCGCTGGGGAATTCCATCGAGGAAATCAACCTGATGGAAGCCGCAGCTCAAAAGTATAAAACCGTGGTTCAGGTGGGGCAGTGGCAACGAAGTGATCCCCATTGGCGCGATGCTGTTGAGTATGTTTATTCCGGGAAGCTGGGCAAAATCCGCACCGTGCGCACCTGGGCTTATCAAGGTTGGATGGAGCCCGTTCCGGTGAAACCTGACCGGGAAGCTCCGGAAGGCGTGGACTATGATTTCTGGCTTGGGCCAGCCGAAAAGCGCCCGTTCAATCCCAATCGTTTTCACTTCAATTTCCGGTGGTTTTGGGATTATGCCGGCGGATTGATGACCGATTGGGGCGTGCACATCATTGATTATGGTTTATTTGGCATGCAGGCCAAGGCCCCCAAATCGGTGATGGCCATGGGCGGTAAGTTTGCCTACCCCGATGACGCTGCCGAAACGCCTGACAGCTTGCAGGCTCTCTATGAATTTGATGGGTTTACCATGCTTTGGGACCACGGAACCGGCATTGATGGCGGCCACTTTGGACGTAACCATGGCGTGGGCTTCGTTGGCAACAACGGCACGCTGGTTGTTGACCGCGAGGGCTGGGAAGTGATTCCCGAGCGCAAAAATGATAAAGATTTGGTGGAGCGTGTGGAGTTGCAAAAAGGCTCTGGCAAAGGCCTGGACCTGCATATGGCTGACTTCCTGAATGGGGTTCGCAATCGCCGGCGCGATTTGAATTGCAGCATTGAAATAGCTGCCAATACCGCGCGTGTGGCACATTTGGGCAACATTGCCCTGAAAACCGGCCGCCGCTTGTATTGGGACAGCGAAAAGAGCTTGTTTATAGACGATCCGGAAGCCAATGAATACTTGGTTCCGACTTACCGAAGTCCATGGACCTTACCAAAAATTTAAGCGTACAACTCATTCAAAAATCCGAAGGCAATTTTCCTTCGGATTTTTTGTTTGTAATTCTAGCATCCATTCACCATTTTTGAGTCTACAAATTAAACATTATCATCAAATGAAAAGGTATCGATCCTTATTATTCACGCTGGCCAGTGTGCTTTTGTTTGCTTGCCAGCCTAAAGACCCTGCTCTTATGACTTCAACCTTACTGAATGGAGGATGGCAATTTTCGGAACACGGAAAAAATGAATGGCTGCCGGCCACGGTGCCCGGGAGTGTTCATACCGACCTGCTGGCTAACGGCAAGATTGAAGATCCGTTCTACCGGCTGAACGAGCGCGATGTGCAGTGGATTGATAAGCTGGACTGGGATTATAAAACGTCATTCACTGTTGACAAAACGCTTCTAAGGAAAGACCGTATTGCGCTCGACTTTAAAGGGCTTGATACCTATGCGCAGGTGTTTGTGAATGGCCAGCAAGTAATCGCAACGGACAACATGTTCCGGGAATACCTGGTCGATATTAAACCCTACCTGGAAGAGGGGGAAAACACCTTGCTGATCACTTTTCTTTCACCCATCAAGGAAGGAATCAAAAAATACGATGCCAATGGCTTTGTTATCATGGTTTCAGACAACGATCTGGCTGAAATTGGCGAGGTTGAGGGAGGCAAGAAAGTGAGCGCATACGTGCGTAAAGCGCCTTATCATTTTGGATGGGATTGGGGGCCACGCCTGGTTCCCAGTGGTATCTGGCGGCCGATACATCTGAAAGCCTGGGATGAAGCCCGGATAGAGAACCTGCAGGTGGTTCAGCATGAAGTTCAGGATGATTTAGCCAAATTCTCAGCGATTATTGAAGTTGATTCGGAGACTGAGAAACCCGCCACCTACCGGGTTGAGGTGGATGGCCAAAAGGCCGGTTCTGTTGTGGTCAACCTTCAAAAAGGGGTACATACCTATTCTGTCGATTTTGAAATTGAGAATCCGAAGTTGTGGTGGACCAATGGGCTTGGCGAACAGCCGCTTTATACAATTACAGCCAACCTGACGGTTAATGACCGGACCACTCAAAAGACCGATCGGATTGGAATTCGAACCCTGGAGCTGGTTCGTGATCAGGATGAAGATGGAACCTCGTTCTATTTCAAGCTCAATGGAGTGCCCGTTTTTATGAAAGGAGCCAACTACATTCCCAACGATGTTTTTGTTGCGCGCGTGTCGGATGAGCAATACCGCAAGGTGGTCAATACGGCAAAAACGTCGAACATGAACATGCTGCGTGTCTGGGGAGGTGGGATCTACGAGAACGATATTTTCTATGATTTATGCGATGAAGCCGGAATTCTGGTGTGGCAGGATTTTATGTTTGCCTGCTCCATGTATCCGGGCGATGAGGCTTTTCTGAATAATGTGAAGGAAGAAGCCATTGATAACATCAAGCGTTTGCGTAATCACCCCAGTATTGCCTTGTGGTGTGGCAACAATGAAATACTTGCGGCCTGGTATGGTTGGGGCTGGAAACGCGATGAAGAAGCGAAAAGCCAGGCGAATGCCGACAAGATGTGGAAAGCCTATGAGGAAATTTTCCACAAAATTTTGCCCGATGCGGTGGAGGCTTTTGATGCTTCCCGGTCCTATTGGGCATCCAGCCCATCGTCAGGCACCGGTGTACCGGCAGACCTGGTTAATGGTGATGAGCATTATTGGGGCGTTTGGTGGGGAAAAGAACCCTTTCAAACCTACGCCACGCATATTGCCCGTTTTATGAGCGAATACGGTTTCCAGTCGTTTCCGGAGTTTAAGAGTGTGAAACAATACGCGCTCCCTGAGGACTATGACATTGTTTCCGAAGTCATGAATTCTCATCAGCGTTCGTCAATTGGCAATAAAACCATTGAATACTACATGTTGCAGGATTATGACCAGCCCAAGGATTTTGAGTCGTTTCTGTATGTAAACCATGTGTTGCAAGCCGAAGGGATTAAGTTTGCCGTGGAGGGACACCGAAGAGCGATGCCTTTTTGCATGGGGAGCTTGTACTGGCAAATCAACGATTGCTGGCCGGTGGCCTCATGGAGTTCAACCGACTATTACCAGCGATGGAAAGCCTTGCAGTACTTTGTAAAGAAAGGCTTTGAGTCCGTTCTGGTATCACCTTATATCGATGAAAACTTCCTGAAAGTGGGCATTGTAAATGATGAGCTTCGGGAGATTAATGCCCAGCTGAATCTTCGGATGGTTAACTTTGATGGGGAAGTTGTTTGGGAAAAAGCCGTATTGGCCGATGTTCCTGCCAATTCCAGCGCCTCTTATTTCGATGTTAACCGCTATGATTTTTTACGGGATAAGGACAGCTACCGCCAGGTATTGGTTGCTGAAGTGATTGAGGGCGGAAAGGTAATTGCCAGTAACGTGTTTTACTTCCGGCCGGTAAAGGAAATGAAGCTTCCAACGCCTGAGGTGACTTATGAAATTGTACCTGCAGAAGGTGGTTATACAATTTCGGTTAAAACCGATAAGTTGGCCAAAAACCTGTTCATGACGATTGGTGATGAAGAGGGATTTTTCTCGGATAATTACTTTGATTTGCTGCCGGACGAAACGGCCGAGATCACGCTTTCAACCAGTGTTTCAGAAGAAAAGTTGCGGGAAGTGTTCAACATACAAACCTTGGACGCAGCATTCAAATAAGGTAAAAGCCAATGAATGAATAGCCTGAAGGGCTAAAAAAGAAAATCTCCAAAGCACGTTACTTTGGAGATTTTTGTTTTCTGGTTCTAACTAAATTGTTTTGTTTAATTGTTTCCACGGCTAAGTGGCGTATATGTTGTTTTCTCTTGACTTGGTATTAACAATTACTGTGCCAAACTCACCGGCTGCCGATTGTGTTTCTTATAATTTTTGACTTGTTTGATTTATGCTCCTTGTTGTCAGTTATTTATCTTTCATAGTTTATTTTTCAGCCGATTAGGACAAAAGCAGCTTGATAATTTCCACGGATATCTGACTAATATCTTCAAACAAAAACTTGGAAAATGAGTCATGAGCCTCTTCGTCGGCATGGTCTGAAATAATTCGTATGACCGTGCATGGAAGCTGGTAATCAGCACTCACCTGGGCGATGGCTGCTCCCTCCATTTCAGTACACAAAATTTGTGGGAAGCGTTCGTTTATGCGCACTTTTCCTTCTTTGGAAGCGATAAACTGATCACCCGTACCAATGGCTCCGACATGTACTGTGGGGGAATAGCTGGCATTGATTGCCGGATACTGGCCGTTTTTCAAATTGAGAACAAAATTATCAACAGCAGAAAGTGCTTTGGCACCGGAATCCGGAAAAACATTGAATTCAAAGGTCTTCCAAAATGGTGATTCAACTTTCGGAAAGCCCTCCAAGCGTGTCAAATCAACATCGTGTTGAATAAGTTGGTTGCCTACCACAATGTCGCCAATGTTGAGTTGTGGCTGAACCGAACCGGCCAGCCCGATAAAGACCAGTTGATCCACCTGGTAGTGGTTAATCAGGGTGGTTGCAGTTGAGGCGGCGGCAACCTTTCCCCAGCCCGATAAGGCCATGACCAGCTCCTGCCCGTTAAGGGTGCCGGAATAAAATTCGCGGGAACCAAATTTGTCGGTTTTTAACTGTTGGATGTCTTTTTTTAAAAGCAGGATCTCTTCCCGCATCGCGCCAATTAGTCCGGTTTTCATCATTTTATATTTACAATGTTTGGACAAAAATACAGCTCTGCCCTGATTTTAGGCAATTGGTCGGTGTAAAATCTGATTTTAACTATATTTGTTTCATGCCTACTAACTATCTGCGATATCTGATGCTTGCCTGTATCCTGACGATAACCAATTTGTCGTTTGGGCAATTGAAAGATGTGGGGATTCCCGACATCCAACACTTTTCGAAACAGGAATATCGAGGCAGTGCGCAAAACTGGCACATTGCTTCCAACCACTCTAACTTCATGTACTTTGCCAATAACGATGGGGTCCTTGAATTTGATGGTAACCACTGGCAGCTTTATGGCTTGCCCAATCGCTCCATTGTTCGGGCTTTGCAGATTGACGATAATGGGCGTATTTATGTGGGGCAACAAAATGACTTTGGGTACATGGAGCCCGATGCCAAAGGAGAGCTTCAATACCGTTCTCTGTTGGATTTGGTGGCGGTTGACGAACGGAATTTTGAAGAAATTTGGTGTATTCACTTAACCAGTTTTGGTGTTGTTTTTCAGTCGTACACGCATTTGTTTATCTATCGGAATGAAGCCATTGTAAGTGTTCCCTTATCCAACCGGATTCGATTTTCATTCTATGTTAATGGACACCTGTGGGTACAGGATGAGGTGGACGGATTGTGCGAATACCGTCAAGGGCATTTTTTCAAGCTGAAAGGGCTGGATGAGCTTGATGATAAGGAAATTTGGGCGATACTGCCCGTTTATAATAACCGGGTGCTTATTGGTACGGCCAACCATGGGGTGTATAGTTATGACGGGGAAAAGTTAACGCCATGGAAAGGCCCGGCCAATGATTTCTTGCTTGAAAATCAGATTTTTTCGGCCACGCGGTTTAACGAGGCTTACTATGCTTTTGGAACCATTCAGGGAGGTTTACTTATTACCGATGAGTCCGGGCAAATTATTCAGCATGTGAACAAGAAAAAAGGCTTGCAGAATAATACGATCCTTAGCATTGGTGCTGATCAGGAAGGTAATTTATGGCTCGGACTGGATAATGGCATTGATTACATTGATGTGGGATCTCCGTTTACGTTCATGTTTGACCCGGAAGGACTGGGGGCTACTTACACGTCTTTGGTTCATAATGGGAAGTTGTATGTGGGCACCAATCATGGCCTGTATGTAAAAGACTGGCCTGAAGATGTGACGATTGATCCTAAAGGCTTTCGGTTGATTCCAAAAACCATTGGTCAGGTTTGGTATTTGGGGGTTCATAATGGGGTTGTGCTGTGCGGACATGATAATGGGACTTATGAGATTGCGGGTGAAACGGCCCGAATGATTTCGGATGTTCGTGGAGCCTGGATTTTCATCGAACTCATGCAAGATGACGATTACCTGCTTGGTGGAAATTATAACGGACTGACTCTTTTCAGGAAGACCGCCGATGGGCAGTCCTGGGAGTTCGTGACTCAGGTCAAGGATTTCTCTGAGTCGTCTAAACTGATGGCTCAGGATGAAAATGGCGATATTTGGATGAGTCATGGTTTTAAAGGTGTTTTCCGGATGCGTTTAAATGAAGCGCTCGACCGGGTTGTTCATTACGATTTTTACAACTCAAACGATGGGCTTCCTTCTGATATTTATATCAACCTGATGACCATTAAGGGTGACATTCTTTTTACCTCGCCCAACGGAATCTATACCTACGATCAGGCTTTGAATCGGTTTGAGCGCTCAGTCGAATATAATGAACTCTTTGGAGAGGGAAATAATGTCGATTACATCAAAGAAGATCAGTACAACAACATTTGGTTTATCGGAGAAAACGGACCAGGGGTGTTGCGGTTTCTTGAGGATGGAAGCTATACGAAAGTGGTGGGGCCTTTTGAAAAGATAGCGGGACTTACCATTTCCGGCTTCCAGCATATCAATGTGGTTGATATGGAGCATACTTTTATCTCGCTTGAAGATGGCCTGGCCCATTATTCTCCCAGTTACCAGCCGAAAAAAGACCGTCAGGAACAGGTGTACATCCGGGAGGTGGTGAATCAGCTGAATCAAAAAAGATTCCATCCCAATTTGATGGACGAAAACTTTCCGGAGGACTCCCTGGCCTTTAGATTTAAAGGAAACAACTTGAAGTTTGTCTATTCCAGTCCGGATTATAAAAACTTGAATCGGATTCGGTTCAGTTATTTTTTGGAGAACTACAGTACCGAGTGGTCAGAATGGTCGGAGGAGGCGAGCTCGGAGTTTATGAACTTGCGGGAAGGTGATTACACCTTCAAGGTGAAAACCGTTAATCCATTTGGGCACGAAAGTCAACCAGCAAGTTTTTCATTTAGTATCAAACCGCCTTGGTATCGGTCAGCTTTGGCTTGGTTTGTTTACATGCTTAGTGGCCTGCTATTGATCGCGGCTATTATTTGGTGGGTTTACTACCGTATGCAGGTATCCAAACGAAAGGAACGGCTCAAAAACCTGCAGGAATACCGGAAGCGGATTCATCAGTATCAGCGGGAAGTGTTGGTTTCAGAGCGGGAAATCGTGAAGCTCAGGAATGAAAAGTTGCGGGGGAAAATGATTCATTTGGATAAGGAGTTAGCCAACCAAACAATGAGTCTGGTTCAGAAGAACAAATTTATGGGCAAACTGAAAACGGAGCTTAAAAGTCTGCAAACCCTGGTGACTGACAGCACCGTGAAATCAAAAATCAGCCTTATAATTAACCGGATTGACCGGGAATTTGATAACAAGAAGCAGCAAGAGCTTTTTGAAACCTACTTTGATGAAGTACACGAAGATTTTTTTAAGCGACTAACCGAAAAATTCCCAACGCTAACCCCCCGAGAGCAAAAACTCTGTGCCTACATTAAAATGAATATCTCCACCAAAGAGATTGCGACACTGCAAAATATAAGTTCTCGTGGTGTTGAAATTGGCCGGTACCGCCTTCGAAAAAAATTAGGGCTGGATCGCGACACCAATTTGAGCTCTTTTATCTCCAGTATTTAAACTTCTGTTGTAAAGCATATTTTCAGCTGATGTATATAAAAACAAACATTAGTCAAGTTTAATCGGCTGAATGTTAGCTGTGTGCGTTTTGTGTTGATGTATTGTTGTAGGGGTAATAATAATGGGCCTGTAGCATTATTGAAGTGTTAAAAAATTTTAAAATGAGGTTTGTTTGCTCCATTTTCGCTTATGGATTTGAAATTCCTAAGTGAAGAATAATTATTTGCTATTTAAAAACTTAACGCATGAAAAGAATCTTATTTTTCTTATTATGTTCTTTCTTTAGTCTGAGTTTATTTGCCCAGGAAATTGCGGTTTCGGGCATTGTAACGGCTAAAGAGGATGGACAACCTGTACCTGGGGTTTCCGTGTCTATTCAAGGAACAACGACAGGTACGGTTACTGACTTCGATGGTAAGTATGCCTTGGAAGTGCCAAGCTCTGGAACCCTCGTGTTTTCTTTTGTTGGAATGAAAACACAACCGATTGAGATTGACGGCCGTTCGGTTATTGATGTGGTGCTTGTTGAAGACTATACAGACCTCGATGAGGTGATTGTTGTGGGTTACGGCGTGCAAAAGAAAAGTGTTGTGACGGCCGCCATTAGTAGTGTGTCTTCTGAAGAACTGGAGAATTCAACTCCAACACGGATCGAAGATGTCATGAAAGGGCGCGTTTCCGGAGTTCAGATTACGCAAAGCTCTGGTCAGCCGGGATCAGACTCGAAAGTTCGGATTCGGGGTATCGGTACGATTAACAATAGCGAACCCCTTTATATTGTAGATGGAATGGCTGTTGGTGGCGGTATTAGCTACTTAAACCCAACCGATATTGAATCCGTGGAGGTGCTGAAAGATGCGGCTTCTGCAGCTGTATATGGAGCCCGTGCTGCCAACGGCGTAATTCTGATTACCACCAAAAAAGGTAAGTCCGGAAAAGCCTCTATTAACTATGACTTTTCGTATGGGTGGCAAAACCCATGGAAAAAGAAATCGGTTTTGAATGCTAAGGAATACATGCTGATTATGAATGAGTCGGAGCTCAATGATAACAAAGCTCCTCGTTACTCAGCCGAACAAATTGCCAATGCTGGAGCCGGAACGGACTGGCAGGATGAAACGTTCAACTACGATGCTCCGGTGCAGTCACACCAAATCAGCATTAACGGAGGCAACGAAGATGTTACTTACTTCTTATCCTTTGGTTATCTGAACCAGGAAGGTATTGTAGGGGGCGACTATGGTCGTTCAAATTATGAGCGTTACAGTATTCGTTCGAACACCACTTACAATGTGTTTGAAGCCGATCGTTCTTTCCTGAACAATGTGAAGGTAGGCGTGAATGCCGGTTATTCCCGGGTGTTGTCCAGTGGTATTGAAACCAACTCTGAGTATGGTTCCATTTTGGGAAGTGCCCTGACGTTCAATCCTCTTGTTCCGGTGTATGCTGAGGATCCGGATGGGGTTCTGGCTGACTACCCCAATGCCGTAAAAGATAAAAACGGAAACGTATTTTCGATTCCGCCAGCAGGTTTCCAGGAAATTGCCAACCCGGTAGCGATGCTTAATGCACCAACCGGAGCTCAAAACAATGAAGATAAATTTGTTTCTTCTTTCTGGGGAGAAATCAATGTGATCGAAGGACTGAAATTCAAATCAAGCTACGGTGTTGACCTCGCTTTCTGGGGAGCCGATGGCTATGAATTTGAACACTTCTTAGCGACGCAGGGGAAAGACCTGACGCAAAGCCATGTATATTCAAACATGCATCGAGGTTTCGTATGGCAGCTTGAAAACACATTGACCTACAACAAAACGATCAACGAAAAACACAGCTTTACGGTATTGTTGGGTCAATCGGCTCAGGAGTACACCGTTCGTCACCTGTCAGGCGATGATTACGACTTGCTGGAAAGCGATCCGAATAAAGCCAATATCGACTACGCGATTGCTCCTCCTACCGAAGGACGTGTTAGCGGTGGAACAGGAGGTTTCTCCAATGAAACTCTGGCTTCTTACTTCGGACGGATAGACTATAACTATGATGAAAAGTATATGTTGCAGGCGACTATTCGCCGCGATGGTTCTTCTTCATTTGGACCCAACAACAAATGGGCGGTATTCCCTTCTGTTTCTGTGGGATGGAATGTGACCAACGAAGCTTTTATGGAAGATATTCCGGAATGGTTCAACTACCTGAAGCTTAGAGCAAGCTGGGGGACAAACGGAAACAACCGGATTGGAAACTTCTCTTACACCAGTTTGATGGATGGTAACCAAAACTATTATTTCGGTGCAGGTGATGCCATGTATATGCAGTATGGTAGTGCCCCTTCAAAATTGGCTAATGCCAATGTGAAATGGGAAGAGTCGGAGCAAATTGACCTCGGTTTTGATGCCCGGTTCTTAAACAGCGCTTTATCCTTTGGTTTCGATTATTTCAAAAAGACCACCAATGGAATGTTGATTGATCAGCCGATTCCTGGTTATGTAGGAAAAGGTGCTCCGATTGCCAATGCCGGTGATATGGAAAACAGCGGATTGGAGTTTGAATTGGGTTACCGCGGAAGTGCTGGTGATTTTAGCTACAACATTTCGGCCAATGCCACTTACCTGAAAAATAAGCTGATCAACATGGGAAATGAATCAGGTGAAGCTATTTATGAAAATGCTGGAGCTTCAGGTGTAGGAAGTTATGTGAAAGGGATGAACGGCGAAGTATTCCCGTATTTCTACGGTTTCCAAACTGATGGTCTTATTCAAAACCAAGCCGAAGCGGATGCTTACAACAGCTTGTATGGCGAAAATGCCAGGCCTGGAGATGTGCGTTTTGTAGACCTGAATGGTGATGAAAGCATTACCGATGATGATAAAACGAAAATTGGAAAAGGTATGCCGGACTGGACCTATGGATTTACGGTTGGCGCAGAATGGAAGCAGTTTGACTTCAATATGTTCTGGCAAGGTTCTTTAGGCAACGACATTTTCGACTTCTCACAACGTGGTGACATTCCTGCCATGAACCGTCCAAGCTGGATTTTGGATCGCTGGACTGGCGAAGGAACTTCCAATTCAATTCCGCGCATGACGAATCAAAACAATAACCGGAACTGGCGCTCATCTGATTTGTACATTAAGAATGGCTCCTATGCCCGCCTGAAAAATGTTCAGCTGGGTTATTCGCTGCCAACAGAGTTGTTGCACAAAGCATCAATCTCCCGTCTGCGTGTATTTGTGTCGGCTGAAAACCTGTTTACAATTACGGATTATGATGGTTTTGATCCTGAAGTTGCATCGGGTGGCTATACTACCATTGGTATTGACCGGGGAATCTATCCTCAATCAAGAACCATTAACATTGGTGCCAATATTACTTTCTAATCAATAAAACAGAAGAAGTTATGAATAAATATATCAAAGCAATAGCGTTTATTGCGATCCTGGGATTTACATCTTGTACGGATGATTTCCTGACCAATTACCCGACCGATTCGCAAGAAGCCGGTGGCCCGGCAACGGAAGGTGCTATTTTATCAAACTTAGGCTCCTGCTATCAGGTGCTGCTGTTTGATAGCTATGCCAACCAAAACTACAACAGTATAGTGCTGATGTCTGACCTGCGTTCAGATGATATCTTTAAAGGTGGTGGTGACGCTGGTGACCAGGGACAGTTGTACCGTTTGTCACAACTCGATGCTACTCCGGACGAATTGCCCGAAGGCCTTTGGATCATTTACTATAATGCCTTGGCTCGGTGTAACAATGCCATTTCAGCATGCGAAAATGCCGTTGATGTCGATGAAACCCGTCTGGCTCAATACAAAGCTGAGGCGCATTTCCTGCGCGCTTATTACATGCATTGGCTGTGGAAATTCTGGGGCAACATTCCTTATTTCGAAGAAGATTTGGAAGAGCCTTACTTTGCCCGTCAGTACTCCGCTGATGAAATTTATGCCGAAATTATTGAGGATGTCAATTTTGCACTGGAAGGCGACAAACTGCCTATGAGTGTTTCAGGTGCAGATCAGGGTCGGGCAACTAAAGCTGCTGCCATGTTGCTGAAAGCCCGCGTGGTGATGTATCAAAACGATGAGTCAAGATACGCTGAAGTACTGGCTGACATGAACGAAATTTATGAAAGTGGTGCTTACAGCCTGGTTGATTTTGCATCGATCTGGACCCGGGAAGGTGAGTTTGGTGCTGAATCTATTCTGGAAACAAATCATCTACCGGGAGAATATGGTGGTAAAACATGGGGTGACGGTTGGACTGGTTTTGGAACCAACTTGCCTGCTTTCATCTCGCCAAACGGTTTGAGTGGTGCTGACGAACTCAGTGGCTTGTCGGTGTATAAAGGCGGCTGGGGTTTTGGGCCCGTACGCCCAGAAATCGTGGATATTTATGAAGATGGCGATAAGCGCCTGAGTGCATCTATCAATCATTTTGCAG
Source organism: Sunxiuqinia rutila (assembly GCF_050589705.1). Taxonomy (NCBI): domain Bacteria; kingdom Pseudomonadati; phylum Bacteroidota; class Bacteroidia; order Marinilabiliales; family Prolixibacteraceae; genus Sunxiuqinia; species Sunxiuqinia rutila. The sequence goes on from NZ_JBNGOT010000006.1 coordinate 311,469, forward strand.
ATGGAACCTATACGCCACGTTTCCAAAATACAGGATACTTTATGGCTAAATATGCCGCTCGCGAAGGGTATAACGAGCCACCGGGTGATGTTGACCTGAACTACGAAAACAACCTGCGTATTTTCCGTTACGCCGAAGTACTGTTGAATGCGGCTGAATTGATCGTTGTTCACGGTGTAGCGCCAGTAGGACAGTTGACAGCTGAAGTAGCTATTACCGAAATCAGAGAGCGTGCCGGCCTGGCCACTGCTGCACCTACAGCAGAGTTGATCAAACTGGAAAGACGCCGTGAATTTTTAGGTGAAGGCATGCGTTTCTGGGACCTGGTTCGCTGGGGCGAAGCCAATACCTTAACTGAGAACCTTCCAGAATACTCTTCAAACCGTACGTGGGCACCCACTAAAAAGTACCTGCCGATTCCTCAATCTGAAATCGACAAAACAGAAGGTGAGTTCAAGCTGGTTCAAAATGATGGTTATTAATCGCTAAAAACGAAAAAACGATGAAAAATATATTTAAACTAGGCTTGCTGATGTCCATGTTGACGATGTTCTTCATTGGCTGTGAGCCACAAGAATTTGATTCGGGCGACGCCAGAGAGAGCTATCCGCCTTCGGCCGAGGAAGTGACGGCAACTGTTAGCCAAGGGAGTGATGCCTATCATTTCAATATGGTTAGTAATGCGGGTGTTTCGGGGATTCATATGATAAAGTGGGATTTAGGAAATGGAAATGTTGCTGAAGGCAAAGAAATTGTGGCCTATTACCCGCTGCCCGGAACCTATGACGTAACATTGACGATTACCACCAATACCGGTGCGTTTACTGAAAAAGTTGTCGCTCAAGTTGTTCAGGAAGAAACGGACTACTCCATTTTTACCAGCGAAAAGTTTATTTTCCTGAGTGGTGGGGTTGATGACCTGGATGGAAAAACCTGGGTGTTGGATAGTCTGGCTCAGGGGCACTTGGGGGTTGGAGCTCCTGGAACTGTTGGTCTGGGATATTGGAGTGCTCCGCCATTGGCAAAGCAAGGTGTTGGTGAGTTGTATGATGATGAAATCAATTTTAACATTACCGGATTTGCAGCTACGCTAACCAATAATGGTAAGAGCTATGTGAAAGATTTTATTGCAGGTAATCCTGAGTACTCCAATGGCTATGAGGATGATACCGATTATGTTGTTGACTTTACACCTGCTCCCGGAAGTTGGTTTATTGAAGAACGGGACGGGAAATCATTCCTGACGCTTTCAGGAACAACCCGACTATTCCCAATTTTTGATGTAGATGCAGCTAATGGGTCGTACGAGATCTTGAAATTGGAAGAAAACCTGATGGAGCTTGTTGCTCTTGGCGGTGATGGTAATGCATGGCATTACCAACTGATTCCAAAAGGTTATGTGAAACCTTCGGTAGCTGCCGAGCTTTTGGTGGCTGATGTGTCTGCAACTGATGTCAACACGTATGAGGCTTCATTGACTAACCTGGATATTCCTGCAGGTCAGGCGATCAACGGGGTAACTTTCGACTTTGGTGATGGTACAACCATGGTGGCTGACAATTATACAGACGTTGTTTCACATACTTACATGCGTGCCGGAACCTTTATGATTTCAGCTGTTGTGAACACTTCTATCGGGGAATTGAATTTGTCTGAAACGGTGACCGTTACGGCTAATCATCCAGACTATGTTCCATTCTTACTGGATGAAATGGTCATGTACAACGACTTTAGCGAAGTGGCTATGGCTGCTGTTGTTGGCGAGGATTGCTCTGTCGTTACGATGGCAAATCCTGCCCGGATCTATCCAAACCGAAGCGCCAGTGTGGCGATGTATTCCAAAACAGATAACCAATATGCGAATGCCAATATGAAGTTACCTTCCGGCTATCGCTTTGATCTGAGATCAATCTCAACATTCAAAATCATGGTGTATGGAAAAGCGGGTGATGTGGTACTGTTGAAGTTGGAAAATACAGATATGGAACAGGCTTGGCAAACAGGAGTGGAACTTACTTATACCATTCAGAATGACAATACTTGGGAAGTGGCTGAGTACGATTTCTCGGGAGCACCAACTGCTGATTTATCCTGGGATCCAGGACTGGTTCCATTGATGGCAGGTGATGTTACTACTGACGATCGGTACAGTCATGATTATTATGATATCGTACGTATCATGCTGAATCCAGGTGTTGGAGAAGGAACTCATGAATTCTATTTCGATGAATTGGCCGGTCCTCACGTAGAGGGAATCAAATCGGCACAAATCAAGTAATTACAAATTGAATCTTAACTAAAAACCGACCTGCCCGATTGGGGCAGGTCAGGTTTCTTACACGCTACAAACATGAAAGCAATCTCCTTATTTTTAATTGGACTGCTCCTGCTAACCGGAGCCTGTGCACCAGTTTCTTCGGACAAGAAAGAACAGACAGACAAAAGGATAAAGGAACTGATTTCCCAAATGACCCTGGAGGAAAAGCTGGGACAGATGTCGCAGTTTGATCCCGGGCAGTTAGGCGGACCGGAAAATGCAAAACAAGCCATTAAAGATGGGAAAGTGGGTTCTATTTTAAACCTGGTTGGTGCCGAAACGATCAATGAGCTGCAGAAAGTTGCAGTAGAAGAAAGCCGTTTGGGAATTCCTCTGGTTATTGCTCGCGATGTGATTCATGGTTACCGTACCATCATGCCCATTCCATTAGGGTTGGCGGCTAGCTGGAATGCTGAGATAGCAGAAAAAACGATGGCTGTATCTGCCGTAGAAGCCGCTTCTGAAGGCATTCATTGGACCTTTGCCCCGATGATTGATGTGTCGCGTGATCCGCGCTGGGGGCGTATTGCCGAAAGCTGTGGCGAAGATACTTACCTGACCTCTGTTATGGCTAAAGCCATGGTTAAAGGGTTTCAGGGCGATGATTTGAGTGATCCGAAAACCATTGCTGCCTGTGCCAAGCATTTTGTGGGCTATGGAGCAGCCGAAGGCGGACGCGATTACAATACGACTTTGATTCCGGAAGTTCAGCTTCGGAATGATTATTTACCTCCTTTTAAAGCTGCTGCCGATGCCGGCGTAGCTACCTTTATGTCAGCCTTCAACGATTTGAACGGCGTTCCGACCAGTGGAAACGAATTTACCCTGAAGCAGATTTTGCGGCAGGAGTGGGGCTACCAGGGAATGGTAGTCAGCGACTGGGCATCCATCGCCGAAATGATTCCTCATGGCTATGCCGCCAATAAGAAAGAAGCTGCAGAACGAGCATTAATAGCTGGTGTTGATATGGAAATGGCCAGTGACTGCTACGCTGGAAATGTAAAAGCGCTGTTGGACGAAGGCAAAATCGATATGGCTACCATTGATCGGTATGTGGCTAATATCTTGCGCTTAAAATTCGACCTGGGCTTATTTGAAAATCCCTATACCGATGAAACATTGGCCGAAAAAACACTTCTGGCCGAAAAACATAAAGAAATTGCCCAACAGGCAGCCAGCGAAAGTTTTGTGCTGCTTCAAAACAAGAATGAATTACTGCCCTTGTCGAAAGACATTAGCTCGGTTGCGGTGATTGGCCCTTTGGCCGATTCGCCACACGACCAGATGGGAACCTGGGTGTTTGATGGGAACAAAGAAAATTCGGTGACTCCGCTTACTGCTTTGAAAGCCAAGCTGGGCGACGCTAAAATTAATTTTGCAAAAGGACTGGAGATTAGCCGTACCACATCGACAGAAGGCTTTGCCGCCGCTGTTGAGGCTGCGAAAAAATCGGATGTGGCTGTTCTGTTTCTGGGTGAAGAGTCGATTCTTTCGGGCGAAGCCCATAGTCTGGCCAACCTGAATCTTCAAGGCAGCCAAACCGAACTGCTGGAAGCTGTTCAGGCAACCGGGAAACCAGTGGTGGTGGTGATCATGGCCGGACGCCAACTGACTATTGCGCGCGAACTGCAACTGGCTGATGCCGTATTGTACGCCTGGCATCCCGGAACCATGGGTGGTCCGGCTATTGCTGACATGTTGTTGGGCGAAACGGTTCCGTCCGGTAAACTGCCGGTTACTTTCCCCAAAACAGTTGGGCAAATCCCTATCTACTACAACCATAAAAACACCGGACGTCCGGCTGATTATGAGCAATGGACCGATATTAATAAAATTCCGGCTGAAGCCACGCAGCACTCGCTGGGAAACACCTCGCATTACCTGGATGCCGGCTTTGAGCCACTTTTCCCGTTTGGCTTTGGATTAAGCTATAGTTCGTTTGATTATTCCAATTTGGAATTATCGGCCAACAGCATGGGAACCGATGGCGTTATTGAAGTGTCAATTGATTTGAAAAATACCGGCAAGTACGAAGCTGCAGAGGTGGTTCAGCTCTACATTCGTGACCGATTTGGAAGTGTTACCCGCCCGGTCAAACAATTGAAAGGGTATCAGAAAGTCACTTTAAAACCCGGAGAAACCCGGAAAGTCACGATTAATCTGAAGGCAAAAGATTTGGAGTTTTTTAACGGCAAAGACTATGTTGTTGAAGCCGGCGATTTTGATGTGTGGGTGGGAACCAATTCACAGGAAGGCTTGCATGCGGAGTTTTCAGTTAACGAATGAATCAGTCAACGTATCGATATATGAAGCGAACGCATTTTACTTCAGTCGTCCTGTTTTTGTTAGCGGTTGTTAGTGTTTCCTGTAGCAATTTCAAATCGAATCGGGAAGAAGCTTACCCCGGCTATAAGCTGGTGTGGTCGGATGAGTTTGATTACCAAGGGCTGCCGGATTCCTCGAAATGGAGCTACGATACCCATGGAAATGACTGGGGATGGGGAAACCAGGAGGCACAGTTTTATACCAGCCGACGGCTGGCCAATGCCGAGGTGAAAGAGGGGAAGCTATTCATTACGGCTATTCAGGAGTTTTATAAAGACCATAAATACACTTCGGCACGCCTGGTAACCAAAGGGAAAGGTGATTGGCTTTATGGGAAGATAGAGGTTTGTGCCAAGCTACCGAAAGGACGGGGTTTGTGGCCAGCCATTTGGATGTTGCCAACAGATGGGGCGTATGGCAGCTGGCCGGCTAGCGGTGAAATCGACATCATGGAAAATGTGGGTTACATGCCTGATACCATTCTGGCTTCGTCACACACCAAAACGTACAATCATAAGATTGGCACTCAGCGGTCTGACACGATCATTGTGCCCACCTGCTATGAGCAGTTTCACGTTTACCAGCTTGAGTGGGAGCCCGGAGAATACCGGGTTTATGTAGATGGGCAACACTTTTTCACCTTTGAAAATGAGGGGACCGGGCCTGATGAATGGCCTTACGACAAGCGCTTTCACCTTATACTGAACCTTGCTGTTGGGGGCAGCTGGGGCGGATTGAAAGGAGTTGATCCGACTATTTTTCCGAGTACAATGGAAGTGGACTATGTTCGTGTTTATCAGAAAATTTAACATCGTGTGTTCATGAATTACCTAAGCTTTTTCCTGCTACTGTTTGCTTTCCTGCCAAGCCATGGAGTATTTGCCCAACAAGATTGTGAGAAACTGGTGTGGTCGGATGAATTTAGCACGGACGGAGCTCCTTCCGAAGAAAGATGGGGCTACGACATTGGTGGTGGTGGCTGGGGAAACAATGAGTTGCAAACCTATACCAATACACGCACCAACTCCTGGGTTGAAAACGGAAACCTGTACATTAAGGCGGTTAAGAAGGATAACAGCTGGACATCAGCGCGTTTAATTACCAAAGGAAAAGCGGATTGGCGATATGGGCGGATTGAAGTGCGGGCCAAGTTGCCTTCGGGTAAAGGAACCTGGCCGGCTATCTGGATGCTGCCTACCGACTGGGAATATGGTGGCTGGCCGGCCAGCGGCGAGATTGATATCATGGAGCATGTGGGTTATGACCCGGGCGTGGTGCACGGCACTATCCATACCGAGGCGTATAATCACGGCATTGGAACCCAGAAGGGCGGAAGCATTACTATTGAGGATGCCATGGCCAATTTTCATGTGTATGCCTTGGAGTGGACCGAGGAAACCATGCGCTGGTATGTGGATGACGAACTGTATTTTACTTTCAATAATGAAAACAGAACCTATAAAGAGTGGCCGTTTGACAAACGGTTCCACCTGTTGCTGAATATCGCCATTGGAGGAAACTGGGGAGGAGCAGAGGGCATTGACCCAAACCTGACGGAAGCAACCATGACGGTTGATTACGTTCGTGTGTATGCCAGTAAGCTGCCCAAGCCGGTGATTCAGGGATCTAAGCTGAACAGCTTGAATGAAGAGACTAGCTATGCTGTTAATGCCATTGAAGGAGCGCAATACAATTGGCTGCTGCCCGAAGGTGTAACTGTGCTAAGTGGAGTAGGTACCTCAGCCATTACCGTACAATGGAATGATGCTCCCGGCGACATTCAGGTGGAAGTGTCAACCGCTTGTGATGCGGTGGTGTCGGATGTTTTTCATGTTGATTACCTGATTCAACCGGATGCGGAGGGGTTTGATGTTGCTCCGGTGAATGAGGATCAGGAGCTGCTGTGGCAGGCCCATGCCGGTACCGATAACAGCTTGGTTTTAACTGAATCGGATGGCGTATTACTGGTGGACTTCGATATCAATAACCCTTCTCAAAATGCCTATTTTTCTTACGTCTTTAATGGCCTGATTGATCTGACTGCACATAATGAACTGGCCCTGGAACTGAAGGTTGATCCGGCCAATCCGCCTTCCAATATGCGCTTCGATTTGGTAGATGTAAATGGGCACGTAGAGTTGGTGGATCTGTTTAAAATGGAATCGTTTGATCAGGACGACAGTTTTCATTTTCATTACCATCATTTTGCGTCCAAAACCGACGGCTCCTTTCTGCTGGATAAAATTGCAGAAATCCGGGTGTACGTCAACTACGGAATTTTTGGGAAGGCTGGTAGCGGTCAGCTTCAACTTCAAAATGTCCGGTTGCAGGAAGCAAAAAGCACAGCGGCAGAGGATTGGTTCAGTGCGCCCGAATTTTTGGTGTACCCCAATCCGGCACAGCAGTTTGTCAATATTAACTCGAACGAGCCGTTGAATACCGTGCAAATTTATGGCATGAGCGGGCAGTTGCTGATGGTTAAGTCAGGTCTTCGGGCCAGGAATTATCGCCTCGATCTGAATGGCTTGCAAACCGGAATGTATTTGTTGAGAATCAACCAGCTGTCTTCGCAGCTGATCTCGGTTCGCTAATCAGGAGAACGAAAGACCGGCTATTTTCTGTTCGGGAAACAATCCTTAATTTTGCCGGCATGAAAAAGATTCCTCAAGAAGTAAATAATATCATCTTTGATTTAGGTGGCGTGTTGCTGCATATCGATTCGCAGCGGTCCATCAAAGCCTTTGAGTCGCTGGGATTGACGAATGCCATTAACCATGGTGGTTGGGGCTATCAGCACGAGGTTTTTCTGCAAATGGAAAAAGGCTTGCTGTCGGATGAGCAGTTTCGGAATGGTATTCGGGAATTGTTGCTGGAGCCTGCCAGTGATGAAGCGATCGATAAAGCCTGGTGCGCCATGATCATTGATTTTTCAGACGACCGGATTAACTTGCTGCATGAGCTGAGGAAGAGCTACAAACTTTACCTGTTTTCCAATACCAATAACATTCATCTGAATCATTTTCAGACCCTGTTTCAGCAGCGGTTTGGCTTTCCCATTTCAGAATTGTTCGAGAATGATTACTACTCGCACGTGCTGAATCAGCGGAAGCCAAGTGTGGAATCTTTTCAGACGGTACTTAACCATGCCGGGCTAAATCCGCAGGAGACATTATTCATCGACGATTCGAAGGAAAATACCCTTGGGGCACAAAAAGCAGGCATGCATGCTGTTCACCTGACAATGGAACAAAACCTTCAGGCACTTTTTGGACGGAACTAGTTCTCTTCCGGATCGTTCCAGTCGCCACTGTCGCGAATGAGTGTTTCCAGTTCATAAACGGCATTTTCAAAGGGAATGTGTCGCTTCTTAAGGGTTTGTCCCTTGTAGAGGTTTACTTTGCCTGGTCCGGCTCCTACAAAGCCGTAATCCACATCGCCCATTTCGCCGGGCCCATTCACCACGCAACCCATTACGCCAATCTTCAGGTGGCTCAGGTGCTTGAAATGCGCCTTGATGTTCTTGGTTGTTTCATGCAGGTCGAAAAGCGTACGACCACAGCCGGGGCACGAGATAAACTCGGTTTTAGTTACCCGCATGCGGCTGGCCTGCAAAATGGAAAAACTCAGGTTTTTCAGGTCGGTAAAGGTGATGTTGTCGCCGTCATTGGTGATGCACAAACCATCGCCATAACCATCCAGCAATAAGCCACCCAAATCCACCGAAGCTTTAATTTGAAGGTCATCCAGGCTTTGTTCGTTGTAGCGGCGGTAGATGATTACCGGTACTTTCCAGATGTGCGTTTCCAGATTCATAAAGAACGCGCGCAACTCGGCCAGCGGGTTTTTATTAAAACTTTCCAGAATAAGAACCGTTTTACGGGTTTGTTTCAGCTTGGTGATAATCTCCGGGTTCTCGGCCATGAAACGGTCAAACTCCGGCTTGTTGGTGCGGATAAACTTCATCTGTCCCCAGTGTGAGCCACCAAACAGGTACTCATCAATCGAAAGAATGGGGTATGCGTTTCCTTCCAGATCCAGCACTTCATCATTTTTCAGGAAGTACTCCGGTATTTGCTTGCCGCGCAGTGGAAGAATTTCAGCCATGCTGCGGTCGCGCAGGTCGGCAACGACCACCGGAACTTGCTTATCGCCCATGTTCATGACCGGACGTACCGAGCGACGTTCGTATTCAAATGGGTTGGTTTGCGCAAAAAGAGGCGCTTTTATAGGGGCGTGACCTTGATAGGAGGTCACATGATTGATAATTTTCTGAGCCACCGGAATTTCAGCTTCCGGCGATTCGGTGAGCGAAACCCGAATGGTATCGCCAATTCCGTCAACCAGCAAGGCGCCAATGCCAACGGCCGATTTGATGCGGGCATCTTCGCCTTCGCCTGCTTCAGTAACGCCCAGGTGAAGTGGAAATTTCATATCTTCCAGGCGCATTTTTTTATTCAGAAGCCGAACCGTGTACACCATCATCCGGGTGTTGCTCGACTTGATGGAGATGACTACGTTGTTGTAATCTACTTTTTTGCAGATGCGCAGAAATTCCATGACCGATTCGGAAATTCCGGCCGGGGTGTCTCCAAAACGGCTCATAATCCGGTCAGAAAGAGAGCCCTGGTTGGCTCCAATGCGCAAAGCCGTGTTGGTTTTTTTCAACATTTCAAGGAACGGAATAAATTGCTCTTCAATTTTACTCAGCTCGGCTTTGTATTCCGCATCGGTGTATAAATGATGCTCAAAACGAGCACGTTTGTCGTAGAAATTTCCGGGGTTAATCCGGATTTTTGAAATGTACTTGGCTGCCACTTCTGCCAGGCGCGGGTTAAAATGAATGTCCGCGATAAGCGGTGTTTCATAGCCCCGGGCTACCAGCTCCTTCTTAATGTTTTTGAGGTTTTCCGCATCATTGATCCCTTTGACGGTTACCCGCACATAGTCAGCACCAGCCTTGATAATCCGGATGATCTGTTCAACAGTTGCATCGGTATCCCGCGAGTCGGTGTCAGTCATCGATTGAATGCGAATCGGGAAATCACTTCCCATTGGCACTTTCCCAATCGTAACGGTAGACGTTGATTGGCGCTGGTATTTTGTTAAATCTTTGATATAATTAAAATTCCGATCTTTCATCTTCAGCCATGCATTTTTTGAGCGCCACAAAGTTAATTTAAAGTTAAGAAATAAAAAATCCCCAAGCCGAAATTCCTGCGCTCAGTGAAAAGAATTCTGGAGGAGTGTTTTCTGACTGAAAATCACTAGTGTTATTCGCGTTTGAAGAACGCCTTTTTTCCCATTTGACGAACCGATTTTTAACGTCCGAAAGAAAGGCATTTTTTTGCAGTCAGGTATTAGGTTAAACTTAATTCTTCGTGACTTGCTCAACTTTCTGTTTTGCCCGAAATCACGTACTTTTGAGAAAACTAAGTTTGAAGTCATGCCGGTAAAAGTTGACAAGATATGCAAAACTTATGGAGTTCAAAAAGCGCTGGACGAAGTAAGCTTTCAGTTTGAAGAAGGAGAGTTGGTTGGTTTTCTGGGGCCTAATGGTGCTGGAAAATCTACCTTGATGAAAATTATGACCGGTTATTTGGCGGCCGATTCAGGAGAGGTGCTGCTGAATGGTGAGCAGATGACTCCAGAGAACTATGCCTTGCGACGGGAAATTGGCTATTTGCCCGAGCACAATCCGTTGTATACGGACTTATATGTCAAAGAATTTTTGGGGTTTGCTGCCGGTTTTTATCAGCTTCAAAATAAAAAGCAAAAGATTGCTGAAGTGATTGAAATGACCGGTTTGGGCCTGGAGCAGCACAAAAAAATACGGCAGCTGTCGAAAGGTTACCGCCAACGGGTGGGGCTGGCCCAAGCACTGATTCACGATCCTTCGGTGTTGATTTTGGACGAGCCAACCACCGGACTTGATCCCAACCAGTTGGATGAAATACGAAGCCTGATTCGCACGATCAGTCGGGAGAAGACCGTGCTTTTTTCTTCTCACATCATGCAGGAAGTGGAAGCCATCTGCAACCGGGTGATCATCATCAACCGGGGAAATTTGGTGACCGATGGCTCGGTCGATCTGGTCAAGTCGGGTCAACTACTGAGTCGGCAGCAGGTGCTGGTCGAACTTTCCACCCCAGTGAATGAAGCAAGTTGGAAGCAGCTTCCGGGCGTAGACAGCCTGCAAGTTATTTCCGAGAATGTTGCGTTGTTGACCGCTTTGGATGAGCGAGATTTGCGTCCGTCCATCTTTCACTTTGCCGTTGAGCACGGATTGGTTATTTTGACCATGAATGAAAAACAGGCTGGCCTGGAAGATGTTTTCCGGGAATTGACCCGCACAATCCGTTAATTTCTGCCTATGAGTTTTTGTGCTGTTTCCGTTGTCCTACCTTTTTATCAGGCCGAAAATACCCTAAATCGTGCTGTTACCTCTATTTTGAATCAGACATTCACGGATTTTGAGTTGTTGCTGGTAGATAATAATTCGACCGACCGCGGTGGCGAAATTGGCCGCGAATTTGCTCAGACTGATGCACGTGTCCGAGTCATTCAGGAAAATCAGCAGGGGGTTGTGTTTGCCATGAACCGAGGCATGCAAGAGGCCCGGGGAGCATTTATTGCCCGAATGGATGCTGATGATCTGTCGCTGCCCGAACGCCTGGAAAAGCAATTTCAGTTTTTACAGCAGCATCCGCATATAGGCTTGGTGGGCTGCCAGGTAAAACATGTTTCCCCCTTGCCATCAAAGGGGCTGGAGCGATTTGTCAATTGGGTTAATTCCTTTCACACCTCTGAAGCCATTTTTCAGAACCGGCTGGTGGAGATTCCAATTATTCAGCCCACGGTGATGTTTCGGGCCGAACTGGTTGGAAAGCACGGAAACTACCGGGAGGGGGATTTTCCGGAAGATTATGAGTTGTTCCTACGATGGTTGGATGCCGGAGTCCGGTTTTACCAACTGCCCGAAATGCTGCACGAGTGGCATGATTCGGAAACCCGTTTAACCCGTACCGATGATCGTTACAGTGCTGAGGCGTTTTACAAAACCAAGGCGTACTATTTTGCCCGTTGGTTTGTGCGTACGCATCCGCAAAGGGAATTGTGGGTGTGGGGTGCCGGACGCAAAGCGCGGCAGCGGGCCCGGTTGCTGGAAGAGCAGGGCCTGACGATTTCGGGCTACTACGACTTGAAAGCCGGTAAAACCACAGAAAGAGCCTGTCGCTCGTATGTGGATATTCCAGCTCCGGGGCAGCAGTTTATCCTGTCGATGGTGGGTAATCGTGGAGCCCGCGAAAAAATAACCAACTTCCTGCTGGAGCGCAACTACCAGGCAGGTTCCGATTTTCTGCTGATGGCCTAGCGGAGCTGCTTGAACCTTATTGCTGGCGTGTGTAGCTCCATTGTCCTTGTCCCCTTTTTAAAATGAGTGAGTCGGCTGTAATTTTCTGAATTAACAGGGTGTCGGTGAAATCGAAGCTTACTCCGTTGCCAATGCTTTTTCCTGAGAGTATGAGCTGTGTGTCGGTATTGCTCCAGCTTTTGTATTGTAAGGTGCTCATGTTAATCGATGAAGCCTTGCCATCTTCCTTCAATTCAAATCCTTGTACTTTGGGTTCCTGTCCGGGAATGGATTGTGTCCACGATCCAATGAGCTGATCTTTGGGATTGCTGCATGCTGAAAGTAAAAGTAGGACTGCTGCTGCCAGAATACCGAGTCCGGCACGGATTTTTGGGGAACTGTTTTCGATGTGTGTGTTCATGGCTTTCTTATTTTTAGTTGACAGGCAAAGGTAATAGGCGGAATTAATTTTTCACCGATTGGAAAAGCGATGGTTGGAAGAAAAACTTGTTTATGCAACGTGCTGGCTTCAGCCCTTAGCCTGGCGTATTCTCGTTCTGGTGATTGAATACCGGCAAAGTAAAGGTGAACTTACTGCCTTTCCCGGGTTCGCTTTCAAGCCAGATTTGTCCCTTGTTCTTTGTAATAAACTCTTTGCTAAGGATAAGCCCCAAGCCGGTTCCCTGTTCGCTTTGGGTGCCGTGTTGGGAGATCATTTGGGTGATGTCGAAGAGTTTGTCGCGGGTTTGTTTATTCATGCCGATACCGTTGTCTGACACTGAAATTTCAATGTAGTTTGCTTTTTTCACGGTTTCGATCACCACCTCACCTCCCGGGTTGGTGTATTTGATGGCGTTGGAAACCAGGTTCCGAAGAACACTGGAAACGGATTTTTCGTCGCCATAAGCCAAGGTGTCTTTCTGAATTTTACGGACCAGGCTGATTTCTTTCTGGGCAGCGTTGCTTTCAAGTAGCTGACTTACACTCATTCCAATTTCATGCACATCAATCTTTTCAAACTGGTATTGCATGGTTTCCGTTTGAACTTGTGCCCATTGCAGTAAACTTTCCAACAAGGCATACAGGTTGGAAGAAGAATCTTTGAGGGCTACCAGGAACTTCTTGATGGTACCGGGGGGTAGGTCGTCAAAATTATTGACTAGCAGATCGGTGGTTCCCAAAAATCCATTGAAAGGGCTTTTCAGGTCGTGTGCAATGATAGTGAAAAACTTGTCTTTATCGGCATTTACTTTTCGCAATTCGGCTTCCGACTTTTCAAGACGCACACTCAGCTTTTTCAAGGATATGCGACTTCGGGCTACAACAACTAAAATCAGCAAGACCAGCACACCACCGGTAATGAGAATGTGACTGACCATTTTTTGTTGCCGGATGGTTACCCGCTGAAGCTCATTGTTTGTCCTTAAAATCTGGTTTTCCTTTTCCTGTTGTTCGGTGAAATATTTGACCTGAAGGTCATTAAACTTCGTAAGTTCTTCTGCACTAAAAAGACTGTCTTTCAGGGCTGATGCTTGTTTGTAATACTTCAGGGCATTAGTCGTCTGTCCTTCTTTTTCGGCCATTTCAGCTAAAACAAAAAGGTTGTCGCGAATCAATCCGGCGTAGTTTTTTTCTTGCGAAAGCTTCAGGCTTTTTTGCGTATAGTACCGGGCCGAATCCAGCTGGTTAAGGTGCAAAAAATTGTGTCCCAGGTGATGTTCAGCAATGGCAATCCGGTTGAGGTTGTTCATTTGAATGCCGTATTTCACGGCTTGCCGATAGTGATACTGAGCCGAATCCAGCTGATTCATTTTGCTGTATACATTCGCAATATTGACCGATACAAACGAATAGGAAGGATTGTCGTCCTCCTTTTCCGTAAGAATATCCAGCGCCTGAGTGTAATTTTCCAGCGCTTTGTCCAGCTCATTCATTTTTTCGTAGCAATTGCCAATGTTGGCATACGAATAAGCCACCGAACTCATGCTTTTTATTTGTTTGGCTTGTTCCAGTGCTTGGTAATGAAGTTCGTAAGCTTTGTCGTACAAGCCCCATTCCTGGTAAACCAGGCCCATGTTGTTCATCACTTTGGAGACGCCATTCGTGTCATTGATGGCTTCGCGGATGGTAAGTGCTTTCTGGTAATGCCTGAGTGCATCGATGCTGTTGCCCATGCCCCAATTGACGACGGCGATGTTGTTAAGTACCTTCCCCAGCCACAGGCTGTCATTCAGCTCGGTAAAGAGGGCATGGGATTGGTTGAAATAATTAATGGCTTCCTGAAAGTTGCCCAGTTGCCAGTTGAAAACCCCAATTTTATCCAGTATGAATGCGCGTTGGAAAGAGTCTTTCTCAAACTCCAGGGCTGAGGTGTAGAAGTATACGGATTTGTTTTTTTCCAACGAAGACTGCGCCAACTTCTTTAAAAGTTCTGCTTTGGCCGAATCTCCCTGTGTATCTGCTAACAAGTCATTCAAGTTTTCCTGATGGGAGCTATGCGCTAACCCAGTGTAAATAGTTAGGAAAAAAACAGCAAAAAAAAGCAGGCGCGTATTAATTGGTATAAGCATCAATGTATATTCTCAAAACAGTGTAAATCATAATCTTTGATCAGGCTAATATAACTATTTATCGGCTAAAATAGTTCTCGGTTAAGATTGATTTAAATCAAAATAAAAAAGACGTGATTCTTCCCTGTAAATGTCTGTCACTTCATCAATCTGAGGGCATTTTTGAGCCTGGAGAATGGCTCCTAAAACGCTATTAAGAACACAGGACCTAATAAACCGGCATCCTTAATTTCCCAGGAAGAAGCGTCAAAGGGCTGGTAGTTGATGTTTACAAAATTGATGTCATGAAACTTACGCCAGACAATTCCCCGCTGATCCAGGTCACGGATGCGGTTTGCAGCCACGTTGGTCACTTCAACCTGCAGGGTATTTTTCCCGGGCACCAGGTTATCTACTTTCACCTTGTACACGGGGCCCAGCAAAGTTCCAAAGTCTTTGCCATTAAGGATTACCCGGGCACAATCTTTCACAAGTCCCAAGTCTAGCAAAGCCTCTTTTTCGGTTTGGTCGCGGTTAAATTGGGTGGTGTAGCGCACTGTTCCGGCAAAACGACGGGTTTCCATGTCGCCCATCTTAGTCCACGACAGCAGCTCGTCGGTTTGCAGGTTGCCGGGGAATACGGGGCCGCCCTCAATGAACTCAACTTTCCAGAGCGAACCAGCTTTATGGGGCATTTGGTCGGAATTTTCGTAGCGATAATCCGGTGCCTTTGCCTTGTTCCTGGAGCAGAGGATAAACAATGCCTGTTCTGATTCGAGTTGAATCCGGACCGAATCTCCTTTTTGTCCGGCGAGGGTAATTTCGCCGTTCATCGGATTCATAAAAACATAGGATTGGGCAGAAGCATTCAAGCTAAGCCAGGCGTCTTTCTGATCGGTTGTGGAATTGACAATCCAATACAAATCATCATGGCCCAGCTTCATTTTGCGATAATGAAATCCGTTTTCGGTCAGCGAAACTTCTCCCCGAATCCCGGAACCTGCAAGTAGTTCCAGTACTTTCCCAGTCGTTTTTTCGGGCGAAAGGGCTGACTGAAGTTTCATCAGTTGCTGTTCCCGCTCGTGAAGGTTGGCCAGGCCGGGAACGCTTTTCGGCAAGCTTTCATCAAAAAATACCTTTGCACCACTTGCCACCAACTGCACCAGTTGCTGCATGGTTGCCAAAGGCATATAAGCCGTTTTGGGAACTACCACGGCCTTATACCGGGCTTTTCCTTCCGTAGCGATTTCACCCTCCTGAATCCGGCAGTTTAGCAATTGCTTGTCGGAGATGTAGTCGAAACTGTATCCGGCCTTGGTCAGTTTTTCGGAAAGCCCGGCCAGTGGAAAGTCGCTAAACCAGGAGGCCTGATCACCTTTATCAATGTTCAGGTTGTTGAAAAGCCGTCCTTCGCTGGCTGCCACGTCAAAATAAGGCCAATACACCAGCAGATCGTTTTGCGGACTGGCTTGCTGAAGCAGGCTCTGAGAACGTTCGATGTATTGAAACAAGGCAGGTAGTTCACGCCACAAGGGGTTGCGGTTGTTCACCTGGGTAGAGGCATAGAATAACCATCCGGGCCATGGGGCATCAGCGGGCGAATAGCAGGTGCCATGAAAAAACAGGTGATTTACGCCTGCCAGAAAAAGTCGGTTGCTTGCCCGCACCATGTCTGAAGTATTTACTGTCCAGTGCTCATTAAGCCAAGTGAAGCTTTCTGCTGAAACCAGCTTTTGACCGGTAACATGGGCGGCTGAAGACGCAAATTTATTGACAAAAATACGGACCGTACCTGGCTCAATTGTTTTGAAAATCTCTGTTTCGGGAATGTCGCAGGCAGCATACAAATCTAGGATGTTTCCGGGCGAACCGTGTGCCTGGTTGCGGTTCATACTTTGATGGCTGTTGGCCCAGGCAGTCATGGGCTGGATAAAGGACTCCAGCACCAAGTCGGACAGCGTTTGCCGGTAATCTGATTTGACACGGGCAACCAGCTCTTTGTCGGGATAGTCGTCGGTCAGCACGTGCAGGTATTGTGCGAGGTTGTAACCTCTTCGTTTGCGGAATTCCTCGGTGAAATGGGGGGTAAAGTCACCGGTATATTCAAACGAATCGTGAAAAAAGCAACGAAGCAATCCTTCGTCAATCCCCAGTTTGTTCCAGAATTCATTGAAATACCAGTTCGAAATTGTTTGGTCAAAAGTATCAATTGCCCAACCTTCACCTCCTTGCGCGGGCCGTTTTACCTTGTCATTGTTTTTCTGGCGTAGTGCCAGGTAAACGGTGCCGTTTTGAGGTGCGGTAAATTGCCCGGTAGTATTCAGTACCCTTGTTTCTCCTTTGGAATTGACAAAAGAAGCGGCAGCCACCCGGCCGGATGACTTGTTTGGTGCTTGCCACTTTTCACCTTCACGCAGTTCCGTTTGCTGTATTTCCAACGACCACAAGCCTTTTTCTTCCGGAACAAACGGACCTCCGCAGCGCCAGCCACTTCCGGGAGGAAGGTCCACACCCATTCCCAAACCGTGGGCTTGGTTGACGGTGTAGCGAATCAGGTCTGAAAATTCGGGCGAAAGGAATTCAATAAACCGGTGTTCTTCGCCTTGCACCCCGTAGATGGGGGTTATTTCAACCCCGCCAATTCCTGCACGGGCCAATTCCTGCAACTCGCGTGTGATGTTTTCCTGGTCAACCGCGTTGCCCATCCACCACCAGCGTGTCCATGGTTTTGATTCGCGGGTTGGTGTGGGCCAGGAGACTTGCTGAGCTGAGCCGGAAGTGACAAGACATAGGAAAACCAGTGTTTGCAGAAACCGTGAAAGAAGAGTGTGCATCGTGTTGGATTAAATATTTGGCACAGTAAGTTTACAAAGTTTTTGTGAAGGATGAATTCCTGAAGAGCTTTTATTTCTTCCACACAATTGGGGACGAAAGCAAGTATAGCAGCGGGGAGGCTTGCCGGGCTTGGGGCTAAACAACAATGGCCACATTGCCTTTTTTATGTCCCTGGTCGACATAGGTGTGCGCCTGAGCAATTTGCTCCAGCGCGTAAGTCCGGTCAATGACTGGTTTTACTTGGCCGGTTTCCAGCAGTTCTTTCAGCAGAAGCAGGTCTTTGGCTCTTTCTTTTGGAGGGCGCAAGCCTGTGGCGGCAATCTTCACTTTTTGTTTTCCAACGAGCGAAGTCCATAGCACGTTTGGAAGAACGCCCAGACCAATAGCCACTTCCAGAAAGGTACCGTTCGGACTCAGTACTTTCTTAACTTGAGGAAAGCGGATTTTTCCCACCGCATCCAGTATGATATCGTAAGTTTGCCCGTTTTGCGTAAAATCTTCTGCAGAATAGTCAATGGCCTTGTCTGCTCCAAGCGATTTAACCAACTCAATATTGGTGCTGCTGCAAACAGCTGTTACTTCTGCGCCGAAGTACTTGGCCAACTGAACGGCCGAAGAACCAACACTTCCGGAAGCTCCGTAAATCAGCACGCGTTGGCCTGGTTTGATTTTGCCGGTATCGCGGAGAAAGGGTAGAGCCGTTAAAAAGCCATCCACGCTGGCAGCGGCTTCTTCCGGACTAATCCCGGCCGGCTTTGGGGCCAGAACCCCTTCCTCGGGGAGGCAAATGTATTCGGCATTGGCTCCAAATTCGGGTCCTGCTGTTCCAAATACCAGATCGCCCTTTTTAAAGCGTTGAACCTCTTGCCCTACGGCTTCAATTTTTCCCGCCAGCTCTTCTCCCAGCCGGTTGATTTTGGGTTTCACAAGTCCGGTGAACAGCCGGGTCATGAGTGGTTTGCCTTGGCGGAAGTAGCATTCGGTGGTTGTTACGGTAGTGGCCTGTATTTTTACGAGCACCTCATGGGCTTTCGGGCTTGGCTTTTCTACCTCTACCAGTTCCAGCACTTCCGGTCCCCCGTATCTTTTATAAGCTATGGCTTTCATTTTTTCCATTTTTTAGATTTTCTTTGGCGAATTTCCCGGAGCCTGGATTTCACCAGTCAGTTTGTCGTTAAGTTTGTTGCATATTAGTAGCTAACGTTTTCGGCAATAAAAGGTTGCCGCGAGATGTGATTCGTCCTGGCAGCTTATGTTGAAGCCAGAGATTGGCAGCTATTCAGGTTTGAAGGGACAAACAAAAAGCGCAGCAGATGCGTTGCACCTTAGGAAGGAGATTATTATGGAGCGAGATAAATATAAAAATTTGCGGTATCGGTTGATGGAGAGCGAAACCTGGCCGTTGGAATACATGTTTAAGTTCATTACCCCAAACAAAGATGGCAATGTGGAGCAAATTAAGGCCTTGTTGCCTGAACATGGCAAAATTTCCTACAAACATACTTCCAACCTTGCGCATGTGGCCATTACCTGCGTGGCGACCATGCAAAATGCGGATGAGATTGTAGAGGTAACTGAGAAGGTTGGGCAAATTGAAGGCGTGATCGTCCTGTAAATTACCATTTAAATTTCGTGTGAAGATGCATGGTATTTTTCTGATTTTGAGGTTGTCGTGAGTTTAGATCCAGTGTCTGGCAAGGATACCGTGGATCAACCCAAGTATGTCGGGAAAATCTTTTAAAATGCGACGATTGATAATTCGAAGCAGTGGTTTTTGTGGATTAACTTTCCCGAGAAATGAGTTTGCTGAGGGAATAACTTTTGCTTGAAATTTTTAGGCGAACCGGTTACTCCCTGAATAATATGCTTTTTCTTTCGTTTTAGGCCATCAACTACTTCGCTTAACTTTTTGCTGATGCTCTGATTCTGATTGTTTTGTATCCCAAAAAAAGATTGTACATTTGTGCCATCATTGTGGAAAGATTTGAGATTGATTGCAACCACACTAAAAAAATGCTAAAGCAATCGGCTTTACCTTTTGGATTTCCATTCAATCTCCTTTTTTACCGCTGATTTTAGACTGACGCAATGAGTTTGTGTCAGGCAAAGTTGTTCATTTAATACACTTCGATATGAGTTATTTATTTACAAGCGAATCAGTATCCGAGGGGCATCCGGATAAAGTTTCTGATCAGATTTCAGATGCCTTGCTGGATGAGTTTCTGGCTTTTGACCCCAACTCTAAAGTGGCGATTGAAACTCTGGTAACAACCGGACAGGTGGTATTGGCCGGCGAGGTAAAATCGAAAACTTACGTAGATGTGCAGGAAGCTGCCCGTAAGGTGATTAACGAGATTGGCTACACCAAAGCCGCTTACCGCTTCGATGGGGACTCTTGCGGCGTATTGACGGCGATTCATGAACAAAGTCCCGACATCAACCGTGGGGTGGATAAAACCGATAAAATGGATCAGGGCGCCGGCGACCAAGGAATGATGTTTGGTTATGCCAGCAAGGAAACCGATGACTACATGCCGCTTCCTCTTGAATTATCGCACCGTATTTTGATGGAACTGGCGGTTGTTCGTCGCGAAGGAAAGGAAATGACCTACTTGCGTCCGGATTCCAAGTCGCAGGTAACCATTGAATACAACGACGATCATAGCCCGAAACGTGTTGATACCATTGTGGTTTCAACGCAGCACGATGAGTTTGATGCCGATGAGCCCATGTTGGCAAAAATCAAGGAAGATGTCATTACGATTTTAATGCCACGGGTGATTGCTCAACTTCCTGAGCGTGTGAAAGCCTTGTTTGGCAGCGATATTATCTACCATGTAAACCCAACCGGAAAGTTTGTGATTGGCGGACCTCATGGCGATACCGGCTTGACTGGCCGTAAAATTATTGTGGACACCTATGGTGGAAAAGGAGCTCATGGTGGTGGTGCTTTCTCCGGGAAAGACCCTTCCAAAGTAGACCGTTCGGCGGCTTATGCAGCCCGTCACATTGCCAAAAACCTGGTGGCCGCTGGCGTGACCGATGAGGTGTTGGTTCAGCTGGCTTACGCAATTGGTGTGGCTCAGCCGGTAGGTTTGTTTATCGATACCTATGGAAAAGCCAACGTGAAGCTGGATGACGGACAAATTGCCAAAAAGGTACAGGAGATTTTCGACCTGCGTCCGGCAGCCATTGAAGAGCGCCTGAAGCTTCGTAACCCGATTTACCGCGAAACAGCGGCCTACGGACACATGGGACGTACGCCTGCTGTGGTTACCAAAACCTTTGATTCCCCTTATTTTGGCAAGGTTGAGAAGAAAGTGGAACTGTTTACCTGGGAAAAACTCGACTATGTCGATACCATCAAAGCAGCCTTTGATCTATAGGTCGAACAGCATACAATAAAAAAATAAAGAGGCTGTCCAAAAAGTAAAATTGGACAGCCTTTGTTTTTGTTGTCCCTTTAAGATTTGGTATCTTGAAGGTCTCAATGACAAACAGATCAAACGTACGATTTAAAGCGGTTACTTCCCAACAATCAGTGTTGTTTCCAAGTAACCTGAGCGATAAAATAGCGGCTAATCACCCTGTTCGTCTTGTCAACCAGATTGTTGATCAATTGGACATCGACGATATTTTATCGACCTATAAAGGAGGAGGCACCAGTTCCTATCATCCGCGAATAATGATCAAGATTCTGTTTTACAGCTATCTGAACAATGTTTATTCCTGTCGAAAGATCGAGCGTCAGCTACAGGAAAACATTCATTACATGTGGCTTTCGGGGCAGGCAACGCCAAATTTTAGAACGATCAACAACTTCCGAAGCCAAAAACTTAAAAGTAAAATCCAGCAGTTATTTGCCGGCATGGTCCGGCTAATGAACGAAATGGGCTTTGTGAGTTTGGATGTTCAGTATATTGACGGAACCAAAATTGAGGCAGCCTCCAACCGCTACAGCTTTGTTTGGCGCGGCTCGGTTGAGAAATACAAAGCCAAGCTGGAAACCAAAATCAACAGCGTTCTAAAAAGTATTGAATCGGTGATGAATGATGAACAGTCTCAGGCAGAAGATGATCACCTTCCGGAGGCAATTGATTCTAAGCTGCTTGAAGAGAAAATACGCTTACTGAACGCCAACCGACTGGAACTAACCAGGAAGCAGCAAAAACAAATAAAAAACCTGGAACAAGACGCCTTGCCCCGAATGAAAAAATACGAACAGCAGCTGGATATTTTGGGCGAGCGCAACAGCTTTTCAAAAACCGATACCGATGCCACCTTCATGCGCATGAAAGAAGATCACATGAAAAACGGTCAGCTAAAGCCGGCTTGCAATGTGCAAATCAGTACCGAAAACCAGTTCATTACGGGCTTTTCACTCCACCGTCGGGCAGGTGATACGGCAACACTGATCCCGCACATGGAGCAGTTTCAGAAGCTCTATGGCAAACAGTCCTCCACTATTGTTGCTGACTCCGGTTATGGCAGCGAACAAAATTACCAGCATCTGGAAGATCAAAATATCGATGCTTTTATCAAGTACAATTACTTTCATGCCCAGCAAAAACACAACTATAAAAACAATCCCTTCCTCCCTGCCCACTTATTCTACAACAGCGAAAAGGACTTCTACGTTTGCCCGATGGGACAGCATTTAACCTTTCAGGGCGAAGGAAGGCGAAAAACAGAACTGGGATTTATGTATCGTGTGAGTATCTATCAGGCTCATAATTGCAAGGGCTGTCCGCTTCGGGGAAAATGCCATAAAGCCAAGGGAGAGCGGACTATTGAAGTCAATTATAACCTAAACAGGTTGCGCCAAATTGCCAGGGATAAGCTGACAAGTGAGTCCGGAATTTATCACCGGAGCATGCGCCCTATTGAGCCTGAGGCCGTATTCGGACAACTAAAATGGAACAACAAATTTAACCGCTTTTCGTTCCGGGGATTACCCAAAGTGGAGATCGAAATGGGATTAATGGCTATCGGCCACAACTTACGCAAGTTAGTTGCCCGGATTTTGGTCTCTAAACCCAATAAATCTGCTTTCTACGTCCTTGTTTTCGAATTTGAACCCCAAATTGATGGAAGGAAATTGCTCCTCCAACCAACTGGCAATAATTTTGGAAATTTGATGACTGCCGCATAGAAAAAGAGACCGTCCTTTTGGGACAGCCTCTTTATTGTAGTCGATTGCGCTCCTATGGGAGCAGGTTCATTACTAGGATAACCATTATTTCGACAGTTATGCGAACTGTTAAATTTTCGGCTACCTGCTGAAAAAGATGTTTCAGCTTTTGTTTTAGTCGGTTTTTTGCCCGACTTTTACCACTAGAAACGCTTGGCGATCCAGGTGGTTTTTCGTTACATTTTAACATAGAAAAAGTATTAGAACCAGTGATAGATTGAGCCCTCTCGCTGGTTTTTGCTTTAGTAAAATTGGGGAAAAAGGGATGTCCCTGCAATGCTTGTTGATAACTTAAACGAACTAGTTATCAACTAAAAAGTGTTAATGAGCATTAAGTCAACTCCTTAGTAATTTGATAAGTGTCCGAAAGTTTCCCAGTTGTTAGAGTTAAATGTCAGGCCATTAAATAATTATCTTCTCCAAAGACCTTCAATTCATCATCCTGCTTAAGTTTGCAATAGAGGAGGTTTTTTTATTCAAAAATTACTTCTACCTTGTTGGTTATTGTTAAAACAAACTCAGCTAAATGGCACAATTTGACCTGAAACACTACCTGCTATGGGGATATGAAACTGAAATCGAAGATCAGGACTATTTGGATCTAAGAAACTCTCTGACAGCCTTTCAAAAATCAAACAATCAAAAGAGTGAAAAAGAATTAACAGAGGCTATTGTGAAAGATTATCCGCAATTAAAGGTACTCCACGATGCTTATTTAAGAAATCGATTGAATAAGATTACCTCTGCTGTAGGAACCATAAAAACAATTGTAGTGGTTTACTTTATTTGTTCATTGCTTGCAGCATTGCTTTTTTTCGTGTAGTAACTTAAAAAGCAGCCCAGGTTCGACTAAACCTGGGCTTAAAATGAATTAATTCATTTTAAGAAGCAAGTCAGAGAAATAAACCGACTCATAAACCCTCCAACTACTAATCATGCCCAAGACTGTATTTATTCTCGGAGCTGGTGCAAGCGCTCCATATAAATTCCCTTCAGGAGTAACTCTTGTTGACTTAATCATCGATGAGCTCGAAAAAATCTTTACAAGAACACAGCGACAAAAATCTCTTCTCGGTCGACTACTTGAGAAGGAAGGTCAGTTGGATTTGAATTTGATAAGTAGCTTTAAATCATGCCTATTTGAATCTCAGGCTTACTCTATCGATGCCTTTTTGTCAAGAAGGCGAGAATTCCGAGAGATTGGAAAGCAGTTGATCGCTTCAATTTTGTTAGAGTATGAAAAACATTGTTTGGACAATCGTTACCTTTTTAGACCTGAAAAGCCTGAGGAACACTGGTACCGATATTTTTTTAATGAAATAAAAGATCAGTTGGACTATGATTTTCGTATTTATACGTTCAATTACGAGAGATCGTTGGAGTATTTTCTTGTTCAGACATTTCGAAATTACTTAAACCTAACAGATGAGCAGATTTGGGAGAGGTTGAAGAGAATGAATATTACGCATCTTCACGGTTCTTTAAAAGGGATTGAAACATTGAATGATTTGAAAAATTTTGACTTTGGAAATACATCCAAAATTACCGAATATTCACACCTTGAAATTTTGAGCGATCGGATTGAAGTTATTTATGAGGTTGCTGAATCGAAGTTTGATGAGCTTCGTGAAGACATGAAAAAGGCTAAAAATATTGTTTTTATTGGTTTTGGTTTCGACCGAACCAACATGCAAAACATGAGGCTAAGTGAGATGAATTTCGAAGAAGGCACAACTAACATTTATGCAACAACTTATCGCATGAGCCATAACGAAGTCCAGCATCGTTTTTTTAAGTATATTAATATGTATTCCAAGCAGACGGGTTATTCGATACCCAATCAAAAAGAAGACATTATTAAAGCGTCAAATGAAACGGCGGCTGAGTTTCTAAAAAATACATTGCCTCACGATGCTTATAGCAAGTAAGCTTATCCCTTTCCTTCCATTCACCCCGCTTTTTGGGGTTTGTGCTAATGTAATACAAAGCAGCTGGATCGGATTTGCAATCCGATCCCTTATAATCCAGGATTTGTAATCCTGTTAACCCAACAGTCCTTCTCATACAAATTCAATTTTGACCAACCCTTCCTCACCTGCCTAATCCCTTGCTGAACTGTACAAATAATCTTCCGGCCTCGCCACAATTCTTCCGGGCGCGTAAACAAATCAATCCACTCTACAACCGTTAATGTCAGGTAGTAAGTATATCCCGGTGATATTTTATTGCGGATTCCCATGAATGGATGAAAGTACAATTTTTGGGGTTTATATGGGTTGCAAATCCATTGTTAAAAAGAACTGGATTGCAAATCCAGTCCAGCCAATGAGAGCTTCCGATATATCCTGAAGGCACGGATTGAAAAACCGCGCCCGAGAGGGCTGTAGTTACCGTGTCTAACTACTGGTAGTTATTACTCCCTGTTGCTGGTAGTTACTACTCCTTATTATTGGTAGTTACCGTGTCTTGTTGCTGGTAGTTAGTACTCCTTATGGTTGGTAGTTACCGTGTCTTGTTATCGGTAGTTACTACTCCCTGTTGCTGGTAGTTACTGGTACTTGTTTTGGCTTTGGCAAAATAGAAAGGGCGGTAGCCACTTGAAGCTACCAACCCTTTTCTAAAACGAAGCTCCGCTGGCGCAAATTTGTAAAGCGTGCCGTGATGTAATTCTCCTCAGCTGTTCCGGGTTGGCAGTTCTGATCTTGTAGCCTTAATTATGCAATGCCGCTGTTTATGGTCGTTACAAACGCCCCACAGCTTACCCCTCGTTTGAGCAATTGCGGAAACGAGGGGTAGGTGGGCAGGCTTTCATTGAAACAACTGCTAAAACTCTTTTTCGCCAAACTCACTTTTGGGGAGTTTGCTGTTGATGTTTTTCTTGTTCAGGTTGAAGCTGAGGTTCACCAAAATCATATCTGTTTCATAGATGTAATTGGTGGTGGTATAGAAGTCTTTGCCCCAGGTAGTGATGCGCTGCCGGTTGCTCTCATGCATGCCCAGGTCAATGTTTTGCCATTGCACACTGGCGGTGATCCGATTGTTGAATAAACTCTTCTTCAGGCTGAGGTTGGGGCTTAAAAAACGGGAATCTTCGCCTTGTGCTGTTGGACGCACCGAAAGGTAATTCACATTGGCATCCAGGCTCCAGGTGGGAGCCAGCGTAAAGTTGGTGTTTGCATTGATGGAATACACCCAGTCGTCTTTCGGATCAATCCGAACCGGCTCGCCCAGAATGACCAGGTCACCTTCGTATTTCTGTTTGTAAACTGTGGTTCCCAGGTAAAAATTCCACCAACTGACGGGCTGCACATTTACACCCAGTTCAAGGCCCAAGGCGGTTGCTTTTTCAACATTGGTATACACCCGGTTCAGGATGGTGTCGGCATATACGCTGTTAACCCGTTGCACCGGATCTTTGCTTGAGCGGTAGTAGGCTGTGGTAAACAGGGAGCCTTTGTCAAAGGTTTTAATCAGCCCCAGTTCGAAGGAATTGATCAGCTCCGGACGCAGGTCAGGATCACCAATTTCCAGGGTTTCGGAGTGCTCACGCTCCGGAATTGGGTTGAGTTGGTTGTTGGACGATCGCTGAATCCGACGGCTGTAAGCTGCTTTCACTTTCCAGTCGTTATCTAATGCATAAAGCGCACTGACCGAGGGAAACAGGTTGGACAATTTCAGCTTGTGTGGGTTGGGATCGGTCGATAAAACAACGGTACGGCTTGAATACTCGTAACGCAAGCCCGCCGAATATTCCAAGCGGTCTCTTTGTGCCGAATACTGGACGTAGGCCGAATTGATCCGGTTTTTTGAAACGGCTGTTCCGCTAAATTGATCCAGGCCGGGTTGGTTCGGATCAAAGGGAGTCACCAGGTAGTCGAATACCCCATCTTGGCGGTCGTTGCGAAACTGGTACCCGGTTTCCAGCATGCCACTGGCCACGGGCAGGCGGTAGTCGGCTTTCAGGCGGTAGCCTTTAATGGGTTTCTCGTACGGATTTTGGACGTATTGCAACACCTCGCCTCCCGGTCTGCTCAGGTTGTAGTTGTGGGTGTTGCCATACAAATCATCGTATTCATACAGGCCCGAAAGCGTCAGGTCGGATTGATTGGCAAAGGTATGGGTGTAATCCAGGTTCCCCAGGGTAAACGTTCCTTGCTTGATCTGCTTGTTGGGGTTGTAGTAGTTGAAATGGTAGATGAAGTTATCCTGCAAATCGGTTTGCGAGTTCTTGTAAAAGATGTTGGCATCGCGTTCCTGGTAGCGTTTGCCGCTGTACACGCCCAATGAGATCACATTGTTCTCGTCGGCAGCATAGCTGACAGATGCCCGCCCCATGTAGTTGTAGCGGTAAAAACTGCGTTCTCCGGCACTCGGAAAATGATTGATGGTGCCATTCTCCGTATTGGTAATCCGGACATAGCCATCGCGAAAGCCGGCCAGGTCATCGCGGGCGTAATTTCCGCTTAGGGTGATGTCCCACTTATCCTTTTGGTAGCTGAAACTGGCATCGGCCGCATAACGAACAGGTTGATCTTCGTTACCAAAAGTGGTGGTGCTGGGCAGGCCTCCTTTAAGGTTGACGCTAAAGCCGGTATGGTCGCTGCTTCCTTTTTTGGTGGTGATGTTGATGATTCCACCCTTGCCATCCGGATCGTATTTGGCTGACGGAGAGGTGATCAGTTCGACATTTTCGATGGTGTTGGCCGGCAGTTGACTTAACATGCTTTGCGGATCAGCCAATACCGGCTTGCCATTAACCAAGAGCAGAAAGCCGGAGGAGCCGCGCATGGAAATTTCACCCAACCCATTGACCGAAACGGAGGGCATATTTTTGAGTACATCGATGGCCGAACCGCCTTGAGCAGACTCAAACTGGTCGGCTTTATACAATTGCTTATCGAGCTTGTTAAATGCTTGTATTTTGGTTCCGGTTACCGCAATCTCGTCAACCAGCACCTGTGAAGGAGTCAGGGCAATATCGCCCAGCGCTACCGGTTTGTCGGCACTTATCCGGAATACTTCGGATGCTTGTTTCTCATAGCCCATAAACTGAATCTGCACAAAGTAGCTTCCGGCTTTAATTTTAGTGAAAGCGAACTTGCCCGATACATCGGTGATTCCGCCAGCTACCAGCTCCTGGTTTTCGGATTGATACAAGGCCACACTGGCATATTCCATGGGTTCTTTGGCCTCGTAATCAATAACCCTTCCGGTAACATTGGAAGCGGTTGTATTTGCTGCCAGCAGCAAGCAAATAAAAAAGAGAACATTTCGTAAAATCATAATGGATTGTAATTGAGTTAGCAATGAAGGAGGAGCAAGGTTCAACAGAACATCATGCTTTTATCCTACCATTTCACTTGGATAAAAAAAACATGCAAATCTAAAAATAGTTTTGGATTTCTGTGCCCGTCTGAATGCGATGTCGGAAATTGCCTGGCTGATTGTGGTGGGGATGACAATTCAAAATTACAAGTAGGGCTTCAACGGTTGATAATTTTCCGGAGTACGAAGCTAGGGGTTTAAAACAAAATCTTTCTGAACTGATACGGAAAGCCAGTTCTTCTGATTGTGAATGAGCTTTTGTTTTTATAGTGCTTAGAGGGTCCAACTGGCGCTCAGAGCCATGCCAAAGGATTGTAAACGAACTTTGGCATACCCGATATCCTGTGTCGGAATTTTCAGAAATGGTTGCAGGTTGACACTCATTCTCGAACTTATCTGTTGCTGTACGCTCATTTGCAGGTTGAGCACGCTTAGCCAATGTTGATTCTCGTTTACAAGGTGGACATCCTCTGTGTTTTGACCATAGCCGTTACTGTTTTCAAAATAGTAGTCTTCCTTGAGCATAAGATAGGATGAAATTCCGGTTCCCAGGCTAACGGTGGTTTTTCCTTTGGTGAGGATGGCATAATGGATGTTAAAAGGAATATCCAGTACCCGACAATCGGCATTTACCATTTGAGTGGCATAGGTGGTTTCAACCTTATAATTGTTAAGGCCGGTTTCGTATACTTTTTTGGCATAAACGGCACCTGTGCTAAATTGCCATCTGGGCGTTAAGTTCCAACTTAGGAGCAGACCGATGTCGCCTCCAAAGCTTCCATCATTCAAGTTGTCAACGCCATTGTAGGCAGGAGCCACCAGGACACTTAAGGCAAGTGGCCTGTCTTTAGGACCGGAGTCAAGATGAAGTGGCTTGTCTGTGGCTTGCCCAATGAGGGGTACTTCTTTTTCCTTAGTTGTTGATTCCAGTTCACTTGTGCTTGGCAGTTCGGCCCCGAGGAGTTCTCTGAATATACTTTCGCGTTGGATAAGTTCTGAATAAGAAATAAGCTCGCTGGTATCTGTTGGCTCTGTTGACCCTTGTGTTTTGGTGGATGGACGATCTTCCTGAACCTCGGTTTCAGTGCGGGATACTAAATCAGGATAGTTTATCCCGGGTTGAATGAGTGAATCGATCAATTCCTTTTCAGTAGCAGGTGGAGTAGGTATCTCTTCTTCCTCAGTTGGTGTTTGTTCCTGCTTTAACTGCTCTGTTACGGGTTGTTGCTGGCTGGGCCAAAGCTGCCAAATGCCAAGAGCCAGGACAAGCAATGCTGCTATACTGCCAAGTGGTTTAAGCCAAAACACAATGCTTTTTCGCAGTGAATGCTTTTTGAGACGCATTTCAAGTTTTTGCCAGTCATCGGAGTTAAATGAAACCGGATCAAATTCAGGGTTTAAGCCTTCCCGAAACAATTTATCGATATTTTGAAGGTCCTTCGGTTTCATAATTCGTGCGATTTGGAATGAAATCCCGGGTGGTTTAGGAATTGTATCGTTGAGGCTATCGTGCTCTTCCAAAGTAAAAAAACAACAATGGATTGAGGGTGAGCAAGCATTTGTTGTAGCTTTTGCCTGGCTTTGTATAGGTTTGAGCGGGAGGTGCTGGCGCTGATTCCAATGAGTTCAGCAATTTCATCATGCGAGTAGCCATCAATGGCATATAAGTTAAATACCATCCGGTAAGTTGGTGGAAGCCGTTGGACCATGGCCAGCAAGTCTTCGTAGCGAAGTTTACGTTCAGCTGTTGCCTCGTTAGGAAGATCGTCTGATTGTTCCAGCTTCTCGATTCGTGTCCATTTTAGATTAGCCCGGTAATAGTCGATGGAAGCGTGGTAAATGATTTTACTCAACCAAGTTGTGAAAGGTCGGTTCTCGTCATATTTCTCAATGTTTGTTAGTGCTTTGAAAAAGCCATCATTTAAAACTTCGGTAGCTTCCTGGTAATTATTGGCATAGCGCAGACAAATCTTCATAGCAAACCCGTAAAGCTTTTGGTACAATAACTTCTGACTCTGCCGGTCTTGTTTTTTGCAACCACTGATCAACTCCTGTAATTCTTGTTCTATCATGGAAAGAATGACTAATTAATGCCAGTAGTAACTCTTCTTGCTTTGGTCATAGGCGCATAAGATGTAATTTAAGACATTATTTTTAATTGATCACGTTGGTTAAAGAGTAAAGTCGTCGCTCGTAGTTTGTTATGGTTCGTTTCTCGCGAGCGAGAATGTTCGGGTAATTGTAAATCCCCATCGGAATTCACCACTTCCCCATGAGCTGCTCGTGGCAGGAATAAATTGGTTTTCGAGGATTGCTGCTGAATTGGTGAAAATAGCGTTAAACACGTGCCCTCCGGTCTCAATTTCAAGGCCAATCCCCAGAGGATGGTGGAATTGAAAATCTTTCTGTTCCAGAAAATAGTCTTTACTGTTTTGACCTCTGAAAGGAATAAAGTAATCAGCTATGATGGCCATGCCTGAGCTTATTTTTACACGTGTCCCAAGGCCAAGGGCAAAGAGATTGTTTTCGTCCCTATAAGACACATAGTTGCGTCGAATATAGGTAGGAAGAATGGCTAATGAGAGACCATGACTGAATTTTCGGGTAACGATAAGTTGAGCCAGGTAACTCATTCGGTCTCCAAGTGAATGAAAGGATGCATCCGAAGTAGCGATAGTTGATTTTTCCATGGTCGAGATGACACTGTTTCCAAAAAAACTAACAGAAAGAGGAATGCGGTTGTCTGTACTTTGACGAACGATCCGGAATTTTGAGTTTAGGTAGACCAGCTCTCTTTGATTGGTGCTGATGCCATTGGGAGAGCCCTTCGCTCTTCCGATCCCAATGCTCCAGTGATCGGATATGCCGTAATCAAAACCAATCAAAATATCCGTGGAGTTGTCCAGCCCATAAAGGGTTTGAATGCCTCCTGAATTTCCGGCAATATCTCCAAAGCGGTGCATTACCACAAAAAGTAGGTCATTCTTATGGACCGTTTCATTCGACTGACCATTGATGATTCGGGATGAATTGAAGGTTCCAAGAACCGGTAACGAAGCTTGATCTTTGTCCGAATTGGGAAAGAGTTGGGCTAAGTCCTGCCCCTGGGCTAAAATGATTAGTGAAAAGGATAAAAGAAATGTGAAGAGTCGCTTCATAATACAAAGTGGTTTCGTTTGTCAATTTTGGATGTCAGTAACTAATTGATTGAAGGAGAGAAGTCAATGCTGCTTTGAAAAATGAACAAGGCAGCATTGAGCTTAATTCCAAAATACTTTTTGTCATGGCGGTTGTTCTATTTTCTTCATCATAGGGCATTAATCATTTGATAATTGGTAGCGTGCCGAAACAGTTACTTCTACTTCTTCTGCAATATTCTTGATAACCAATCGTGGAATGCGGATGTGATGATCCTTAAGACGAACAGGAAAGGTGGCGTTTGCTGCCAGAAATTTTCCATCGGTTTGCAGTTGAGCCTCTACGGTATAACTTTTAGTTACATTGTGGATGGTTAGTTGGCCATGTGCGACAACTGTAGCAATACCTTTCTGCTGCCAATCAACAGGTTGTTGGATGCTTCCTTTAAATTCGGCATAAGGATACTGATCGCTTTCCAGGTACTTCTCATTGAAATGTTCTTGCATCAACGGCTTCTCAAACTCAAAGGTTCGGATAGCAACCTTGAAGTAAACCGATTGACTGTCCATGTCAATGGCTGAAACTCCTTGGTGACTGATTGCATAGATGTTTTCTAAAGGAGCTTCTGAGAAAAAGCTTAAGCTTACCTTGTCTGACAACCATAGCTGTGCCTGGACTGTCAGCGTAACAGAAAGGATCAGAATAACTAGAAGCACTGTTTTCATCACAATTGTTTCAACTATTCATCAAGAGGTGCACAGTTGGCAATCCAAATCGAGAGCGAATCCCTGATCGCCTGAGGCAGGGGAGCATTGCCCTGAGGCATATCTGCATTGTTTGTAAGCACGCGGGCATTGAAAGAGCTCAGGTATTGGCTAACCCCGTTGTAGGTACTAAAATCTCCCGGCCCCTGCGAATTCCCTGTATGATGACATTCAATGCAGTATTGAGTCATAATTTCTTTGACGTAGTTTGTGTAGGTGATATCCATTTCCGGATATTGAGGAACACAGTCCATCGGATCCGGATCCGATGGAACTATTTCCGGTGCTGTATTCTCACAGCTACCGAAAAGAGCGACCAGCCCAACTAAGCCTATAAGAATTGGGTTCTTCATTTGTCAGAATTATCAGGTTGCATTTACTTGACTTCTATCGTTAATACCCACTTCCGCCTCCGGAATTATTTGAGCCAGAATTGTCTTTGGTCAATGTAGCCAGAACCTCGCCGGCAGGATAGTCCTGAGTGTGGATCTGAGCGTAAATCTTTCCGGCTGCTAAATCATTGACTTGTTGATTTGTCAAGGTTGCAGTACCTGATACGGTCCCCGCTGTTGCGGTTGCAAATCCTGTAATTTCAACAATAACAGGTCCATCGTTGTGGAAATGCATGTTCACGGCATTGGATCCTAAACCTGACCAGCTAATGGTGTAAGTTAGTTTTTTCGTGATGGGATCGAGCGTTCCCATTGCGGTTCCCGTTGCTGATGTGGTGACGTTGTCAGAGGATTTGACAAAAGTTCCGGCATAAGAAATCTTTTGAGTTGACTCCATATCGGTATTGTCATTGTTGCTATCGCTACAGGCGAAGAGTCCGCTGATGAGAAAGAGAACGATTAAAACCACTATCGGTGATTTGCGTTTCAATTGGATGTCTGTTGTTTTCATGATTCGATGTTTAATGCGTTAATACTGAATTGTTAATTCGATCGAAAAGGTTTTGCGCGCAAATTTTCGAATCGCTTCTACTTAAGGGTACGATTGCAAAACAGAATCTGCTGCCTGATAAAATACTTTTTTATCCTTTTTTAGGAATGCGGGTTGGAAAGTACTTCTATTGCTTTTATTATTTTTGAATGGTGTAGGTTGCTGCATCTGCAGATGTGTGTTGGGGTGAAGCGCAGAGCTTCCTTGATGGGAGGTCTGGAAGAGGAGCAGATTTCAGCCTTTGTAATCCGTTGGTCGAAAAAAGTTTGATTTGTAATCTTTTTGCAACAATTTGCAAGTATTAGGCTGTCAGGGGTATAGGTGTGTTTCTTGAGAGGTGTTACCAATCCTTAATGACGAATTTAATCGAATTGTAATATTTCATTAATGGACCTGTAATGATTTAGGTCTTCATTTGTCAGTGAATTCTGTTAAAGGAATTTGAAAAATTCAATCTTAAGTATATGAAACGTATTGGCGTATTACTAATGGTCATGTTGAGCATGATCGCCTTGGGCCAGGCCCAAACAACCAATGAATTTAAACCAAGTGGAAAACCAGTTATGCGGATTTACAGTAATTATCACAGTACATTTTCGGATGGTGAATCTGCTTCCACCTTTGAACTGACCCGGGTTTACCTGGGCTACCAACACCAGTTTAGCAAGGAATTGTCTGGCGCAATCGTTCTGGATGTTGCCGATCCTGGTGTTGGCGGACTGGAAATGACCGCTTTCGTGAAGAACGCTTACCTGAAATACCACACCGGAAACCTCACGGCAAATTTCGGGATGATTGCAACAACCCAGTTTAAAGTACAGGAAAATGCCTGGGGCTACCGGTATTTGTACAAATCGCTTCAGGATGAGCACAAATACAACGCCAGCGCGGACCTGGGAGTTAGCTTGGCTTACCAATTTTCGGATGTCTTGAGTGCCGACGTGATTGTGGCCAACGGTGAAGGCTACAAGAAAGTACAGGCCGACAGCACCTTCCGTACAGGCTTTGGGGTGACACTTACCCCGACTAAAAAGCTGACCGGACGGGTTTACTACGATTTTATTTCCAAAGAAAATACCCAGTCGTCGCTGGCCACCTTTATTGGTTACGCCGCCGACAAGTTTTCAGTCAATGCCGAATACAACCACCAGTTTAATGCCGGTTTTAAAGATGGCCAGGATTTAAATGGTGTTTCGTTCTACGGAACCTGGAAAGCCGCCTCTAAAATTAAGGTGTTTGCCCGCTATGATCAGCTTTATTCCAACACCGTGGATGGAGCCGCCAACGACTGGAACCTGGGCAAGGATGGTCAGCTGGTCCTGGCAGGTTTGGAGTTTGCTCCGGTTAAGGGAGTAAAACTGTCGCCTAACTTCCAGGGATGGAGCCCGGCGGACAGCAACAAAGATTTTAGTGCATCAGTCTTTTTGAATTGTGAGATCAAATTCTAATCTATAATTGATTTTAGTCATGAAAGTAATTGTATCCTTTGTTTTGGCGCTTGTTCTGTTTAGTGCATGCCAAAATTCAAGTAAGAAAACCAATGATTCAGGTAACGAAAGCGTTAGTCTGACTGCCGCTGGAGCAACCTTCCCACTACCATACTACAACCTGGTATTTAAAAACTACACCAAAGCAAC
Source organism: Sunxiuqinia rutila (assembly GCF_050589705.1). NCBI lineage: Bacteria > Pseudomonadati > Bacteroidota > Bacteroidia > Marinilabiliales > Prolixibacteraceae > Sunxiuqinia > Sunxiuqinia rutila. The sequence continues at coordinate 345,843 of NZ_JBNGOT010000006.1, forward strand.
CGATGTGCTGGTCACTTACGGAGGTATTGGTTCAGGCGGAGGTATCCGTAGTTTGAAAGATAAAGTGGTGGATTTTGGAGCCACTGACGCCTACCTGGAAGATGGTAAATTAGGCGAAATGCCGGGTGAAGTAGTCCACATTCCAACCTGTATTGGAGCTGTAGTAATTGCTTATAACCTGCCCGGAGTGGACGAGCTGAAGCTTTCAGATCAACTGCTGGAGAAAATCTTCATGGGTGAGATTACCAACTGGAACGATCCGGCCTTAAAAGCCAACAACCCGGATGTAAACTTTCCAAACCTGGAAATCACCTTTGTTCACCGTTCAGACGGTAGTGGTACAACCCATATTTTTAGCGACTACATGAGCAAAGTGAGCCAGAAATGGGCCGATGCTGTAGGAACCGGAAAATCGTTGAAATGGCCGGTTGGTATGGGTGCTAAAGGAAATCCTGGCGTTGCCGGTACCATTAGCCAAACCGAAGGGTCGATTGGTTATATCGGTTCTGAGTTTGCCTTTGCCCAGAAAATACAAACAGCCAAAGTGCAGAACAGCAGTGGCGCCTACATTTTGCCAAGCATTGAAAGCATCAGTGCAGCAGCACAGGGCGAAATTCCGGCTGACACCCGGGTGATGTTGACCAACTCATCCGATCCGGCTTCGTACCCCATCAGCGGATTTACCTGGATTATTCTGTATAAAGACCAGTCGTATGATGGCCGCTCCAAAGCACAGGCCCAGGCTACGGTTGAATTCCTGGATTGGCTGGTAGGCGAAGAAGCGCAGGGACAGGCCGCCCGGGTTAACTATGCGCCGCTTCCGCAGGCAGCTGTGCAGAAAGCCAAAGCGATCCTTCGCGGGGTTACTTATGGCGGTGAAACACTTTTAAAATAGTTAAATGGTTTAGTCATCGGATGACCCTGAAATCATCCGATGATTAATGGAGTAAACTCTTAGTCGATGAACAGTGATAAAATCACCAAAGCCGTTTTATTCTCCGTATCCATTCTCATTCTGATGCTGGCGGCAGGTATGGTTTACTCCTTGGTTGGTGGTGCTGTACCGGCATTCAAAGCCTTTGGCTGGCAGTTTATATTTTCCGGTGAGTGGAACCCTACGGAAGGACGGGAAGAATATGGTGCCTTACCTTTCATTGTTGGAACCCTGATGACCTCTTTTGCAGCCTTGTTGCTGTGTTTACCCTTGTCTTTTTCCACCTCTCTTTTTCTGGGTGAATACTTTCGGGGAACACGTGTGGCGCGCATCTTAGGTATTCTCGTGGATTTATTGGCGGGAATTCCTTCAATCGTATACGGATTGTGGGGCTTCTATGTGTTGCGGCCAGCTTTGATTGAGCTGGGTTTTGGCGGACGAGGATTCGGAATTTTTACGGCCAGCCTGATTCTGGCCATTATGATTATTCCCTATGCCACTTCGCTCAGTAATGAAATCATCAGCATGGTACCCAACGATTTGAAGGAAGCAGCCTATTCGCTGGGGGCCACCCGGCTCGAAGTCATCTCTACGGTGACGATTCCGAATGCCCGGTCGGGGATTGTTGCCGGCTACATTCTGGCATTTGGGCGGGCACTGGGAGAAACCATGGCCGTTACCATGCTTATTGGAAACACCAATGTGGTTCCGTCCAGCTTTTTTGACACCGGAAACACCATGGCCAGTGTGATTGCCAACCAGTTTGGCGAAGCCGACGGGCTGAAGTTGAGTTCGTTGATTGCCATTGGTCTGCTCTTGTTTTTGATCACCGGTATCATCAATGCTGTGGGTAAGTTGATAATTAAAAAGATGAACTAATTGGGAAATGGAATCAATTCAGGCACTTAAAAATCAGGATCACTCGTCGGGTCGTTTGTTAAAAGACAAGCTGGTACTTATCGGTGTGGTCATTTTATCGCTGGTCACCATTTCGCCCATCATGCTGATCATCTTCAAGCTGGTGATGGAAGGTTACCGACAGATCAGTCTTGATTTTCTGATTCAGAATACGCCGGACACCTTTGAAGCGATGACCGCAGTTGCCAACGGCGAGAAGATTCCGGGGGGGATAGCCAACGGAATTGTCGGTACGCTGGTGATGGTGGTGCTGGCAGCTGTTATTGCCATCCCTGTTGGGGTGTTAACCGGCATTTACCTGTATGAAAACCAGGGAAAGATGATGGCGAACCTGACACGTAATATTTCGGACATCTTACAGGGCGTTCCCTCGATTGTATTGGGCTTAATCTCGTATTTGTGGGTGGTGAAGCACGTTACCAGCGGCTATTCGGCCCTGGCAGGTAGCGTATCGCTGGCCATTATGATGCTGCCCATGATTGTACGATCAACCGAGGAAACGCTGAAAATGATTCCGCAAACGCTGAAAGAAGCCGCACTGGCCTTGGGCGTTCCGTATCATAAAGTCATTTTAAGGGTGTTGGTGCCTACCGGATTCAGTGGTTTACTAACCGGTATTTTGCTGGGTATTTCGCGTATTTTGGGTGAAACAGCACCGCTCTTGTTAACGGCCTTAGGCAGTTCGCGCATCAACCTGGACATCTCTGAGCCAACCAGCGCCATTCCGCTGCTAATCTGGGAGTTTTATAACGACCCCAACATGATTGACCTGATTTGGAGCTCATCCCTGCTTTTAATGGCGATTGTCTTAATTTTAAACATCGTTTCGAAACAACTGGCAGGCAAAAGAAATTAGAACATGACAAACACAATAGCTGAAGTAAAAAAACCGATCCTGTCGATCAACGACTTGTCGATTGCCTATGATAAAAACTATGCAGTCAAAAACGTATCGGTTGAAATCAAAAAGAACACGGTCACTGCCATTATGGGGCCTTCGGGGTGCGGTAAAAGTACCTTGCTGCGTGCCCTGAACCGGATGCACGAGCTGTATGAAAACATCAGCACAGAGGGCGAAGTATTGCTGAATGACAGTAACATTTACGACATGTCACCCATCAAGTTGAGGCGGCATATGGGCATGGTGTTTCAGCGGCCCAACCCCTTCCCAACCATGAGCATTTACGACAACGTAATTGCCGGTTACAAGCTGAATGGCATTCGAACCAAAAAGAAGGAGCGCGATGAAATTGTTGAACGTTCCTTACGCGATGTGGCCCTTTGGGATGAGGTGAAAGATTCGCTTTACAAGAAAGGAACCTTCCTTTCGGGCGGGCAGCAGCAACGCTTGTGCATTGCGCGGGCACTGGCTTTTAGTCCGGAAGTGATTTTGATGGACGAACCCACTTCGGCCCTCGACCCGATTGCCACTTCCAAAGTGGAGGATTTGCTGGTCAAACTGAAAGAAAACTATACCATTGTGCTGGTGACACACAACATGTCGCAGGCGGCACGAATCTCTGACTATTCATTATTTATGTATCTTGGTGAGTTGGTTGAATACGGGAAAACCAAAAACATGTTTACCAATCCAATCGACCCCAGAACCGAAGAATACCTGACCGGAAAATTTGGTTAACAGTCATTTAATAAATTCAAATCATGACCATAAAAAAAGACGACGCGATCAATCACATCCAGGAAGATTTTGAAGCCATGGCCAACCTGGTGCTGGAACAGCTGGATTTGCTGGAACAGATTATTATTTCGGGAGAAATAGAGGTGCCGGAAGAGCTGCTGAAAAAGATTACCCGGAATGAAAAGGACATTGATAAACGGGAAGTCAAACTGAGCGAAAAAATTGTGAATGCCATTGTGTTGTATAAGCCGGTAGCTTCTGATTTACGCTGGATTATGGCTTGTTACCGGATCATTCTGAGTCTGGAGCGGATTGGCGATATTGTGCTGAATGTCACCAATTTCATTGATAAGATTAAAACACCGGAAATTTACGAACGTTTGCTGGAAGTTTTGTCAACCATGACCATTCAGAGCATTAAAATGGTTCGGAAATCCTTGCTGTCCTATTTGAATGACGACCGGGAATTTGCGGTTTGGACCATTAAGAATGATGTGGTTTTTGAAGAAATCAACCATAAGTTGCTGAAAAAGATTCTGGCTAAAACCGAAACGGCAGAAAGCAACAAGCACCTGCTGATGAGCATTGTGACCATTAAAGAAATGATGTCGAACATTGAACGGATTGCTGATCACGCTACCAACATTGCCGAGGCAGCCATTTATTCCATCGAAGGAAAAGATATCCGTCATCATAAATTGGAGAAATAGCCCCATGAATACTACCCCTAAAATATTGGTTGTTGATGACGAAAAGGACCTGCGCGAAATTCTTCAGTTCAATTTATCCAGTGAAGGTTTTGAAATTGACGTGGCTGCATCGGCTGAAGAAGCGTTAGCGCTGCCGCTGGAAAATTACCACCTGATTTTGCTGGATGTGATGATGGGCGGCATGTCGGGCTATAAAATGGCGGATTTGCTTCGGAAAGAGAAAGCCTTGGACATTCCCATCATTTTTCTGACGGCCAAGGGCTCGGAAAACGATTTGCTGACAGGGTTCAACGTGGGAGGCGACGACTACATTGTCAAGCCATTCTCCATCAAGGAAGTGGTGGTGCGGATTAAGGCCATTCTGAAGCGCGGAAAAATGACCGCACAGGCTTCCTCCGTGCTCGAATACCAAGGGCTGCAGCTGGATATTAGCCGAAAAATGACCTCGCTGGATGGAGAACCGATAAAACTGACCCGCAAGGAATTTGAGATTCTGGCGATGTTGATGAAAAACCGGGGCAAGTTTATCTCGCGACAGGAAATCCTGGACCGGATTTGGAGTGATGATGTAATTGTTACCGAGCGCAATGTGGATGTGAATATTGCCCGCTTGCGGAAAAAAATAAAAGACTATGGCACCGTGATTAAAGGGCGTTCGGGCTATGGCTATTGCTTTGATTCTTAAATAAAGCGAGAACCTTCACCCGAGGGATGGAAACGGCCATTAGGCCGCACACCTCATGAGTGGGTTCATGAATCATTACTAAAACTTTTAAAAACAGATACTGTGGGACTTCAACGTAGAACATACAAGCAGCGGATTTTCATCTACTTTTTTGCTGCATTTTCTTTTTTCATGATCGCGATTCTGGCCTTTCAGTTTAACCGCGAAAAACGCTACCGGACCGATCAGCTGGAGAATACGCTGGATAACATTGCGGGCTTTACCAGCCGGTATATCAAGCATTACGATGTGATGGAGGAGCAGGATTTTGCCCGTTTGGACACCCTTCGTTACCTGATTCCGGAAAGCAATACCCGGGTGACGGTGATCGATACCAAGGGCGATGTGTTGTACGATAGCTATGTGTCGGACTACAGCCAGATGGAGAACCACCTCTCGCGTCCGGAAGTGCAAAAGGCGCTCTACTCCGAAACCGGTAGCAACATCCGCCACTCGGAAACCACCGGGCAGGACTTCTACTATTTTGCGCGCTACTACAACGGCTATTTTGTGCGCTGTGCGGTGGAATACAACATTGAAATTAAGAATTTTCTGAAGACCGAGCGGGTGTTTATCTTCTTCATGATTGCCCTGTTTGTCATTATGTGGGGCTTACTGTCGCTGGTTACCAATCGCCTGGGTGAGTTTGTGAACAAGCTGCGTGACTTTGCCGTCCGCGCCGGACGCAACGAAAATATTGACCCGAGCCTGACTTTTGCCGACTCGGAGTTTGGCGATATCCGCCGGCAAATTGTGCACATCTACAACGACCTGAGGCAAGCCAAGGAAGACCTGACTGCCGAGAAGGAACGACTGTTTAATCACCTGAATGCCCTGAACGAAGGGATTGCCTTCTTTCTTCCCAACAAAGAAAAAATATTGGCGAACAGCCATTTCATTCAATACATCAACCTGGTTTCAGACCGCTCGTCGATTTCGGCCGAGATGCTTTTTGATATTGAAGATTTCAAACCGCTGGTTTATCAAATCGATAAATACCTGGAAAGTGATATCGTGATTAACCCCAAAGACCTGCCTCAGTTTTCGATTACCATTTCGCGCAACGAAAAGTATTTCCGGGTGCAAAGCATCGTCTTTCCGGATAAGAGCTTCGAGGTGTTGATCAGCGATATTACCAAGCCGGAGAAACGCCGTTTGCTGAAACAGCAGCTGACCTCCAACATTGCGCATGAGCTGAAAACGCCGCTGGCTTCGGTTAAAGGCTACCTGGAAACCATTCTGAATAATAAGAACCTGCCCAAGGAAAAGCTGGAGTACTTTATTGAGCGGGCTTTTAGCCAGAGCGAACGCCTGAATGATTTGCTGAACGACATTTCCTTGCTCAACAACATTGAAGATGCCGGCGACTTGTTTGAATTTAAATACACGCACCTGCGTCCGTTGATTAACGATGTGATTGAGAACCTGGAGTCGCGCCTGAACGAGCGTAACATGCTGGTGCAGGTGGCCGTGAGCGATGAGGTAAAAGTTTATGGAAACGACAGTCTGTTGTCCTCCATTTTCCAGAATTTTATTGAGAACTCCATCAACTATGCCGGCGAAAATACGCGCATTCAAATTAAGCAGTACCTCGAAGATGAGAAATTCTATTACCTGAGTTATTCCGATACCGGAAAAGGAATTCCGGAGGAACACCTGGCACGTATTTTTGAGCGTTTTTACCGGGCCGATGAGGGCCGCACCCGCGAAAACGGGGGAACCGGCCTGGGCTTGTCTATTGTGAAAAATGCGGTGCAGCTGCATAAGGGCGAAATCTCGGTCCGTAACAAGCCCGAAGGAGGCCTCGAGTTCCTGTTCTCGCTGGCTAAAGGCTAAGCCCGGAACAGAGACCAGCAGCAGTAGCGAATAAATTATTGATGCATATTGAAATCCTCAGTCGAATCAACCGGCTGGGGATTTTTTTGTCAGTTTCATGACAGTTCATGAGTACATAAGAGGCTTGTCTTTGTGGGTTCGTGTATTCTTTCTTTGCGTTTCCTTTGCATCTTTGCGGTTAAAAGGACTGTTATCGGTTATCAGTTTTCAGTTATTCGGTGTCATTGTTTTTTGCTCTGTATCGCTCTGTGGTTAAAATTGAAACTTGTCATTGATAGTCATTAAAAATTGATAGTCAGATTTTCAGATTGCGCATGAGTTCACACGTTCGTGACTTCGTACGTTCATGTCTTCGTGATCTTCTGCCTGTTTCTTAACCCATCCGTCCCGGTTCCCGGGACACCTTCCCTTCGAGAAGAGAAGGCAGTCCAACCACCAGCGCATGGTTCAATGAGAATAAGGTCTATTGGCTTCCTACTTTAACCTTTCTCCTTGATTCTTTAACCTTTTCAAGCCTCTGCGTTCTTAACGGTTAAAGTTGACAGCCGGTTTTCAGATGCTCAGCTAGTCAGCTAGCTGGTTGTGTTCATTAAACGGTGTCAGTTCTTTAAAACTAGAATAAAATGGGTTTTCTTAGGCTCATGTTTTATGAAGTTTTGTAAATTGATGGAGAAACGATTAAGCTGTAATACCCGAACACAAGGATACGAAGCAGTAAGATTCCCAATTGCTGATTTCGATTGGGAGGATGCTTAATGATGCCGTTTAGAGCATATCGTATTGTTGTTCGAAAAGGAAGGGGCTTAATTCTTTCAGGGTAATGTTCATTAAACTGTGTCAATTGTATTTTTTGCTATTAGAGTTTTAGTTTGCATCGTTCTCCAAATTTGAT